>NZ_JBMMGT010000011.1:0-74242 GCF_049366555.1 Avibacterium volantium | reverse complement strand
TTAAATAATGTCCCCGCACTGGTAATCACTCCGCTTAAACTCAAGCGTTCACTTTCTTGCGTGATGTGATCGGAAATTACCGTGCCGTCTTCAACGGGATATTCCGTGATTTGACTACTTAATGAGGTGCTTTCCGTCAAAAGGGCATCAAGCTCTAACACGCCAATCGTTGTACGTTTGCCCACAAGGGCGGAAAATAAAAGGTTTACTATGCTCATAATAATTGACAGCTCAAGATAATAAGTTATAATTTATACATAAGCTATAGCTTATGGTGCAAATAATGGCTGTAAATCATCAGTGGAATATTCTCTTTACAGATTGTTTTTCAAATTGGCTTGATCAGCAGGATATTCCAACAAAGAAAAGTGTTGCTGCTGCACTCAATCTATTAAAAATAACTGGTCCTGAACTATCTCGTCCCTATGCAGACACGATTAAAGGATCACAATATCCCAATATGAAAGAGCTACGTATCCAGCATCACGGAAAACCTTTAAGGACGTTTTTTGCATTTGATCCATTACGTCAAGCTATCGTGCTATGCGCTGGTGATAAAAGTAACGATAAACGGTTTTACAAACGAATGATTGCATTGGCAGATACTGAATTCACTACTTATTTAGCAAACTTAGAGAAATAATATGAAAACATTTGAGCAATTCTTAGATGAATTTTCCCCAGAAGATCGCAAAGACATAGAAAGAATGACTGATGAACTACTATTGGAATCAGGTCTTTCACTCATTCGTCAAGAAATGGAAATCTCACAAAAACAACTGGCTGAAGCCCTTGGTATTTCACAACCTGCCGTCGCTCAAATTGAGCAACGAGGAAATGACTTACGCCTTTCCACGCTCAAGCGTTATGTTGAAATAATGGGCGGAAAACTCAGCCTTGCGATTGATATGCCAATGGGAGAAACCCGTATCTTTAAAATTTGATTTTCGATTAAAAAAGCGCAGTCAAAACTGACCGCACTTTTATCCCGCATATTCAATTGAACCCACACCAAAAGGGGCAGGGCGGTTCTGTTTGAGCTTTCCTGATACCGCATTGGCGACCCCTGCCGGATTGGTTGTGCCTTGAATATTGAAGTTATTCGTTTGCGTAACGGTAGATTGCATATTTCCACCATATTTTGTATAGCTTGGTAATGTGCTAGTTGGCTGTACATATTGGCTTGTTGGCGTAACCATCGCCGCCCCTGTTACATTCACCTCAGCTTTAGCCCCGCTTGAAAACAAATCTTTGATCCAACTTGGTATTAGGCTTTCAAACCAGCCCACTACGGTATCAATGGATTTTTGCCACGCATTTTTAAAGCTGTTCGTTACCTCATTCCATTTATTGGTTGCGGTGGTTTTCACCCCCTCCCAAATCTCACTTGCTTTGTTTTTGATACCTTCCCACATTTCATCGGCGGATGTGGTAATCGCCGCCCAAATCTCGCTGGCTTTAGCTGAAATGGCTTCCCAAACCGCAAGGGCGATCCGCTTGACATCGTCCCAGTAAATAATGAGTAAAGCGATTAAGCCAATAATCACGGTGATCGCAAGTAAAATCGGGTTAGTCGCAACTGCCATTAGCATTGCTCTGGCAAAAGTAAAAATCCCTTTCACCATTGTGGCAATCAACCCACCAAAAATTCGCCCAAATTTGATCGCACTTTTTCCCATTAGATTAAAAGTAAGAAAAGTTTTTGAACCAATAATTCCTGCCCACTTCGCAGCAATGCCGTAAATGCTCACTAATTTTCGTAATGAAGCAAAAACACCATTGATACCTTTAATTGCGATCCACTGAAAGGCTTTTAGGGAAAAAACGGAAAATTTTAGCACCGCACTTTTTAAGACGGAAAACGCTCCCTTGCCAGCACGAGAAAAGAGCTTAAAGCGTTTTTGTAGCCAAATAAACGGCGTTGCAATGCCTTTTATCGTTTTAATAAATGCCTTTTATCGTTTTAATAAATGGATTGGCAACAAACATCACGCCTTTAAATCCACCTTTTATCAGCTTAAATAGCCAAGTAACAGGCGTGAAAAGCGACCAGATTATAGAGGCAATACCACCAAACACCATTATTCAACTAGACAATGTGATTGAATGCCAACAACGTTTAAAAAGCCTATTTTACGAACGCCTCGCAATGCTGCACGTTAAGCCTTTTGACTATTTTGTCGGTCACGTCTTAATTAACAACATCAGGCTAGGCAACGCCCTTGAAGATACGTTTAGTTTCCTCGATGTGAAAATCATCTTCAAATTTCATCAAATTGACATTGACGTAAAAAAAGACAGCTTTTGTTTAACCTCGTACCAATGCCATTTGCAACAGAACACCTCTCAACTCCAAGCCGTGCGATTGCCAGCGTTTGAAGATGAGATAGGGATTACCAGAAATGCAAACTAATTGAAGAAAAACCGATTAAAAACATACCGCACTTTAATGTGCTTTTTTAATTCAAAAATAGGAGAAAAAATGAAAAAATCATATTTAGTTTTAACACTCACCGCGGCACTAATCCTTTCCGCTTGTACACCGTTTTCAGTGGACGAGGGGGAAATTGGTTTAGTTACCAAGTATGGTGAGATTGTAGAGCAAAAGTCGGCAGGCTTACACTGGCGGTCTTGGTTGGAAGATGACATTAAGTTTTCCACCCGAGAGCAAAAAATCACGCTCGGATCGTTCGATAGTTCTGGAGATCTAACGAGCGGTATTTCTGCCTATACCCGCGACACGCAGACAGTTACAACGGCTCTCGTGATTACTTATAAACTCACCGACCCAATTTTAGTGTATAAAAACTACCGCACTACGGAAAATATGATTAACCAGCTGATCGAGCCACGCAGTCGCCAAGCTCTTGAAATTGTGTTCAGCAGCTACACGGCTCAGCGTGCTTTGGAGAACCGAGCAAAACTCACAACGGATATTACCGCTCAAATTCGCGAGGCGGTAAAGGGCTATCCGCTAGAAATCACGGCAGTTCAAACGGTTATTCAGTTTAACAAGGAGTACGAAAAGCGTGTTGAAGAAAGCGTACAAAAGAACGTTGCAATTCAGACTGCAGAGCGTGAACTAATTATACAGCAAAAACAAGCGGAGATTGTAAAAGTCAATGCACAAGCTAAAGCAGACGCTGAAGTTATTCAGGCAAAAGCCGACGCTGAAAAAGTACGTTTAGCGGGTGAAGCGGAAGCTGCGGCTATTCGTGCGAAAGATGAGGCATTGAAAGAAAACCGCCAGCTCGTAGAACTTACGGCAGCGGAAAAATGGAACGGTGTATTGCCAACCACAATGACACCGAATGGTTCAGTGCCTTTTATTAAAGTAGGACAATAAGGAGTAACAATGCTTATATTAGGTATGATTGCGGGAGCAGCAGTTGCTTTTGCAGTACAAGCGTTTTTCCGCCAATATAAATTGATTGAGAGAAATAAAGATAAGTAACGATAACGCCCCGCTAGTCGGGGCTTTTTATTGGAGGGAATATGGAAGAAACCCTAACAATTTCAGAGGTCGCCAGTAAACTCAAAATGAGCTACGGTGCGGTTTATGCACATCGGTTTCATTGGGGATTTTTCCGCATGGAGGGATCACGAGTATGGCGAGTCAGTAAAACAACGCTTGATCAAAAACGGCAAAACACGCACAATGTTTGCCGATTAGACGATCAGGTCGGCGATAAGGAGAAATTATGCCGATCAGAAAAAATGAATTCGGTGTATGGCAAATCGATATTACCACACCGAGCGGCCAGAGAATTAGACGCTCTGCTCAAACAACTGAAAAGAAATTAGCCCAAGAGCTACACGACAAGCTAAAACACGAATATTGGCAAGTCGAGAGACTCAATAAAAAGCCCGAAAGAACGATCGAAGAAGCACTAATAAGGTTTCTTGAAGTTTCGCAAGGGCAAAAAGATTTTAAGACCAAAATCCGCCACACGGAATATTGGCGATCTGTATTGGCTGGGCGAACTCTTAGCTCTTTAACAACTGATGATATTGTAAATAATCTCCCTACGCACAAAACAAGTACGGGGGAAAAATTATCGCTATCCACACAAAACCGTTATCGTAGCTCAATAATGCGTGTTTTATCACTTGCTCAAAAAGCAGGGTGGATAGATAGTATCCCTTATATCCCTAAAAATAAAGAGCCTAAAGTTAGGGTGCGCTGGATCACTCAGCCACAAGCCCTTGAACTTCTTAGCGCATTGCAGCTTAGCTGGATGCGAGATGTGTGTGCTTTTGCTCTTGCCACTGGGGCAAGAATGACTGAAATTTTATCGCTTACTTGGGATAAAATAGATCTTTCTCGCAATATTGCTATTGTAAGTAGTGATATTGCTAAATCAGGGCGTGCAAGATCGCTACTGCTGGGCGAAGAAGCTTTATCCATAATCGCAAGACGGCGGGAAGAACAACTATCACCCTATGTTTTTCACCGTGGTAAGGGGAAGCGAATAATAGAAGTCGATCGTGATGACTTCAACCGTGCGGCCAAGCGTTGCAACATTAATGATTTTCGCTTTCACGATTTACGGCACACCTGGGCAAGTTGGCACGTCCAAAATGGTACGCCACTGATGGTGCTGAAAGAACTTGGCGGCTGGGAAACACTGGAGATGGTCAAACGCTATGCGCATCTCAATGCAGACCATCTGTTAAGCTACGCAAATCACGTCAAACTTACGTCAAAGTACCTTTTAGACACGACAAAATTTGATGCTAAAAATGATATTTTGGATAATTTGCCAGAAAAGAAAAAAGCTGTAAGTTACTGATTTGAAAGGCTTAACTTACAGCTTAACACGAAATTCTTAATGGTGCCAGTGGCCGGACTCGAACCGGCACGCTTTTAAGGGCGGCGGATTTTGAATCCGCTACGTCTACCAATTTCGTCACACTGGCTAAGGAGTTTGAGAAAACAACCTAATGTGTTGTCGATGTGGTGAATTATACGGAGTTGATTTTTGCTTGCAAGTAAAATTTACGAATTTGATGATGAGTGAAGTAATTTTAGTCAATTTTAAAGTGCGGTAAAAATTTTGTGATTTTTCACCGCACTTGATAAGTGAAAACAAAGAAAAACACGTTTATTCGACATAAAAAAGCCTATCGTTACAGATAGGCTAATGCGTTATTTTGTCTTATTGTGCTTTTGTTGCTGAGCCATTGTCATTGATTTGAATGGCTTTATCGAACAAGTTCACGCCACCTTTCACGCCAAAGTCTAGGGTCGTTACGTTGTAGGCAATGCTGATATTTTCTTGTTCAAAACGTTTTTTCAGCGCCATAATGGCTCGGCTTTTGGATTCTAAATAGTCTTCATAGGTAACGAAATCCACCCAAAAACGAATGATAAAATCGAAAGTTGAACTACCAATATCGGTGAAGTAGAAGTTGATGTCATTTTTATCGATCACGAAATCCCATTCTTGCATTAAATCTAAGGTAACTTGGCGAACTTTATCAAGGTCATCGCCATAAGAAACGCCCGTAGATAAAATTACACGACGTTTTTTCAGCTTGGAGTAGTTAAAAAATTCAGCACTATCAATCAATTGGTTAGGAATCAACGCGGTTTCGCCCTCGATGGTTTCCAGCTCAACGGTTACTAAGCCGATGTTCACCACTTTTCCGATAGAATTATTAATATTGACCCAATCACCAATTTCAAACGGCTGTTCTGATTTAATCAGTAAGCCAGAAAAGGCATTAGAAGCAATATCTTTAAAAGCAAACCCAGCGATGATGCCTACAATCCCCGCACCAGCGAGAAGATGAGTGAGAAAAGAGGCGAGATGTAACACTTCTAAGGCAAGAATGATTCCAAAGAACCAAATGAGAATTTTTACGCCAATGGAAATGCCTTTCGCGGCGCGTAAGTTTTTCGGGAATAAGCGGCTATAAATGCGCAACGCTGCTTTGCTTAGAATTTTGGCAAGAAAATAGAAAAGCGTGAGCAAAATAATGGCTGAAACGATGTTAGGAATAAAGCCAATCAGCCAATCTTTCCATTGAGAAATTGTGTGAGTTACCAAGGTTAATGAATTGTTTTCTGCCATAAAATTTCCTGTCATAAATAATCAAAAGAAAAGCCATTTATAAAAAATGGCTCTTTTTTACACCGCACTTGAGTTGCTAGCGTTTGCGCGCCAGTAGCCACCAAGTGATGAGAATAAATAATCCGCTCGGCATTAATGCCCCTGCGATGGGCGGCACATTATAAACTAAACTCAGCGGGCCGAAAATCTCATTGACCACATAAAATAAAAAGCCAAAGCAAATTCCTGTGATCATTCTTGCGCCCATCGTTACGCTACGCAATGGCCCAAAGATGAAAGAGAGCGCCAGCAACATCATTACGCCTACGGAAATCGGTTGGAATATTTTCCGCCAGTAAGTGAGTTCAAAACGCTTGGAATCTTGCCCTGTTTCTTTCATAAAGGCAATGTAATCCGCTAGCCCTGAAATAGAAAGTGAAGTCGGACGTAAAGACACAATGCCTAATTTATCGGGCGTTAAGGTAGTTTGCCACGCTTCGTTGAGATAATTGGCTGTGGTGATTTTGTCCGCTGAAATGTGTGATTTATTCACTTGCATCAATTGCCAGTTGCCGTCTTTAAATTCTGCTTGATTGGCGTGGCTAACTTGCTCTAGCTGACGTTTATTATTGAAATGATAGATATAAATATCATTGAGTTTGACATTATCCGTGATACGTCTGACGTAAATAAAATCATTGCCGTCTTTTGCCCACACGCCATTTTTAACGGAAAGCATTTCACCGCCTGAAATGGCTTTAGCACGCATATCACGGGCAAATTGTTCCGTTTGCGGAATGCCCCATTCGCCAATGATCATCGTCATAATTACCAAAGGAATGGCGGTTTTCATTACTGCAAAACCAATCTTTAAACGTGAAAATCCAGACGCTTGCATTACCACTAATTCACTACGGCTCGCTAAGTTACCAAGGGCGATCAGCGCACCTAATAAAGCCGCCATCGGGAAGAAAGTTTCAACATCTTTAGGAATGGTTAAAACGGTGAAAAGCCCTGCTTGCAACACATCATAAGTGCCTCGCCCCACATTGCGAAATTGTTCCACAAATTTAATGATGGCAGAAAGCCCCACCAAGGTGAGCAGAGTGGCAAAAATCGCCCCTAAAATGGATTTTCCAATATAACGGTCTAATGTATTCATCATTATTTTTATTCCTTAGGCTCGTTTTTTGAGAAGGTGGTAACGAATTTTATACATAAACGCACTGTTCCAGCTGTTTAACACAATACCTAATACTAAAAAGGCAACATTGACGGCAGGCATTAAGATGCTCGCATCTAATTTGCCTGCAGCACCAGCAGATTTGAACGAACTTTGTAATAAAAAATAAATTAAGTAGAGCAAAAGTGCGGGTAAAATTTTTGCAAATCTTCCTTGACGCGGATTTACTCGGCTCAATGGCACGGCGATTAATGCCATAATTGGCACGGCGAGAATTAAGGTAATGCGCCAATGAAGTTCCGTTTTTCCCGCTGGCGTGGTGCTAGTTAACAGTTGGTTTAACGGCAAGGTTTCCGCATCATCGCTATCATTTTTTGTGGCCTTATAACCTAAATAGGCTTGATATTGCTCAAAATCCGTAATCCGAAAATCGGGCAACATCGCACTGCCTTCAATACGTTGGCTATGGGTAAGATTTAACACCTGATCGCCATTTGGTAAAGCGGTGAGTTCACCTGAGTCCGCCACAATCACAGAAGGTTTTTCATTTTTCTTATTTTGCATTTGAAAAACGTACACCCCTTGAATGGTGTTATTTTGAATTTTATCGATAAACAACACTAAATCACTGCTATTGGCAGAAATAAATTGCCCAGCGGCTAGCGCCCCCATTGTCGGGTTTGCTTTGGCATCTTTAACGATTTGGCTTTGTTTTTGCAACGCCCAAGGGGATAAAACCAACGCATTGTAAGCGGCTAGCCCCGCCGTGGCTAACGATAAGATTAACGCCACTTTTACCAATAAACTTTGCCCCACACCGCAGGCGCGCATTACCGTAATTTCACTTTCCGCATAAAGGCGACCAAAGGTGAGCAACAACGCAATAAATAAACACAAAGGCAACATTAATTGCGCCATTGTGGGCATTCCTAAGCCTAATAATGAAAACACCAAATCGGCTGGCACTTTACCATTGGCCGCAGAACCGAGTACACGCACAAGTTGTTGGCAGAAAAAAATGAGAAGTAAAATGAACAGAATAGCCGTTTGGCTTTTTAATACTTCTTTGGTTAAATATCTTGTTAAAATCACCGTATTGCCTATGTTATTTTGCTTGCAATTTTTATGGAAGTCGTTTCAAATTGAATGGTGTATAATAACGTATTTTTTAACAGAAGGCAGTAATTAGTGAGGAACAAATGAAATATACTGTAAAAAACACCGCACTTTCTGCGCTAACCGGTAATGTGATCGTTGGCGTATTTGAAGAAGGAAAACTTTCCCCCGCCGCACAGGCGCTTGATCAATTAAGCCAAGGGGCAATTAGCCAACTTATCAGCGCAGGCGATGTGAAAGGCAAGCAAGGCGAAGTGGTTACCTTGCGTTTACCTAATGCGAATTTAGAACGCGTTTTCGTGGTGGGCTGTGGCAAACAAGGGGAACTCAATGTTCGTCAATATAAACAACTCATCAAAAGCGTTATTCAAGCAGTGAAAGCCACCAATGCGGCGCAGGTGTATAACTTTTTAACGGAAGTGCAAATCAACCAACGTGATCTTTATTGGAATGTGAGATTTGCCGTTGAAAGCATCGCAGAAAGTTTTTATCAATTCGATCAATTCAAAAGCAAAAAATCAGATCAGAATACCGCTTTGCAAGAAATGGTGTTTGCCGTTGATTCAGCACAACAAGAACAAGCAGAAAAAGCGGTTCAACAAGGACAAGCCATTGCACTTGGCGTACGTTGCGCGAAAGATGTGGCAAATTGCCCGCCAAATGTGTGTAATCCTGTGTATTTAGCAGAACAAGCGAAAAAACTCGCTGAAAAATCACCGCACTTTACAGTGAGCGTGCTTGGTGAAAAAGAAATGGCTGAGCTTGGAATGAATGCCTACCTTGCGGTTTCACAAGGCAGCCAAAACGAAGCGCAGCTTTCTATTATTGAATACCGTAATCACCCAAATCCGCAAGCAAAACCTATTGTTTTAGTGGGTAAAGGCTTAACCTTTGACGCAGGCGGTATTTCCTTAAAACCAGCAGATAGTATGGACGAAATGAAATACGATATGGGCGGCGCGGCTTCGGTTTATGGTGTAATGAATGCGTTAGCGGAATTACAACTACCGTTAAATGTGATTGGCGTGCTAGCAGGTTGCGAAAACTTGCCAGACGGCAATGCCTATCGCCCAGGAGATATTTTAACCACAATGAGCGGTTTAACCGTGGAAGTGCTGAATACCGATGCAGAAGGGCGTTTAGTGCTGTGCGATACGCTCACTTATGTAGAACGCTTTGAGCCTGAGTTAGTGATCGATGTCGCCACGCTAACGGGGGCTTGCGTAGTGGCGCTAGGACAACACAACAGCGGTTTAATGTCGCCAAATGATCGTCTTGCGGAACAGTTACTCAATGCCGCACAACAAAGCGCGGATAAAGCTTGGCGTTTACCATTAAGCGAAGAATACCAAGAACAGCTTAAATCCCCATTTGCTGATCTAGCCAACATCGGCGGCCGCTGGGGCGGTGCGATCACCGCTGGTGAATTTTTATCTAACTTCACCAAAAACTACACTTGGGCACACTTAGACATCGCTGGCACCGCCTGGCTACAAGGCGCCAACAAAGGCGCAACCGGACGCCCTGTAAATTTACTCACGCAGTTTTTGATCGATCAAGTAAAATAAGCATAAAAAATCCCTCAATTACTTGAGGGATTTTTCTTTTGAACACTACTCTACTTCAATCAAAAATACTTGATCTTGATCCCTGAGTTCTCCGATCTCAAACAATTCCACATCTTCTTGCTGTGCTAGCACTGTTACTTGCTCCACCGCTTCAGGTTTTACCGCAATAAGCAAACCACCTGAGGTTTGCGGATCGCACAATACGGCTTTTTGTAGATCATTTATTGGGGAAATTTTATGTCCGTAACTCTCAAAATTTCGTCCTGTACCACCGGGTACGCAGCCTTTTTCAATATAGCGGATCACGCCGTCTAGGGTTTTGATTTTATCAAAATACACTTTTGCCTTGAGCTGAGAACCCTCGCAAATCTCACTTAAATGGCCAAGCAAGCCAAAGCCAGTTACATCTGTCATTGCGGTGATGCCGTCTAATTCCGCAAATTTCGCGCCAATTTTGTTCATTTGGCACATTGTTGCGGTGGCAAGGCCTTTGTGTTCAGGTTTAAGTTTGCCTTTTTTCTCCGCCGTAGTTAAAACGCCAATGCCAAGCGGTTTGGTGAGATAAAGTTTGCAGCCAGCTTGCGCGGAAGCGTTCTTTTTCACTTTGTCGGTAGAAATCACGCCTGTTACGGCTAAGCCAAAAATCGGCTCTGGGGCATCAATGGAATGACCACCTGCTAAGGCAATGCCTGCTTGTTGGCACGCAAAACGCCCGCCGTCCACAATACGTTGCGCCACACTAGGTGGAAGTAATTTGATTGGGAAACCTAAAATCGCAATGGCCATAATGGGTTTACCGCCCATTGCGAAAATATCACTAATGGCATTGGTGGCGGCAACGCGCCCGAAATCAAAGGGATCATCTACGATCGGCATAAAGAAATCTGTGGTGCTGATAATGCCTACCCCATTGCCAATATCATAAACCGCTGCGTCATCTTTGGTTTCATTGCCTACCAATAAATTAGGATCAACAAATTTTTCCATTTCAGAATGTAAAATAGTTTCCAGCACTTTCGGCGAAATTTTACAACCGCACCCTGCGCCGTGGCTATACTGCGTTAAACGAATTGTTTCTGCCACGGTTTGATCTAGGGCATTTTGTACATCGGTGAGATTAGTTTGTTTTGATTTAGTTTCTTTCAACATAGCTTCCTCGCTTTACCATCAACTGATGAGTGAATGTTTTCATTATACGCTGATTTTAGGGGTTGTTGATCATTCATTTTACATTTGAGCTAGAGCCTATTTTTTATGAGAATAAAGTGAATGTAGTGAAATTTAGTTATTTTAAATGAGCTATTCTCAGTATAGTTATTACGAAAAATAACCCTAGCTCAAATGTAAAATGAATGATTAACTCCCCCCAAGTGCGGTGATTTTTTGTGAAATTTTTACTAGAATAGCGGATTATTATTTTCCTTTCTCTGCCGATAAACAGACGAAAATGAATAGACGAAAACGCCCCACCCTACAAATGATTGCCGATCATCTTGGTTTAACCAAAATGACCATCAGCCGTTATTTACGCAATCCTGATTCCGTTGCGCCAGAAACGCAGCACAAAATCGCTGCCGCGATTGAACAATTTGGCTATATTCCTAATCGAGCACCTGATATTTTATCTAACGCCAAAAGTTTGGCCATTGGCGTGTTATTGCCCTCTCTCACCAACCAAGTGTTCGCGGAAGTGTTGAAAGGTATTGAGTTAATTACCGATAAAGCTGGCTATCAAACGATGGTGGCGCACTATGGATATAGCGTAGAAAAAGAAGAACAACGCATTGAAAGCCTGCTTTCTTATAATGTGGACGGTTTAATTTTATCGGAAAATCACCATAGCCCACGCACCTTAAAAATGCTCGAAGTCGCCAATATTCCTGTGATTGAAATTATGGACAGCAGCGAAATGGGCATTCAGCAAGTGGTGGGCTTTGATAATGTGGCGGCGGCGCAATCTATAGTGGAAACAATGATTCATTACGGGCATAAAAATATCCTTTATTTCACTGCGCGAATGGACAAACGAACCAAGCTGAAAATGCAAGGCTATGAAAATGCAATGAAAAAACACGGCTTAACACCACATAGCCTGATTACCTCTGAACCCTCTTCTTTCACTTTAGGGGCAAATTTACTGCGCCAAGCCTTAAGCCAATACCCCGAAACCAACGGCATTTTTTGCACCAATGATGACTTAGCTATTGGTGCGTTGTTTGAATGTCAGCGTTTGGGGATTAAGATTCCACAAGAGATCGCCATTGCAGGTTTCCACGGCCACGATGTGGGGCAATCAATGACACCACAGCTTGCCACCGTGATCACGCCAAGATTAGAGATTGGCAAAATTGCAGCGCAAGAATTGCTCAATCGCTTACAAGGTATCCAAATGAAAAGCCACATTATCAATTTGGGTTATGAAATTCATTTGGGTGAAAGCATTAAGACCCAAAACTAATATCTCCCATTAAAAAAGGGCATTTCAATAATGCCCCTTTCATTTCAGCTTAAAAATCAGCTATTCACAAATTTTTCGCCAAGTTCAATATCAGCACGCAAGGTTGGCAACATATCTTCTAAGGCTTTTTGCTCGAAAGCGCTTAATTCGCCAATTGGCAGAATTTCCTCTACCCCGTCTTTACCTAAACGAACAGGCTGCGCGAAGAAACGTGCGTATTTGCCATCACCTTCTACATAGCTACATTCCACCACAGTTTGACCACTCAAGCCTTTCACTAAAGAGCGGGCAAAACGTGCTGCGGCTTGCGCCATAGAAAGGGTTGCTGAGCCGCCGCCTGCTTTGGCTTCCACCACTTCCGTACCTGCGTTTTGGATACGTTTGGTAAGCGGTGCGATTTCTTCCTCTTTCCATTGCGCATATTGCACTTGAGAGAGTAAAGGTAAAATAGTTACGCCTGAATGCCCACCAATCACTGGCACAGCGGTGCGTGAAACATCAAGATCTTTTAACTCTGCAACAAAGGTTTCTGAACGGATCACATCTAATGTTGTTACACCAAATAGTTTGCGTTTATCATACACGCCCGCTTTTTTCAGCACTTCTGCGGCAATGGCAACAGTGGTATTAACAGGATTGGTGATAATACCAATACAGGCTTTCGGGCAAACTTGTGCTACTTTTTCAACAAGATTACGCACAATACCCGCATTAATATTAAATAAATCAGAACGATCCATACCTGGTTTACGCGCTACACCTGCTGAAATTAACACCACATCTGCGCCTTGTAACGCAGGTGTTGGATCTTCACCAGAAAATCCCCGCACTTTAACCGCGGTTGGGATATGGCTAACGTCCACCGCAACACCTGGGGTAACTGGGGCAATATCATAAAGAGATAATTCTGAACCAGCGGGTAGCTGTAACTTTAACAATAATGCTAATGCTTGACCAATTCCGCCTGCGGCACCTAAAACTGCAACTTTCATTTAATACTCCTCTTTTTGGTTATAAATCAAGTTAATTGGATTTTAGACTTATCCCATGGCAAATTCAAACAGAGAAATCCAATAGTGAGATCTAATTCAAATTTTTAAAAAATTTATTTTAAAATTGTTGCATTTCCTTTCTATTATGGCTTTTAAAACTTGCTAAAAATTGAATTTTTATGCAAAATCTTTGCAGTTATTCGCAACATAACCAAACATTATGAGTACAGACAAAAACGATAATTTAATCTCTGCGTTTAAAACCTTGCTAGAACAAGAGCGTTTTGGTTCGCAAGGGGAAATTGTAAACGCCTTGCAACAGCTCGGTTTTAGCAATATTAATCAATCTAAAGTTTCCCGAATGCTAACTAAATTTGGCGCAGTTCGCACTCGCAATAGCCGAATGGAAATGGTCTATTGTTTACCAGCGGAATTAAGTGTGCCTACCTCTAGTAGCCCATTAAAAAATTTAGTGTTAGACATCGATCACAACGATTTTTTAATCGTAGTAAAAACTAGCCCTGGCGCAGCACAACTTATCGCGCGCTTATTAGATTCTGTAGGCAAAGCAGACGGTATTCTTGGCACGATCGCAGGGGACGACACCATTTTTATCACTCCAACCTCAGGCACCGCAATTTTAGACTTAATGCAACGTGTGCAAGAATTATTTGAAACTAGCCTATAATGAATATTCTACTCACTGGAGGCACAGGGCTGATTGGTTCAGCCTTAATCCCACAACTTCTCGCCAAACAATATCGCATTTGCCTTTTAACGCGCAACATTCAGCCTGAGCGTTTTCCAACCGAAATACAACAAATTGACAATCTTGCCCCATTGAAAAATCTCAATGCCTTTGATGCGGTGATTAATTTAGCTGGCGAACCGATTTTCGCGCATCGCTGGACAACTAAACAAAAAGCCAAACTTTTTGCTAGCCGAGTAAATTTAACGCAAAATTTGACCGCACTTATTAATCAAAGTGAGAACCCACCGCACACCTTTATCTCAGGATCAGCCACGGGTTTCTATGGTGATCACCAAGATCATTGGATTGATGAAAGCACTCCCGCTGGCACAGCATTTCCCGCACAACTTTGCCAACAGTGGGAAGCTGCGGCAATGCAAGCCAATACCCGCGTTTGCTTATTGCGCACCGCAATGGTACTAAGTCCAAATGGCGGTGCATTAAGTAAAATCTTGCCGTTATATCGTTTAGGATTAGGGGGAAAACTCGGCAGTGGTAAACAATATTGGGCTTGGATTAGCTTGCAAGATATGATCGCAGGGATTTTATTTTTATTGGAAAACCCACAATGCGAAGGGACGTTCAATCTTGCAGCCCCAGAGCCCATCACCAATCAAGATTTTAACCAACAGTTAGGCGATTTCCTCAAGCGCCCCCATTTCGCCAGTGTACCAGCTTTTGTATTACGTTGGGTTTTAGGTGATCGCTCACAATTATTATTAGACAGCCAACGCATTAAGCCAGCGCGCCTCATTGAAGCGGGATTTGAATTTCAAGTGGAAAGTTTTTCGGCGTTTTTAGATAATTTATCGTTATAATTTAGGAACAAACACATAGATTATTCCTATCAAAACAAAAGTGCGGTCTAAATTTACATTTTTTAAAATTTTCTGATATGAATAACTCTAGTTTCTATCTGAGCATTATTAACATCTAATGATACAAAACTACCTAAAATTTTCTATTGTTATCCCTGCCAGAAACTAGGATAATAGCAAGCTAGATTTCTTCTGACAACTTGGCTTTCAAGCATATAAAAATCATAACAAGGTAATGAAAGCAAGGGTAATAAACTGATGACTGACTATATTTTATTAATTATTAGCACCGCACTTATCAATAACTTTATCCTAGTGAAATTCCTAGGGCTTTGTCCTTTTATGGGGGTATCGAAAAAAATCGAAACCGCCATTGGAATGGGGCTTGCCACAATGTTTGTGCTAACCGTTGCTTCCCTTTGTTCCTATTTGATTGATCGCTATTTGCTCACGCCATTTAATGGTAATTTTTTACGCACCTTAGTGTTTATTTTAGTAATTGCCGTGGTGGTGCAATTTACCGAAATGGTGATTCATAAAACCAGCCCAACCCTTTATCGTTTACTCGGTGTATTTTTGCCACTGATTACCACCAACTGTGCAGTGTTAGGCGTGGCGTTATTAAATGTTAATTTAGCCCATAATTTAACTCAATCTGTGGTTTACGGCTTTGGTGCTTCCCTTGGTTTTTCCCTTGTTTTAGTGCTATTTGCCGCCCTGCGTGAGCGCCTTGCTGCTGCCGATGTGCCAATGCCTTTCCGTGGTGCGTCTATCGCCTTAATCACCGCAGGATTAATGTCCCTTGCCTTTATGGGCTTTGCTGGCATAGTGAGAGTGTAAAATGACAACCTTATATTATGTTCTTCTCGCTATTAGCGTACTTGCTTTGATTTTTGGTGCGATTTTAGGCTTAGCGTCCATCAAACTAAAAGTACAAGCCTATCCTATTGTAGAAAAAATTGATGCCCTACTGCCGCAAAGCCAATGCGGACAATGCGGTTACCCTGGTTGTAAACCTTATGCCGAAGCCATTGCACAAGGCGATGTAATTACCAGATGCGTTCCTGGTGGTCAGCCATTAGTGGTGAAAATTGCCGATTTATTAGGCGTGGACGTGCCTGCAACGGATTTTGATGAAGAAGATAATGCGCCAAAAGTGGCATTTATCCACGAAGATATGTGTATCGGTTGCACTAAATGTATTCAGGCCTGCCCTGTTGATGCCATTATTGGTACAAATAAAGCAATGCACACGGTGATTCCTGATCTTTGCACAGGCTGCGAACTCTGCGTTGCCCCTTGCCCGACAGATTGCATTTCAATGATAAAAATAGAACAAGACATTGATCATTGGGATTGGAAATTCGATCCCAGCTTAACCATTCCCGTGGTAGAGATTACTGCAAGCAACGCGAATAATCAGGGAGCGGAAAAATAATGGCTGATGTATTGACCAATTTTAATTCTGGTAAATTATGGGATTTCTCTGGTGGCATTCATCCACCTGAAATGAAATCGCAATCAAATCACACACCTATTCGCCCAGCGGATCTGGTGGAAACCTACTATGTCCCTGTTAAACAGCACGCTGGTAATGCTGGAAATCTGTTAGTGAATGTTGGGGATAAAGTGCTAAAAGGTCAGCCATTAACGCAGGGGGAAGGCTTACGCAATCTGCCAGTCCATGCCCCAACTTCAGGCGTTATCACGGCGATTGCACCTTATATTGCCGCCCACCCTTCTGGTTTACCTGAACTAACCATTCAAATTCAGGCTGACGGTAAAGATGAATGGCGTAAACAGCACCCGATTGAAGATTTCCTGAGCCAAACACCAGAACAGCTTATCGAAAAAATTTATCACGCCGGCATTGCTGGCTTAGGCGGTGCGGTATTCCCAACTGCGGCTAAAATTCAATCGGCAGAAAATAAAGTAAAACTGCTGATTATCAATGGTGCAGAATGTGAACCTTACATCACCTGTGATGATCGCTTAATGCAAGATCGTCCGAAAGAGATCATCGAAGGAATACGCATCTTACGCTATATTTTACGCCCTGAAAAAGTGGTTATTGCCATTGAGGACAACAAACCCAAGGCGGTGAAAGCCCTTAAACACGCTTTAAAAGGGGCAAATGACATTGAAATCCGTGTGATTCCCACCAAATATCCTTCAGGTGCGGCAAAACAGCTTATCCAAGTACTAACAGGCATTGAAGTGCCGAGCGGTCAGCGCTCTTCCAGCATTGGCGTGCTAATGCACAATGTCGGCACGGCGTTTGCGATCAAACGAGCGGTAATCAATGACGAACCATTAATTGAACGCGTGGTTACGCTGACAGGTGATAAAATCCCACACAAAGGCAATCTTTTGGTTCGCTTTGGCACGCCGATTTCCGCCCTATTGCAACAAGTGGGTTATCAATATGACCCACGTTTCCCAGTGTTTATGGGCGGGCCAATGATGGGCTTTATTTTGCCCAATCTCAACGCGCCTGTAACCAAAGTTACTAACTGCTTGCTTGCGCCTGATCATTTTGAATATGCCGAACCCGAGCCAGAGCAAGCCTGTATCCGCTGCTCGGCTTGCTCAGACGCTTGCCCTGTGCATTTAATGCCGCAGCAGCTATATTGGTTCGCACGCAGTGAAGATCACCAAAAATCGGAACAATATGCCCTGCAAGATTGCATTGAATGTGGCTTATGCGCTTATGTTTGCCCGAGCCACATTCCGCTTATTCAATATTTCCGTCAAGAAAAAGTGAAAATTTGGGAAATCAAAGAACAAGCACAAAAATCCCACGAGGCGAAATTACGTTTCGAGGCACGCCAAGCGCGTTTAGAAAAAGAAGAACAAGCTCGCAAAGCGCGTACCCAACGTGCTGCTGAAGCTCGCCGTGAAGAAATCGCCAAACAGAAAGGCGTTGATCCTGTGCAAGCGGCATTAGAACGTTTAAAAGCGAAAAAACAAAACGACAGCGAAAGCCCAAATGTGAAAACTTTTGTGGACGAAAAAGGCCAGCTACAACCGGATAATTCCGATATTATGGCGCAACGCAAAGCGCGCCGCTTAGCTCGCCAACAAGCTGAACAAGAGAATGTGGCGTCCGCTGATCAATCGCAAGAAAATTTAGCGCAAAATACTGGGCAAAATCGCACCGCACTTGATGCAAATCCCGATCCTAAGAAAGCGGCTATCGCAGCCGCACTTGCACTCGCCAAAGCGAAGAAACAAGCTCAGAACGACACGGTTCAATCTGCAAATTCAACAGAGAACAGTGTGGAAAATCAAGATGTAGCGGAACAAACTCAAAGCCAAAGTGCGGCTGAAAAAACAAAAGAAAATACCACCGCACTTGATCCGAAAAAAGCCGCTATTGCCGCCGCCATTGCACGAGCAAAAGCAAAAAAACAAGCTCAGAACGACACGGTTCAATCTGCAGGCTCAGCAGAGAACAGTGTGGAAAATCAGGGCTTAACCGAACAAGTGGAAACCCAAAGTGTGGCTGAAAAAACAAAAGAAAAAACGCTAGAAAATACCACCGCTCTTGATCCGAAAAAAGCCGCCATTGCTGCGGCGATTGCACGAGCAAAAGCGAAGAAACAAGCTCAGAACGGCACGGTTCAACCTGCAAGTTCAGCAGAAAAACCTGTTGAAAATCAAGGTTTAGCAGAACAAGCGGAAACCCAAAGTGCGGCTGAAAAAACAAAAGAAAAAACGCAAGAAAATTCCACCGCACTTGATCCGAAAAAAGCCGCTATCGCTGCGGCCATTGCACGGGCAAAAGCGAAGAAACAAGCAAAAGAAAATCGATCCCAAGAAAAAGAATAAGGTTTAGCAATGTTTAAAATGATGAGTTCGCCACACACCCACTCGGGCAAATTGACTGCTCGTATTATGCTGTGGGTTGCGTTGGCAATGTTGCCTGCATTGGGCGCACAAATTTATTATTTTGGTTTTGGTGTGTTAATTCAAAGCCTGCTCGCCATTTCCCTTGCGTTAGTGTTGGAATTTATGGTTACGCGCTTACGCAAAAAGCCAAACCTGTTTTATATCAGCGATTTCAGCGTGGTGCTAACGGCGTTAATGCTCGCGATGGCAATCCCACCTTATGCACCTTATTGGGTGATTTTAATCGGGACATTCTGTGCGGTCATTTTAGGCAAGCACGTTTACGGTGGCTTGGGGCAAAATCTGTTTAACCCTGCAATGGTGGGGTATGTGGTGTTGCTCATTTCTTTCCCTGTGCAAATGACAGCTTGGCTGCCGCCCGTGGCGTTATTAAATGAGCCACCTAGCTTGCAAGATGCTTATCAGCTGATTTTCCACGGCATTACTACGGACGGCTTCAGCCTGCATCAATTAGCCAATTCCATTGATGGGATTACCCAAGCCACACCATTGGATTCCGTCAAAACAGCAAGCAAGATTAATATGGCGATAAGTGAAATTAATCAATCCCCGATTTTTGTGGAAGTGATGCCTTTTGAGAGTGAACTCAATCTTGGTTTAGGTTGGGCGCAAATCAATCTTTTCTTTTTACTTGGCGGTGTTTTCCTAATTTGGAAGAAAATTATTCATTGGCAAATTCCTACCGCCTTTTTAGCCACAATGTTACTGGTAAGCGGCATTCACTGGCTTACCTCATCTTATGCACCAAGTCCTTTATGGCAGTGGTTTAGTGGGGCAACAATGTTCGGCGCATTTTTTATTGCCACCGACCCTGTCACATCTTCAACCACACCAAAAGGCAAACTGATTTTTGGTGCGATTGTGGGTTTGCTTGTGTGCCTAATTCGCTTTAATGGCAACTACCCTGATGGCGTGGCATTTGCTGTGTTACTGGCAAATATTTGTGTGCCACTGATTGATCACTACACTCGCCCGCGCGTGGCTGGATACAAAAGGAAATAAGCAATGCAAACGGTAAAAATTAGCACCCGTTATGGCGTGATCTTGGGCATTATTGCGTTAATTTGCACCGCACTTTCTACCGCTGTGTATTTCTTAACGAAAGCCCCTATTGAGCAAGCCATCGCCAAACAACAAGCTGAATTGCTTGCACAAATTATTCCACCGCAAAGTTACGATAACGATTTGCTCGCCAGTTGTTCTCAGCCTGATTTCGCTGAAGCCAAAACCTTACGCATTGAGAAAATTTGTATCGCAGAGAAAAATCATCAGCCTGTGGCTTATGCTTATGAAACCATTGCGCCAGATGGCTATTCAGGCAATATTCGCTTTCTGGTAGGGATTACGCCACAAGGCGAAGTGCTAGGTTTGCGTGTGCTTGAACACAAAGAAACGCCGGGCTTAGGTGATAAAATTGAACTGCGTATTTCTGATTGGGTGCTGAGCTTTAATCAACAAAAAATCAGTGCCGATAATCTCAATGATTGGGCGGTAAAAAAAGATGGCGGTAAATTCGATCAATTTACTGGCGCAACCATTACACCGCGCGCCATCGTCAATCAAACCAAGCGTTCAGCCTTGCCATTATTGCAACAAATGAATAATAACGCGGTGAAACAGGAGCAAAACTAATGCAAGAAAATCACGAAAAAAACCACCGCACTTTAGACCATACATCAGAAACCGAAATGGATTTGGCTTCCATTGAACCACAACAAAGCGTGCCGACTGGGCTAAAAAGCCAATGGAGCGAATTATTTAAGCAAGGTTTTTGGCATAATAACCCCGCTCTTGTGCAACTGTTGGGGCTTTGCCCGCTACTTGCGGTGTCTAGCTCGGCAACCAACGCCCTTGGTTTAGGCATTGCCACCATTGCGGTATTAATCTGTACCAATGTGGTGGTTTCGTTGTTCCGCAAGCATATTCCGCACGCCATTCGTATTCCTATTTATGTGATGATTATCGCCACCACGGTAACCATTGTGCAGCTGATTATGAATGCCTACACTTATACGCTTTATCAATCCTTAGGGATCTTCATTCCTTTGATTGTAACAAACTGTATTGTTATTGGCCGCGCGGAAGCCTTTGCGTCAAAAAATGGCGTGTTGCTTTCTCTCTTTGATGGCTTTGCGATGGGCGTGGGAATGGCATTCAGCTTGTTTGTGCTAGGCGCAATCCGTGAAGTGTTAGGCACGGGTAAACTGTTTATGGGAATGGAAAACCTGCTCGGCAACTGGGCAACGGCGTTGCATTTAAACCTTTTTGAGCTAAACAGTAGCTTTTTACTCGCTATTCTTCCCCCGGGTGCATTCCTTGGTTTAGGGCTAATTTTGGCGATGAAAAACTTAATCGATAATAAAAAACAATAAACACAATGAATAAACAAAAACGCATTGAAATCTTAACTCGACTGCGGGATCAAAATCCCCACCCCACAACGGAATTAAATTATAATTCGCCCTTTGAATTATTGATTGCGGTGATTTTGTCTGCGCAAGCCACAGATAAAGGGGTGAATAAAGCCACGGCGAAACTGTTCCCTGTGGCAAACACCCCACAAGCGATTTTAGAGCTTGGGTTAGACGGCTTAAAGAGCTATATCAAAACCATTGGGCTATTTAATAGCAAAGCGGAAAATATTATTAAAACCTGCCGTGATCTGATCGAAAAACACAATGGCGAAATTCCCCAAACCCGTGAAGAACTTGAAGCCTTAGCAGGGGTTGGGCGCAAAACCGCGAATGTGGTGTTAAATACGGCCTTTGGTCAGCCAACTATTGCAGTGGATACGCATATTTTCCGCGTCTGCAATCGTACCAACTTTGCCCCCGGTAAAACCGTGTTGCAAGTGGAAGAAAAATTACTCAAGGTTGTGCCAGCAGAATTTAAAGTCGATGTGCATCATTGGCTCATTTTGCACGGACGTTACACCTGCATTGCGCGCAAGCCACGTTGCGGTTCTTGTATTATTGAAGATCTTTGTGAATACAAAGACAAAACTGAAAATTAAGGTAGTTTATGACAACGAAAAAATCTGAACGACAAACTTGGTCAAGCCGATTAACCTATATTATGACTGTCGCTGGCGCAACCGTAGGGTTTGGTGCAACGTGGCGTTTCCCTTATTTAGTGGGTGAAAACGGTGGCGGCGCATACGTTTTATTATTCTGCATCGCGATGATCGTCATCGGTATTCCGATGATCTTAGTGGAAAACGTGATTGGTCGCCGCTTGCGTGTGAATTCGATTGATGCCTTTGAAGATAAACTCACCGCCAAACCCCATTCAAAATATTGGAAAATCATTGGTTATATGGGCTTGCTCGGTGCGTTCGGCATTATGGCTTATTATATGGTGCTTGGCGGTTGGGTGATGAATTATATTATCAGCCTGATTTCTGGTAGTCTGGATATTTCTAGTACCATCAGCAAAGACTATGCCAAAACCTTCTATGAACAAAGCATTAGTAATAGCCCGCTTCAAATCGCCCTGTACACCTTTATTTTTGTGGCCATCAACTATGTGATTTTAGCTAAAGGGATTATCGGTGGTATTGAGCGTTCGGTGAAATATTTAATGCCATTGCTGTTTGTGTTTTTAATTGGAATGGTGATCCGCAACATCACTTTACCCGGTGCGGCGGAAGGGATTATTTATTACCTTAAACCTGATTTTTCTAAGATTACACCTCAGTTATTTATTATGGTGCTAGGCCAAGTTTTCTTTGCCTTGAGTTTAGGTTTTGGCGTGCTAATCACCCTTTCAAGCTATCTGAGCAAGGAAGAAAACTTAGTTCAAACCGCTGTAATCACAGGCTTTACCAATACCGTTATTGCGGTTTTAGCGGGCTTTATGATTTTTCCGTCTTTGTTCAGCTTTGGCATTGAGCCGAACGCAGGCCCAACACTGGTTTTCCAAAGTTTGCCAATTGTATTCTCACATATGTGGGCAGGACGAATTTTCGCCATTATCTTCTTTAGTTTATTGCTGATTGCCGCGCTCACTACTTCTATCACGATTTATGAAGTAATTATCACCGCACTTCAAGAAAAGCTCAGAATGCGCCGTGGAAAAGCCATTGCCTTAACCCTTGGCGGCATTTTCCTGCTCGGTAATATTCCTTCTATTTTGAGCGATAACTTACTGAAAGATTACACCTTCTTCGGCAAAAGCATTTTCGATGCCTTTGATTATGTGAGTGGAAATATTCTCTTTTTACTCACCGCACTTGGCTGTGCCATTTTCGTGGGGTTTGTGCTAAAAGACGAAGCGAAAAAAGAGCTTTCCAATAAACCAAATTCCACTTTCACAAAAATTTGGTTTAACTATGTGAAATATGTGGTGCCATTTATTATTTTGGTGATTTTTGTGAGTAATTTAATTTAACCTGTTTTCCTATAAAAATAAGGGGCTGATTTTTTTCAGCCCCTTATTTTTTCACTATCTGCTAAATTAATGGTTTTCTAATCCATTGCGAATTAGTGTTTCAAACGCATCATAAGCTACCAAAAAGGCATCGTGGCCGTAATCGGAAGGGAATTCGTGATAGCTCAAATCAACGCCAGCCTGTTCAAGCATAGTTTTACTTTTTCTTACATCCACGGTTTTGAAAAGCTGATCGTTAGTTACGCCAATCAAGGTGTAACGCGCTTTGATATGCGATAAAGCTTGATCTGTACTTGCATAACCTAACGCAGGATCGTACAAATCCAATGCACGCAACAAATGCAAATAGCTGTTAGCATCAAAACGGTCGAGAAATTTTTGCCCTTGATAACTAAGATAGGATTCCACTTGAAAATAATCGCCCCAATACTGCCCTTCTACTTTCGTGGCACGCCCAAAGGCTTTGGCTAGCTGAATATCGGTGCGATAAGTCAGCATTCCTAACATTCGCGCAATAGACAGCCCTTGCGAGGGCGGTTCGCCGTCATAATAATCGCCATTATTAAAATTAGGATCGGTGATAATAGCTTGGCGCATAACGTGATTAAACCCAATGGCTTCCGCACTAAAATAAAGAGAAGAGCAAAGATTGACGATAGTATCCATAAAATCAGGATAATCAATTGCCCACTGGGTGGCTTGCATTCCGCCGAACGAACCGCCAACAATACCTTTTAAATGGGGAATTTCAAGATAATCGATCAGTGCTTTTTGCACCTTGACAATATCCTGCACTAGGATATGCGGAAACTGGCTGCCATAAGGCTTTTGTGTCTGTGGATTGATTGATGCAGGCCCTGTTGTGCCTTTACAGCCACCTAGCACGTTAGAGCAAATGAAGAAATATTTTGACGTATCCAACGCCAAGCCCTCCCCCATAAAATTTTGCCACCAACCAGCTTGATTAGGGTCATCATTATAGGGCTCAGCATCGCCAGTTAAAGCGTGGCAAATCAGTACCGCATTGCTTTTATCCGAATTCAACTTGCCGTAGGTTTGGTAGGCAACATCAATGTGTCTAAGCTCCCTACCTAAGGTAAGTTTGAGCGGTGTTTGTGTAAAGAGTGTTGCTGTTTGTACTGCCATTGCCTATCCATTATTCCATTGATGCGACCTTGCCAAGGTAGGATACATAAACTACCCTTAGCCCTATACCTTGTCAAGAAATTTTAGACGTCTAAACTTCTAGACGTATTTTAGAATAAATTTACTTGAATTTACTAGTGTTTTTTATTATTTTGATGCTCAAGATGTGAAAAAATATGAATTTTATGCTGAAATCCTTTTTCCGTTACCTTTTTTCTTTTCGGTGGTTTAACGCTCTGCCTCGAAAATTTCTACGGTATTGCCTATTCCTCACCTTTTTTTGCGGACTATTGCTTGTGCTTGTTGATCAAGCGATTGGCTTTTACGTTCGCCAAGGTATTTATACGGATATAAAAAAACTGCCCTATCGTCCTTATGGCTTAGTGCTAGGCACATCAAAATATTTCAGCAAAAATACGCCAAATTTGTTCTATTCTTATCGACTATTAGCCGCGAATAACCTATTTAAAGAACGGAAAGTGGATTATTTATTGCTTAGCGGAGATAACCGCACGGTGGAATACAACGAACCGCGCACTATGTTCAAAGATTTGAAAAAAATGGGCGTGCCAGATGAATTTATGTATTTGGACTATGCTGGGTTTCGTACCTTAGATTCCGTGATCCGCGCCGATCAAGTGTTTAAAGCCCATTCTATCACCATCATTACACAGCGTTTTCATTGTGAACGGGCTTTATTCATTGCCAAATATCATAATATTGACGCAATCTGCTTTGCGGCAGAATACCCGAGTGGCTATACCTTTGTGCGCTTCCGTGAGTTTTTTGCTCGTTTACAGGCAGTATTGGATCTTCTTGTTGAAAAAGAACCGCACTTCTTAGGCAAGCCAGAACCGCTACCGCCACCGCCTTTCTCCGATTAACAATGATAAACCAAATCGCGCAATACCTTAGTTGGTTCTGGTAAGCTTTCTGATTCAGATTTATGGTTAAGCCGTTCTAGCACTAAATCAAGCAATTTATTGGCAATTTTCTTGTGATCTTGCACCGCACATAGGGCTTTATTGCCCAACAATTCTAACATTTCGTGATCCCCAAAAGTGGCAATCACTAATTGTTGCGGAATCCCTTTATTCTGTCTTAATAGCACTTGGAATATACCCTGTAACAACGTCAAAGACGTAACAAATAACGCATCTGGCAACGAATTTGTTACAAGCCATTGCTCAAAGGTGTGCGCCGCAGAATCACGGTGAAATTGTTCACTATAAAGAAATTCTACCGAATTTTCTGACCGCTCTTTTAACGCCTGACGAAATCCCAATTCACGCTCCTTGCTCGTTGGCAATTCAGGTAATGCACCAAAAAAGAGTACATTGTTAAAAGATTGCTGTTTAAACAAATCTTGCGCCAAACGATAAGCATCATTTCTATCATCAGATAGCACATTGATCACATTATCGCCACTTATCTTACGGTCAAAACCAAATACAGGCACTTTACTTTGCTGATAAAACAAATTGTCCGCTGGCAAGGAAGTAGAAACAATCAGCGCATCAATTTTGCGTTGGAAAAGGTGCTTAGCACAAGCCATCTCATTATTTGGATTATCATTAGAACAGGCAATCAACAGCTGATAACCTTTTTCACGAAACTTTTGTTCAAGCTGATGAGCAATTCTTGCATAGCTCATATTTTCAAAATCAGGAATAATCAACCCAATGGTATTGGTTTTCCCTGCTCTCAACCCAGCCGCCATTGCGTTAGGTTTGAAATCATATTCCTTGATTAGCGATTGTACCTTTTCAATGGTTTTATCACTTACTCGATACTGTTTTGCTTTGCCATTTACCACATAACTTACTGTTGTTCTGGAAACTCCAGCAAGTTTAGCTAGCTCGTCTAATTTCACATTAACTCCTTTTAATATGCCATTTCAATTTTAAAGTGCGGTGAATTATAACACCAAATTTTCAGTCATTTTTATGCGAAAATTCTCTAAATTTGATCTATCTCGCAAAAAATCACCTCATCTGCTGAGCATAAAAAAGACTGAATTTTTTCAATTCAGCCTTTTCTCTATAAAAATCACATTAGCTGTTGGCACTGCGGCGGGCAATCACCGCATTTGAAAGTTGCTCCAGCACTAATTCGGAGTCTTCCCAGCCGATGCAGGCATCGGTGATACTTTGTCCGTAAACTAATTCCTTGCCTTCTACCAGATCTTGTCTGCCTTCCACTAAATGGCTTTCGATCATTACGCCGAAGATTTGGTTTGAACCCTGTGCAATTTGCTGGCAAACATCTGCACAAACCTCTAATTGTTTTTTGAATTGCTTACTGCTGTTTGCGTGGCTGAAATCCACCATAACGTGCGGAATTCGACCGCTCTTTTTGATGCTTTCGCAAACTTCATTGACATCTTTTGCGCTGTAATTTGGCCCGTTATCGCCGCCACGCAAAATAATGTGGCAATCTGCATTTCCTTTAGTGGAAACGATAGCAGAATGGCCAAATTTGGTTACAGAAAGGAAATAATGTGGTGCTTCTGCCGCGCCAATGGCATCAAGGGCAATGCGTACACCACCATTGGTGGCATTTTTAAAACCTACGGCACAAGACAAGCCTGAAGCTAATTCGCGGTGCACTTGCGATTCTGTGGTTCTTGCCCCAATTGCGCCCCAGCTCATAAAATCTGCCACATATTGTGGTGTGATCATATCCAAAAATTCGCCTGCGGTTGGCACTTCTAAGTTATTAATATCTAACAATAATTTTCGCGCGATGCGTAAACCATCATTGAGTGCATAGCTGTTGTTTAGGTAAGGATCATTGATTAGCCCTTTCCAACCTACGGTTGTACGCGGTTTTTCAAAATAAACGCGCATAATAATTTCTAAGCTGTCTTGATATTTCTCACGCATTGCTTTGATGCGTTGTGCATATTCCAAAGCAGATTTTGGATCGTGAATGGAGCAAGGCCCAATCACGACAAGTAAACGATCATCTTTGCGATGAATGATATTGTGCGCTTGTTGGCGGGCTTTTTTTACGCTGTTGATCGCCACTTCGCTTGCTGGATATTTTTCAATTAACGCAATGGGTGGTAGCACCTGCTCTACTTTGCCAATTCGGGTGTCATCGTTAGCAATATAAATGTCATTTTTGCTTTTTGTCATACATCACTCTCTTACATCTTGGTTTGTATTTTATAATTACTTGCTTATCCGCATTGCGAATACTTCGTTGTGTGTCAATGTAACACGCATTTTTGTACTAGTAAACTAGTTTAAAAATATTATTGATAAATTCTTAATGACTGCTTAAAACTTGCGCAGGTTGCAATTTTGCAGCGCGACTTGCTGGATATAAACTAGCGATCAAACTTAGCACTAAGGCCACCACAAAGACCACCGCAATATCTTGCCAATGAAGTTCACTCGGCAAAAAGTCCACGAAATACACGCCGTCTGAAAGCAGTTTTCTGCCAATTAAAAATTCAATGCTTTTAATTAATTGGGTGAGATTTAATGCCGTTACGCAGCCTAACAGCAGCCCGATGACACAGCCTTTCATTCCAGCTTGTAAGCCATACCAAATAAAAATTCGCTTAATAAAGCCATCATTTGCGCCAAGGGTACGCATAATAGCAATATCGCCTTGCTTGTCTTTCACAGCCATAATCAAAGTTGAAATAATATTAAAGCACGCCACGCCAATCACCAGCACCATTGCTAAATACATTACCGTGCGAATAAGCTGAATGTCGCGGTACATATAGCCAAATTTACTAATCCAATTTTGCGCAGACAAAAATTGTGGATATTGTTGCAAGGTTGGGTAATCCAGTTGTTGCACGGCAAAAGGGTGCTGCACTTTGAGTTCAACACCAGTGGCTTCATCGGCGGAATAATCCAAGAATTGCTGCGCAGTTGCAAGGGGAATTAAGGCATAACTGTGATCGAGCTGGCCGTCAAGGCGCAAAATTCCTGTAATTTGCATACGCTCACGCATTGGCTGGGTAAAATTATTGGTGCCGTCAGATTGAGAAATCAACAATGTTACCCAATCCCCTTCTTGCACCGCTAATTCGCGCGCAATGCCAGAACCTAAGACTAATCCGCCTTCACGAGAGAAATTTTGCCAGCCATCGCCTAATACAAATTGCCCCAAGGCACTCACTTGATCTTGCTTGTCTACTTCAATGCCTTTCACTTGCACCACTTTTAACTTCGTACCATTTTCTACCAAAGCGGTAAAACTGACAAAAGGGGAACTTGCCACCACGCTAGGATCTTGTTTTAAAAGTGCGGTTAAATTTTGCCAATTTTTTATTGGCGTACTCTCGCCCTGTTCAGAATAAGCAGAAATTTCAACGTGTGGCACAACCGCTAAAATGCGTTTATTTAACTCACGTTCAAAGCCGTTCATCGCACTTAGCCCCACGATCAACACCATCACACCAAGGGCGATGCCAAGGGTTGAAAACATTGAGATCAATGAAACCAAACGATTTTTCTGCTTACCACGCTGATAACGCCAGCTAATAAAAAAGGGTGCGTTCATCTAGCTTTCTCCACGCAATACACCATCTTGCATCACCATTCGGCGAGAAAGTTTCTCCGCCAACTGCAAATCGTGCGTGACCAATAAAAAGGCAATCTTTTGCTCTTGGTTTAATTTCAAAATAAGCTCAAAAATGCTTTCTGTGGTTTTGCGATCCAAATTCCCTGTAGGTTCATCAGCTAGCACTAAAGCAGGATTATTCACTAACGCACGGGCAATGGCGACACGCTGACGCTCTCCGCCAGACAACGCAGAAGGGCGATGTTTAATGCGATGCGCTAAGCCCACCGCCTGCAACATTTTTTCTGCCCGATCTTGCGCCTCGCTACGATTTTGCTTACCAATTAACATCGGCATCATCACGTTTTCTAGCGCGCTAAAATCTGCCATTAAATGATGAAATTGATAGACAAACCCCATATATTGATTGCGCAATTTCGCTAATTCATCAGCGCTCGCCTTTTGCAAAGATTGCCCTTTAATGAACACTTCACCACTGGTTGGCTGATCTAAGCCGCCTAGGGTATGCAATAAGGTACTTTTGCCCGAACCTGAACTGCCCACAATCGCCACCAATTCGCCCTCTTCCATTGAAAAAGTAACGTCTTTTAGCACTTGTGTTTGGTTTTCCCCTTCTTGGTAAACTTTGGTTAAATTCTGGCAGCTGAGTAAAATTTGCTTCTCTGTCATTCTTTTCTCGTTGTTTTTCTGTTTCGCTTTGTAGTAAAAAATTTCGTAAAAAAGCACCGCACTTTGTTACGCATTATTCATAGCGCAAGGCTTCTGCTGGCTCAATTTGTGCCGCGCGGTACGCAGGATAAATCGTTGAACATAAAGAAAATAATAAGGATACCGCAACAATAATCATAATCTGCGAAAGATTTAATTCTGTCGGCAAACGAATATTTTCTGCACTAAACCACGCCATAATGGAATCTAAATTTAACGTGGTTAGCACACCAAGCAGTGTGCCAATCAAGGTGCCACTAATGCCCACTAATAGCCCTTGCCAAATAAACAAGCTGCGCACTTGCGATTTATTCAGCCCTTGGGTTTGCAAAATGGCTATTTCCCCTTGTTTATCCACCACCATTAAGCTGAGCGACGTGATAATATTTGAAATGGCGACCACAATAATCAAGCTAATCAACAAGCCCATCATATTTTTTTCCATTTTTACCGCTTGGAAAAACTCCCCTTTTTGGCTACGCCAATCGGCTATCTGCCATTCATCGGCACTGAAATAGTTAGGAAGTTCGGTAATATCAAAAGGATCGCGTAAAAATAAGCGATAACCTTGCATTTGCTGTGGGCCAATACGCATCAATCTACCAATATCGGAAAGATTGGCAAACACGGCATTGCTGTCATTTTGCCCCGAAGCAAAATAAATATCGCTAATGGTAAATAAGCGTTGCACAGGCACACGGCCAAAGGGCGTATATTGACTATTTTCCGTGATCATTAAACGGACTTTATCGCCAATTTGTAAATGTAATTTTTGCGCTAATTGCGATCCCATTATCAATTTAAACTCGCCTGCGGGTAATAATTGCTCAAAAGATTGGGGTTGAAAATGGCTCAATAAGGAATCGTCAGAAAAATGTTGAATACCTATCACTTGCCCTGCACTCACGTCTTGTGGTGCTTGTAAAATCACATTAGTGGTGTTAATCGGAATGGCGCGCTGCACAAAAGCTGGCATTATCGGTGTTGGTGCTTCGCGGGATAAATGGCCTGACTTTGGCATAATTATGGCGTGGGGAATGGTGGAAAGCACTTGTTTTTTTTGTTGATTTTCCAAACCATTCATTACCGAAAGCACGATGATTAACGCCATAATGCCCAGCACAATCCCCATCATCGCAAGGTTGGTAACTAATCGCCCAAAACGATCCGCACTTTTCGCTCGCCAATAACGCAGGGCAATAAATAAAGAAATCGGTAAATTCATCATTATTATTTAAGGGTTGAAATAACAAATTTCTCCTGCATAACAGGGGAAATTTCGTTCGATAATAAATTTATTTGCCCGTTGCGACAAATTCTTCCATATTTTGTGTTACTTTTTTCACCAAAATTTCCACCGCACCATCAGATGCCCAAGCAACGTGTGGAGTGATGATTAAATTTGGTAAACGCGTTGCCGCTTGAATAAGTGGATTATCTTTCTCTGGCGGCTCTTTCACTAACACATCTAAAGCCGCGGCGGCGATTGTGCCATTTTCTAACGCTTCTGCTAAGGCTTTTTCATCGACTAAAGGCCCGCGTCCTGTGTTGATTAAATATGCCGTTGGCTTCATTAATTTTAATGTTTCGGCGTTGATCAAATTGGTAGTTTCAGGCGTTAAAGGACAATGTAGGGTAACAATGTCCGCTTCTTGCAACACTTGCTCAAAAGGTAAATAACCCTCACGCACTGTTGTCGCGCCTTTGCGTTCCGCATAAATCACCTTCATTCCTAGCGCTTCGGCTAAACGGCCAATTTCTTTACCAAGATTACCTTTACCCACAACACCTAAGGTTGAACCTTTCACATCGGTGATCGGGTAATCAAAATAGCAGAACTGTTTGCTATCTGCCCATTTGGCGCTAAGCTGATCTTTATACCAGTTCATTAAACTGTGTTTTAAAGCAAAAATTAACCCTAAAACGTGTTCAGGCACGTTAACAGAAGAATAGCCCGTCACATTTTTCACTGCGATGCCTAACTCTTTCGCCGCCTCTAAATCCACATTATTTGTACCTGTGGCGGTAATTGCGATCAATTTTAAGTTTGGGAGCTGTTTCATTGTTTCACGATCAAACGCGACTTTGCTAGTAATCACAATATCCGCATCTTTCGCGCGCTCAATAGTTTGTTCAGGCGAAGTATGCTCATATTCCACCCATTGATGTTCAAAGTTAGGGCGTGGAATAGGAATGTGTTTTGGAATGGCTGTGCTATCAAGAAAAACAATTTTCATAAAATGCTCCTTATCTATTTTAGGGATATGCCCTATTTGCAAAAACTCATCAGGGGGCTAAATAAGTCTATTAAAATATAAGCAATTTTACCCTATAAGTTAACTAATTGTTACAAAAAACTACCGCACTTCCAACACGATATCATCAAATAATTTTTTCACGGCGTTGTTATCGTGCAAACGCTCTGCCTGTTCCACCATTGGTCGGGTTAAGTGCGGTGAAAACATATTGATAAAATCGTACATATAATTGCGTAAGAAAATGCTATGTTTGAAAGCAATTTGCGTCATACTGGAACGGAAAATATGGCTGGCATCGATCGCCACTAGATCTTTATCTTCTGGCGTATGCGCCATTGAAGCCATAATGCCCACGCCTAAACCTAAGCGCACATAGGTTTTGATGACATCCGCATCGGTGGCGGTAAACACAATATTTGGCAATAACCCTGCACTGTTGAAAGCATAATCCAAATCAGAAACGCCAGTAAAACCAAAGGTATAGGTAACAAGGGGATATTTACTCAGTTCTTCAATCGTCAGATCTTGACATTGCGCTAAGGGATGATCATTTTTAACGATCACAGAACGATTCCATAAATAACAAGGCAACAATACCAAATCATCAAATAAATATTGCGCTTCCGTGGTAATTGCCAAATCCACTTCGCCAGAAAGCAATGCGTCATAAATTTGCGTTGGTGAACCTTGATGAATATGCAAGCTCACATCGGGATATTTTTTGGAAAAACGCTCTACCACAGAAGGCAGCATATAACGCGCCTGCGTGTTGGTGGTGGCAATGCGTAGCACGCCGTGATTAGGCTGCGTATATTCATCTGCCACGGCTTTAATGCTTTGCGTTTTAACCAATAATTCGCGCGCAATCGCAACAATTTTTTTGCCCGCTGGGGTAAGGGCTTTAATATGTTTACCGTTGCGCTCAAAAATCTCTAAGCCTAATTCATCTTCCAACAATCGCACTTGTTTGCTGATCCCCGGCTGCGAGGTGAACAAGGTATTTGCCGCTTCGGTTACATTCAAATTTTGATTTACGATTTCAACGATATAACGTAATTGCTGAATTTTCATCATCACTCCTTGATCAAAGTGCGGTGCTTTTTTATGAAATTTTTTAGGCTTTTTATAGCATTTTTAAGCTTTTTTGTAACGTTTATTCATATCCGCATAACGTTTCACCGCACGACGGATTTGCCCAGTTTTGGCGCGTCTGCGTTGTTTGGTGACGTCTAATTTGCTTTGGGTTTCTGGTTCAAGCCCCACCAATTCACGCAGATAATTCACATTGGTAAGATCCATTTCTTCCCATCCACCGCGCGGTAAGGTTTTCATTAATTTGATATTGCCGTAGCGAATGCGGATCAAACGGCTGACTTGAATGCCTTGCGATTCCCATAAACGGCGAACTTCACGGTTACGCCCCTCCATTAGGGTAACGTCAAACCATTGGTTCATTCCTTGTCCGCCCATTGGCTTGATGGCTTTGAAATTGGCTGGCCCATCTTCTAACTGCACGCCTTTGCGTAAACGGGCGATCATTGCTTCGTCCACCTGACCAAAAACGCGCACAGAATATTCACGCTCCACTTCACGGCTTGGGTGCATTAAGCGGTTTGCCAATTCGCCGTCTGTGGTAAACAGCAATAAGCCAGAGGTGTTAATATCCAAGCGTCCTACCGCAATCCAACGCGATCCGGTTAAGCGTGGCAAGCGGTCAAATACGGTGGCACGCCCTTCGGGATCGTGGCGAGTACAAAGTTCGCCTTCAGGTTTGTAATACATCAACACGCGACACACTTCTTTTTGCGCCTGTTGTAAATTCACAACGTGTCCGTCAATGCGGATTTTTAAATTCGCGTTCACCACAACACGATCGCCCAGTGTTGCCATTTTGCCGTTTACGCTCACTCGATTGGCGGCGATCATCGCTTCAATTTCACGGCGAGATCCTTGCCCTGCGCGCGCTAACACTTTTTGTAATTTTTCCCCTTCCACTTTATGAGTGGCAGAAAGTGCGGTCTTTTTTACCGCACTTTTTTCTTTGCTTTCTGCATTTGATGCGAAAGGCTTGTCTGTACGTTTTCTTTCCGTGTTATTTTTTTCAGCAAAACGCATTCCCTTGGTGGTATTGCGTTGTGAATAAGATGTTGTTTTCATATTTCCTCTTGTCGCTTTCCCAAGCGTCTAACAGTTTGAAAAGATTAAATAAATGGCGTGGTTGAACCGCTGCCCTCACGCAAAATCACAGGCGTGTTGTCGGTTAAATCCACCACAGTTGTTGGCTCTTGCCCTAAATAGCCGCCGTTAATAATTAAATCCACTTGATGTTCTAAACGATCGCGAATTTCTTCTGGATCAGATTGGGTAATAAATTCTTCCCCTGGTAACATCAAGGAACAAGATAAAATCGGCTCACCTAATGTTTTGAGTAATGCTAAGGCAATTTGGTTATCCGGCACGCGTAAGCCTATGGTTTTACGCTTTGATGTCATTAAACGGCGTGGCACTTCTTTGGTTGCGGTAAGAATAAAGGTATAGCGCCCCGGTGTGTTATTTTTAATCAGTCGATACGCCATATTGTTCACCGTGGCATAGGTTGAAAGCTCTGATAAATCGCTACACACAAGGGTGAAATTATGATTTTCTGGCAATTGACGAATTTGCACAATGCGATCCATTGCGTGCTTATCGCCGAGCATACAACCCAAGGCATAACCTGAATCCGTTGGGTAAACAATCACCCCACCTTGTTTCAAAATATCCACCGCTTGATTAATCAAACGCGGCTGCGGATTTTCTGGATGTATATAAAAAAATTGGCTCATAACCTTTATCCTGTCATCATTAACTTGGGCATTATACCGAAATTCCCTGTTGATTATAGGGTTAGGGGAAAATAAATTTATCTAAAATAAACTTACAAATTCTCCAACCCAAACTGATACAACGCATTTTTCTTATAGCCATAAAGCTCTGCGACAATCGCGGCGGCTTTTTTGAGTGGGAGTTCTTTGGCGATAAGAGTTAGGGCTTTGATGGCTTCGGGGGAAAAGCTTTCTGCTTCACTGCTCACATTGCCTTCTACAATTAGCACCATTTCACCTTTGCTGCGGTTTGGATCTTCGCTCACCCACTGGCGTAATGCGCCGACTTCATCACCGTAAATGGTTTCCCAAGTTTTGGTTAGCTCGCGTGCTAGCACCACATAACGCTCAGCGCCGAATACCTTTTCCATATCCGCAAGGCAATCTAAAATGCGGTGGGTGGATTCATAGAAAATCAAAGTGCGGTCTTCTTTTGCGAGATTTTCCAATTTATCGCAACGGGCTTTGGATTTGGCGGGTAGAAAACCTTCAAAACAAAAACGATCAGAAGCAATGCCTGAGGCGCAAAGCCCTGCTATTGCGGCACAAGCACCCGGAATTGGCACAATTTTAATGCCAGCTTGGCGACATTTCCTCACCAGATGAAAGCCCGGATCGCTAATCAATGGCGTACCAGCATCGGAAACTAAGGCGATCGTTGTGCCTTGCAACAGCTTTTCGCACAAAATCTCAGCTTTTTGTTGCTCATTATGATCGTGCAAGGCAAAAAAAGGCTTTTTAATGCCATAATGACTCAACAATAAGCCACTATGGCGCGTATCTTCTGCGGCGACTAAATCCACTTGTTCCAACACTTGTAATGCGCGTTGGCTGATATCTTGCAAATTGCCAATGGGCGTTGCTACGATATATAAAATTCCAGTTAAATTATCCATTTTTACTTCTTTTATTTGATTTTAATTATTGAGATAAGTAAGATCCCCGAGATTGTTTTCAACAACGGAGTAATTATGACTATTCTATTACAACGCATTAATTTAAAAAATCGATTAATGCCTTTTTTATTTGCATTGGTTTTGGCAGGCTGTACCAATTTGTTCGGTAACAGCTTCACAAATGTGCTGAAAAACGATGCAAATGCCAGTTCGGAATATTACATCAATCAAATTCAACGTACACAAAATCTTGAAGATCAACAAACTTACAAATTGCTTGCTGCGCGTGTGTTGGTGCGTGAGAATAAAATCCCGCAAGCGCAAGCAATGTTAGCAGAATTAAACGATCTTAATGAAGAACAGCTGCTTGATAAAGCTATCATTGAGGCCCATATCGCTGCTGTGAAAGGCAATAATAAAGCCGCCGACACACGCTTAAAAGCGATTGATCTTGCTTTATTAAGCCCTTCGCAAAAAGCACGTTACTATGAAGTGGTTGCGCGTGTGGCAAAAAATCGTAATCAAATTATGAATGCCGTAAAAGCGCGTATTCAAATTGATTCCCTATTAACCGACACACAAAGAAAACAAGAAAATAATGACCGCACTTGGGCCTTATTACGCAATGCAAACCGTGGTTTAATTAACAATACATCGGCGGAAGGCAGTGCTGCTTTAGGTGGCTGGTTAGCATTAACTAAAGCCTACAACGATAACTTAAATCACCCAGCTCAATTAAGCCAAGCCTTACAAAGCTGGAAAGCGGCTTATCCAAGACATAGCGCCAGTTATCTTTTCCCAACGGAATTACAAGGGCTATTTAACTTCCAACAAACGCAGTTAAACCAAGTTGCCCTACTTCTGCCATTAAGTGGTGATGCGCAGATCATTGGTAGCACCATTAAGCGTGGTTTTGATGATGCAAGAGGCGGTTCAGACATTCAAGTGAAAGTGTTTGATACCCTTGCTACGCCAGTGGAAAGCATCATTGAGCAAGCAAAACTTGAAGGCATTAGTACCGTTGTTGGTCCATTATTAAAGCAAAATGTGGATAAATTGACTAACCGCCCTGATTTATTACAAGGGCTAAATGTACTTACCTTAAACTCAACAGCAAATTCTCGTGCCATTGGTCAGCTTTGCTATTACGGCTTAGCCCCTGAAGATGAAGCAGAATCTGCGGCAAATCGTATTTGGGATCAAGGTATTCAAAATCCATTTATTATTGTGCCGCAAAGCGATCTCGGTCGCCGCACCGCTTCTGCATTTAATACTCGCTGGCAACAGCTTTCAGGTACAGATGCCAATATCAAATTCTATAACAGTGCTGATGACATCACTTACACGCTACAATCAGGCTTAAACCAAAATATTCAAGCTTTATATATTGTGGCAACAAACAATCAGCTTAGTGATATTAAAATGGCGATTGATAACAGCAACATTAACTTGAAATTATTTGCAAGTTCACGCAGCAATTCATCAAATAATACGCCTGAATATCGCTTATTAATGAATGGGTTAGAATTTAGTGATATTCCATTCTTTAAAGATGTGGATTCTGCACAATACAAAAAAGTGGCAGGCTTTACCAATGGGGATTATTCCTTAATGCGTTTATATGCAATGGGCGCAGATGCGTGGTTATTGATCAATCAATTCAATGAGTTACGCCAAGTTCCTGGCTTCAACATTAACGGTTTAACCGGTAAATTAAGTGCTGGCCCGAATTGTAATATCGAACGTGATATGACGTGGTATCAATACCAAAATGCGTCAGTGGAAGTATTAAGCAATTAATATGTTTAAATCCAAACGTCAGCAAGGGGCGAGCTTTGAGCAACAAGCTCGCCTTTTTTTGCAATCTAAAGGGCTAAAATTTATTGCCGCCAACCAGCATTTTAAATGTGGTGAACTGGATCTAATTATGCAAGATGGCGAAACCATTGTTTTTGTTGAAGTGCGGCAAAGAAAAAATGATTTTTTTGGTTCTGCCGTGGAAAGTGTAGATTGGCAAAAACAGCAAAAATGGCTAGATGCCGCCAATATGTGGCTGGCAAAACAAGATTGCAGCCTAGAAGATACCGATTGCCGTTTTGACTTAGTAGCATTTGGTAATACAATACAAGACTTACAGTGGATTCCTAATTTTCTTGATGAATAAGCCTGATAAATCACAATGTTAGATAAAATAAAAGATCTTTACAGCGAAAGCATACAAACTCAGATTTCTGCTTCGAGCTTATTGCCTAATGCCATTTTTCAAGCGGTACAAAACATTGTCGCCTGCCTATTGCGTGGCAATAAAATTATCGTCTGTGGGCAAGGACGATCTTACGCCAATGCGCAGTTTCTGGTGGCGAATTTACTCAATCGCTATGAGCTAGAAAGACCGAGCTTTCCTTCCGTGTTATTAAGCTTGGATAACGCCATTGGATCAGCAATTATTGCCGATCGCCCCAAGCAACAATTCTACCAACGCCAATTCAACGCAGTGGCACAACAAGGAGATCTGCTGGTGGTATTTTCCCCTTTTGGCAATGAAGAAATGGTGCTAGAAACGATTAATTCCGCACTAAATAAAGAAATTAGTGTCATAGCATTAACAGGCGCGAATAATGATCATATTCAAGGCTTTCTCACCGAACAGGATTTGGAAATCACTGCCCCAACGGTAAAAGAAAGCCGTATTTTGGAACATCATCTATTTATTATTAATACGATTTGTGAGTTAATTGACCATTCTCTTTTTTCTCATTCATAGATCTCAACCCTTTATAGATAATCAAAAGGAGTACAACTAATGAAAACAAGGAATTTTAAAAAATTAGCCCTTATCCTCGGTACTGCATTTGTTCTACAAGGCTGTGTTAGCGCCACAGTGGCAGGCATTGTTGGGGCAACAGCCGTTGCAACCAAAGTCGCCACCGATCCAAGAACAGTGGGAACACAGGTTGATGACGAAACCCTTGAAGAAAAAGTTTTACACGCCATTAATAAAGATCAACAACTGGATAGCGAAGCTCGAATCAATGTGGTTTCATATAGCGGAAGAATCTTACTTATCGGACAAGTACCAAATGAAAGTTTAAAAGAAATTGCTACAGGGCTTGCTAAAGGCGTTGATAACGTTTCCGAAGTTTATAACGAACTGCGTGTCGGCTCACCAATCTCCCTTGGACAAATCAGCAAAGACAGCTGGATCACCACCCAAATCAAATCCAAACTCTTCGTCAATTCAGGAGTAAAATCCACAGATGTAAAAGTGATCACCGAAAATGGCGAAGTGTTCCTAATGGGCAACCTCACCCAACAACAAGCCGATGCCGCAGCAGAAGTCGCCCGTAATGTTTCAGGCGTGATAAAAGTGGTGAAAGTGTTTAAATACTTGAATTAGCTTTATTTCTACTAAATAATTATGAAAAAAGACCGCACTTAAAGTGCGTCCCTTTTTTTGCAAGTTTTTAGAAACTTAAGTAAGGGGTGATTTTTTCGATGGTGGCTTCGCCGATGCCTGAAATGTTTGATAAATCTTCTACTGATTTAATTTTGCCTACTTTTTCGCGGTATTCAACAATGGCTTTTGCTTTCGCTTCACCGATACCTGAAAGGTTTTGTAAGGTTTTTGCATCTGCTTTGTTAATGTTGATTTTTTCACCTGCATAAGACTTCGCTTTTTCCGTTAATGATTTCGCCTTGTCTTTTGCGTTATCTGCGCTTGATTTGGCTTTTTCTTTGACATCTTTTACTTTTTCTTTCGCGTCTTTTGCTTTTTCAGATGCTTTTTCTTTTACTTTATCGGTGAGCAATTTATCTTTTGACGCTTTATCCGTTAAAGATTCTTTGGCAGATTTTGCTTTATTTTCTACCGCACTTTTGGCATCAGCCGCTTTTTCTTTAGCTTTTGCTACTTTTTCGCTTGCCGATGATTTTGCTACATTGGCTTTTTCTTTCGCAGCCTCTTTTACAGTGCTTGCTTTCTCTTTTGCCGCATCTTTCACTGCGTTTGCTTTTTTAGTAGCCTGTTCTTTGACTAAATCTTTTGCTTTTGATGCGCTATCTTGTTTCATTGATTGCGCAGTTGTTTTTACCGCATCTTTTGCGCTTGCCAATGGATTTTCTGCCAACGTAACGCCTGAAGTAGCAACGGCAAAACTTAATGCTAATACAGATTTTAATAATTTCATCTTAACTCCTTAAGTAGAATAATTTTTTATAAAAATAGCCATACTTATAAATGAAACGTATAAGTAACAGGCAACAAATTGCTCTAATGATATTTTATAGATGCTTTTCTTAGTGTGTTAATTCGTGCAAAAGTTCATTTATTCTTGTTTGAAATCATAAAAATTCGCAAAATTTCTTCCGCACTTTAAGGCGATTTATCGAAAAAAATGATTGCAACGAAAGGTAATCTAGGGTATATCTTTATCCCGTCTGTAAAATTTTTGTTAATTTTGGGACTCACAACATCTTTAAGGCAAGCTTTGCGTTCGCAAGTTCGCCTTTAATAGAAACTAAATATGCAAAGGAGTAAAAATGAAGAAATTATTAAAACTCTCTCTTATCGCGGGTGTGGCAGCCACCTCTTTTTCTGTGCAAGCAGAAGATAAGTTTGTAACCATCGGGACTGGTGGTCAAACTGGGGTTTACTATGTGGTTGGTCAATCAATCTGTCAATTAGTGAACCGCGATACTGCAAAAACTCATATTAAATGTAACGCGCCTTCAACAGGTGGTTCTGTGGCAAACTTAAATGCGATTGCCGCAGATCAAATGGAAATGGGTATTGCACAATCAGACTGGCAATATCACGCTTACCACGGTACAAGCTCCTTTGCGGGTAAGAAAAATGATAAATTGCGTGCAGTGTTTTCAATTCACCCTGAGCCGTTCACTTTAATGGCGCGTGATGATTCAAATATCAATTCTTTTGATGATTTGAAAGGTAAACGTGTGAATGTGGGCGATCCGGGTTCTGGTACGCGTGCAACAATGAATGTGATCTTGGCTGCGAAAGGCTGGACAGACAAAGAATTTAAAGTGGCGTCTGAATTAAAACCTGCAGAAATGGCATCGGTAATGTGTGATAACAATCTTGATGCGATTACCTATAACGTAGGTCACCCAAATGGTGCGTTGAAAGAAGCGGCAGCGTCTTGTAATGCCCATCTTGTTCCTGTAACAGGTGAAGCCATTGATCGTTTAGTGGCAGCAAACCCTTACTATGCGAAAGCAACGATTCCGGGTGGGCTATATCGTGGTACAGATAATCCAGTAGAAAGTTTCGGTGTGTATGCAACCCTAGTCACTTCTGCTGATGTGCCAGAAGATAAAGTTTATGCCGCAGTTAAAGCGGTGTTTGATAACTTTGATCGTTTCAAACGTTTACACCCTGCGTTCGCCAATCTTAAAGAAGAAGATATGATTAAAAACGCACTTTCTGCGCCATTACACGAAGGTGCGGTGCGTTACTACAAAGAACGCGGTTGGTTACAATAATCTCATCTTTATTATTTAGGCAGGCTTAGCCCTGCCTTTTTCCGTTTTCATTCATTTAAAAATTTTCGGGAGATTTTATGTCCGAATCCACAAAAAAAATGGATTACGATGATCTGCAAGATATGGTAGCCTCCAATGATTCAGGTGGACGAAATCCTACGGGCGCAAGCAGAAAACTCATTGTAATTACCGCGATTTTATGGTCGGTTTTTCAACTTTATTACACCTCCCCTGTGCCATTTTGGCTACAAGAAGTCGTTCGCAATTGGGGGCTAGATATTAATGTGGTGATCGATGACACTAAAGCGCGTTCGATCCACCTTGCCTTTGCATTGTTCTTGGCCTATTTATCGTTCCCTGCTTTTGCGACATCGCCAAAACATCGTATCCCGTTGTTAGATTGGTTTTTTGCCACCCTTGGGGCATTTTTAGGCGCCTATTACATTTTCTTTTATGAAGGTTTAGTCACACGTTTCGGCGCACCTAATACGCAAGATATTATTGCTGGCTGTCTAGGCGTGTTATTGCTGTTAGAAGCCTGTCGCCGTAGCCTTGGCTTGCCTTTGGTAATTATCGCCAGTGTGTTTTTAGCTTATAACTACTTCGGGCAATTCTTGCCAACAGATTGGATCATCAGCCACCGTTCAGGGTCACTTTCACAAATGGTGAACCAACAATGGGTAACTACTGAGGGCGTGTTTGGTGTGGCATTAGGGGTTTCTACCAAATATGTGTTCCTTTTTGTGTTATTTGGTGCATTGCTTGATAAAGCGGGCGCGGGTAACTATTTCATTAAAACCGCTTTTGCTTATCTTGGACATCTGCGTGGTGGGCCGGCGAAAGCGGCTGTGGTGTCATCAGGCTTAACGGGGCTAATTTCAGGTTCATCTATCGCTAACGTAGTGACAACCGGAACATTTACCATTCCAATGATGAAACGCGTGGGCTTTTCAGCAGAAAAAGCAGGCGCGGTAGAAGTGGCTTCATCGGTAAATGGACAAATTATGCCGCCAGTAATGGGGGCTGCAGCTTTCTTGATGATCGAATATGTCAATATGCCATATAGCCAGCTCATCACCTATGCTGCACTGCCTGCACTGATTTCTTATATTGCATTGGTTTATATCGTGCATTTAGAAGCATTAAAAATGAACTTGCACGGCTTGCCAAGAACCGATCCACCAAATCCGTTTTTAGTGACCTTGTTAAAATTGGTCAGCACCATTTTAGTAGTGATCGGTTTAGTAATTGGCGTGGAATTTGGTTTAGGCTGGTTGAAAACCGTTGCACCTGATCATAGTTTCTTAATCGTTGCGGTGTTATTGGCGTTGATTTATCTCGCCTTAATTCGCCGTGTGGCACAATTCCCTGATTTAGAAATTGATGATCCTAATTCCCCTGTGGTAAAACTGCCGTCCGCCAAACCAACGGTAAATGCAGGCTTGCATTATTTAATTCCTGTTGTGGTGCTAATTTGGTGTTTAATGGTCGAAATGCTTTCACCAGGGCTATCTGCTTTCTGGGGAACAGTTACCTTGATGATCATTTTAGTCACTCAGCATCCGTTACTAAACTTCTTCCGTAACAAACCGATCACGAAAGATCTGTTTAAACAAGGTGTTGATGCCCTTGTTGATGGTTTAGAAACGGGCGCGCGTAATATGATTGGGATTGGTATCGCTACCGCAACTGCGGGAATTATTGTCGGTGTTGTTTCACTCACTGGTTTTGGCGTACAGCTCTCTGGCATTATCGAAATGCTCTCAATGGGTAACATCTTGCTTATGCTTATCCTTGTGGCAATATTCAGCTTAATACTAGGAATGGGCTTGCCAACCACGGCTAACTATATCGTGGTGTCATCTTTAATGGCATTAGTGATTGTAGAAGTGGGTAAACAAAATGGCTTAATCGTACCGCTGATTGCCGTGCATTTATTCGTGTTCTATTTCGGGATTATGGCTGACGTAACCCCACCTGTGGGTCTGGCTTCTTTCGCTGCTGCGGCAGTATCAGGTGGTAGCCCAATCAAAACAGGTTTAGTGGCATTCTTTTACAGCCTAAGAACAGCGATCTTGCCATTCTTGTTCATCTTTAATACGGATCTGTTATTAATTGATGTGGGCTGGGCAAAAGGCATACTGGTTGCGGTGGTATCCACCATTGCTATACTCGCCTTTACTTCCGCCACAATGAATTATTTCATCACGAAGAACAAAGTGTGGGAAACTGTTGCCCTTATTTTTGCGGCATTTATTATTTTCCGCCCTGGTTTCTTTATGGAATATATTTCGCCAACCTCTTATCACATTGAGCCAGTGCATTTGGCACAAGAGTTGGAAAAAGTGCCAGTTGATGAAAAAATTACCCTCAAAGTGGCTGGCACCAATCCTTATGGAAAACAAATTGAGTTCTATTCTGAACTCAGCGTGCCAGAAGGAAAAACCGGTGAAGAGCGCCTAAATAAACTCGGCTTAACCTTGCTCAATACAGGCGAAAGCATTGAAATTGATGGCAAAGCGACACCAAAAGTCATTATTGATATGGTTGAAATTGATTCCCCTGCCGCCAAAGCAGGCTTAAATTGGGATCAAACCCTACTCGATATTTCTTTACCAAAAGTGGCTACTGCCAAAGAATGGATGTTCATTCCAGGCTTATTGATTATTCTCCTTGTTGGATTTAATCAACGCCGTAGAGCGAAAAAACAATAAAAAATTGACCGCACTTTGTTATGGTCTGTTGATAACTCATTTTGCATTTGAGTTATCGTTTAAAATTAGCGTAATCGCGGCGCAGTTTAAAACCAAGAGTGGTTCTCTTGGTGAGAACTGCAACAAAGAGTACGCAAATTTTAAAGCTAACCCGAAGGGCTGGGGCTATTTTTTGTGATAACTGTGTTGAACGTGGTTCGTCTAGAATGGCTAAACTTCACCCCGTTCGCCTTGTTCTCACAAAAAATAGTCACCAGCTCAAATGCAAAATGAGTTATCAACAGACCCTAAAGTGCGGTCAAAATTTTATGAAATTAGCAAAATATAAAACGCACAAACCGCAACCCAATAAAAGGATCTTATTATGTACAACAAACTGCTTATTGCCATTGATCTAAGCAATCTGAAAAGCGCAAAATATGTGGTGGACACCGCCCTTCAGCTCACCAATCACAATCCTAACGCCATTTACCGTGTCGCAACCATTATCGAACCCATTGATGACAGCTTTATCTCCGCATTCTTGCCGAAAAACTTTGATAAATCGGTGATTGAAGAAGCCAATAAAACCCTGCACGATTTCACTAAAGCCCATTTCCCTGAAGGAGCAAAAGTGCAACATATCGTTGCCCACGGCACAATTTATGAAGAAATCAACCGCATCGCCAATGAAAAAGAAGTGGATCTCATCATAATGCTCGCCAGCAGCAAACCGAATGCCAAAGGCTTAAGTAGCAACACAGTAAAAGTGGCACGCTATGGCAAAAAACCGATTTTGGTTTTGAAATAAGCTCAACTCAATCAAGAAAGCGGAGTTATTTCCGCTTTTTTTCTTTCTATAAAAGTGCGGTTGTTTTTTGCCGAATTTTTCTTTTCTTCTTTTTTTACTTAAATCTTAATAAAGATCAAATTTTTTGCTAAAAGATCGCTAACCTCTTGTTTTTTTTTTTTTTTAAACTAAGAAAGTTTTGCTGTTTTTTAGAAAAAAATCCTGTTTTTCCTAAAAATAAACTCCCTTATTTAACTTAATAATCTTTTATAGAGGAATTTTTTATGCAACCTAAATTTAAAACAACGGCATTGGCATTATTAATTTCATTAGGTGCGGTGGCTTGTGGGTCATCTAGTGGTGGTTCAAGTTCATCAGAAGATACCGCACAAGACCAATCCCCAACAACTCAAGAAAAAACCATTGAAAATTTACAGCAAACGATAAAGAAACATCAGGAACAAATTAATGAAATTTCAGAAAAACAAAAACAACTAGAAGCGGAAAAAGAGAAATTTAGTCAAACAAATGAGAAAATTAACCAACTTTCTCAACAAGAAACCTTAGCCAAAGAAAAGCTGCAACAAGCCGAAAGCAACTTTCCCTTGCCAATAGTCAGAAAGAAAAATTAGAAAAAGAGTTACAAGCGACTGAAAAATCGCTAAATAAACTGAAAGAGCGATCTGTTATCGATCAAAATAGATTGCAAGAATTATCTCTAAAACTGACTGAAGCTCAAAATCAATTGAAAAATGCTCAGGCTGATGCCGACTATGCCAATATGCTCCTTGAATCAGCCAATAACGAGTTACAAAATGTTTATGAACACCGTAATCAATTAGAACAAGAGCGCAATGAAGCCGAACAAAAAATCAACGAAAAAGAACAAGAAATTTCTCATCTCAAAGATAAAAACCGACATTTAGAAGCGCAATATAATCAACTCACTAAAGGCACTTATGCGACTAATTCTGATCTTGAACAGCAAGAACAAGCACGCAAAGCTCGGGAGGAAGAAAATGGAAGATTTGTGGATAAACGTATCATTATAACGGGCAGCCCAAATTATTATGGTGATACATCACTACAAGATAATAACAAGGTTTATGGCAATATCACGGCAGATGGTACTCGCAGTGAAAACATTACGAGTTATGTAGAAATGATTCAAGATTATACAACTAATCAGCCAGAACTCAATGTTTATAAAAATTATAACTATAATTTAGAAGATGCAGGTTATTCCGTTACTTACAAAAATGGCGAGCTATATCAAATCGCTTATGGAGGTAACCCAACTCGAATGACAGCCTTAGAAGATTTACAACGAGTTCAAGGAACGGCTAAATATAGCGGAAAAGCGTTAATTACTCTTAATAATTCTCGCAATAGTGAAAGCACTTTTACTCTCACTGCTGATTTTATTAATAAACAAGTCAATGGAAAAGTTAGTATTAATGATGACATAACTTATTCTACACAAGATAGAAATATTTATTTAGAAAATACAAAAATTACTACAGACAATGGTATTTTAGAATTTAATGGCAACGCACACTTTACTATGAATCAACCTGACCCTGATTATTTAAATAATATTGGATTAATCAATATAAAATATGAAGGCTACTACCAAGGAAAATTTATGGGTAAAGATGCAACACAAGTAGCTGGAAAAGTTCAGGTCGGAAATCATAGCTACTCTGCATACCCAACGATAAGCGCCGTATTCGCTGGCGAACGTTAATCTCAATCAAGCCACTGCTTGCAGTGGCTTTTCCTTTATTTTCGAGTTTCTCACAATGAAAAAACTATTTTTAATTAGCTTATTACCTTTTCCAATTTTAGCCGAAAATACTTTTCAGCCAGAACAACATCAATATGTTGCGAAACCTGAAAAGCCAGTAAAATCAATGCCATTTATTCAGCCAACAAAATCTGAAAAAATTAAAGTGCCAATTGAACAAATTAAACAAGATAAAAACCTGGCAGAACATTTATTAAATTTAGCAATATTGCAACAAAATAATGCTTCAATCGAAACCTTGTTACCTATTTATCAGCAATTTGAACAAAAAGATGATATTTTAGTTTTATTCGCCAAAGGTGTTTCAGAAAAATTACAACAGCATTATGCCACGGCTATTTCTTATTTTCGTCAAATTCTTGCCATAAATCCTGATTTAAACCCTGTAAGAATTGAACTTGCGACAACCCTATTTGCCGATCAGCAATTAACTGCTGCCAAAGAACAGTTTGAGAAAGCCAAAGCTGAACCAAATTTACCAGCGACTATTGCACATTTACTTGACCAGTATTTGAATGCAATTGAACAACATTCTGACTGGCAAAGTAACTTGAGTTTCAATTATTTGCGTGATCCTAATGTTAATAATACATCTCGCACTCAAGAAATAGAAAATACAGGTTTTATAAAATCAAAAGAAATGTTACCACAATCTGCGCACGGCATCGCTTATCACTTTAATCTTTCTAAAGAATATAATTTATTTTCTAATCATTATATTTATTTTGAAAATACATTATGGGGAAAATATTATTGGGATAATAAAGATTATAACGATATTTTAAACCGCACTTATTTAGGCTATATGAATAAAAGTGCGGTGCAAAATTGGAAAATTTTGCCTTTTTATGGTCGCCGCTGGGTAGGGAAACACCGCTATCAATGGGAACAGGGATTACGCACTGAACTTTCTCGTTGGCTTTCTCCAAATTGGCAGATTTCTACAGCACTTGAATATAGTAAGCAACGTTATTTTTCACAACCCAGTTCAAATGGTTTTAATCAGCTTGCTTCTATTACGGCATTATGGCTGCGCAATGCTCGCCAATATTTTTATACGGGTATTGATTTTAATCGTGAAAAGACGCGGGTTCGTCAATATAGTTCAGATATAAAAACGCTGCGTTTAGGCTGGGGGCAAGAATGGGGAAAAGGTATCTCTTCACGCTTATCTTTTTCTTTTGCGCAACGCCAATACAAAGCGGAAGCCAAATTAGGTGGCATATTGCCCTTAGGGAAAATACGCTCTGATAAAATTTACCAATCCCAATTAATGCTATGGAAGCGAGATTGGCATTTATGGGGAATCACTCCTAAATTACAATTTAGTTGGAAGAAACAAATAAGTAATATTTCTTCCCTGTATTCCTACCAAAGTAAAAATATTAATTTGTTGTTCGATAAGAGTTTCTGATATTGATACAAAAATTTAGGCATTCTTTAATGCCTAAATTTTTTGCTTTGATAAAGCTACATTCCCTGCAAAAACGGATTGCTTTTCTTTTCCTTGCCAATGGTCGTGTAATTTCCGTGGCCTGCAATGATGATCATTTCGTCAGGTAACGGATAAAGTTTTTCTTTAATTGAGTTCAGCAAGGTTTGATGATCGCCGCCGGGGAAATCTGTGCGTCCAATGCTGTTTTGAAAGAGTACATCACCAGTAAATGCAATGTTTTTGTTATGTTCAATAAAGCCTATATGCCCCGGTGTATGCCCCGGTAAATGTAACACTTCAAAATTAAAATCGCCCACCTTGATGACCTCCCCTTCTTCATTTAACCAGCGATCAGGCAAAAAGGCATTGGTTTTAAATAGCATTCCAAAGCGTTCTGCCTGTTGTGGCAAGCCTTCAAACCAATAGCGATCCGCTTCGTGTGAGCCCCAAATTTCTACATTAAAGTGATTTTTCAGCTTTTCTGCCGCACTGATATGATCTAAGTGTCCGTGAGTAAGCAAAATTAATTTTAAATTTAAGCCTAATTCTTCAATGCGTTTAATTAGCTTTTCTGCCTCGCCACCTGGGTCAATAATAGCGGCATTTTTTTCATCGTCCCAAATGATTGAACAATTTTGTTGGAACGCGGTAACAGGAATAATCTCAATATTCATTTTTTGTCCTTTATTGATATTTCTTTGAAATTAAAAGAATAAAACCGCAAATTTGCTTGCGGTTTTATATGTTTGAAATGCGGATAATCAGCTTCCACGCCAAGTACGAACAGGGCCAGTATCAATATGCACGAAATTACTTCTTGGATAATACCCTACTCCGCCATTATTTAGGCTTTCCGCCGCACGTTTTACACTCGCCAATGGCACGCCATCAATACGAAAATCAATCGCTTGCCCACGAATATGGTAGCTATTACTTGCTACACCACGACTTCTTCTACGCATTGCCGCATTACTTGTTGGTGAGCGATAACCACAAATAATTTGGATTTCAGTATTGCGTAAGCCTAAAGTACGCTGAATTTGATAAAACTTGGCAAATAATCTAGGATCCATTCGATGAATTTGGTTATTACGTTTATCACGCAATAAATAATCCAACTTTCTCAAACTTGCCGCAGAAAATCCTTTTGTAGGATTAAATTCTCCCGCAAAACGATCGCCAGTATTGATATTTCTAAAGCTCAGAATGCGTGGTTTCGGCGTTGAAACCATTGCTAATACTGTATTAGGTAATAAGGATACACCCAATGCAATTCCACCAAGGGAAAGCCATTTGCGGCGCTGCTGATTAATCTCGCTCATAGTAATAATTCTTTACTCTAAATTTACAATTCTTTACTTTCGACTACGTACGTTTTAATTAGTTCATAAAAAAGTAAAAAAATTTAAAAATAGTAATCACTTTTCAATGTGTTAGGCATTACATCAAATATTTTTTCACCGCATCCCAGTTTACATAGCTTAAATTCGGTGCTGAATCGTAACCATAAATATCTGGCAAGGTGTGTAATTTTCCACCGTCCATCCAAGCGGTTACATAATAAAGATAAACAGGATTATCCGACCCTACATTCGCAGAAGTGTTTTTTTTACTGCCTAGCACTTTGCGTTTACGTTCATCAGACCAACCAACTTCTTTGAGCAAAATGCTTGCTAACTGATCGGACTGCTCCACACGAATACAGCCAGAACTCAACGCACGGTCTTTTTTGTTAAACAAACTGTGGTTTGGTGTATCGTGCAAGTAAATGGCATCAGCACTTGGCATATTAAATTTATAATTACCTAAAGCACTATCCCCCGGCGCTTGACGGATACGATAAGGGAATTTGCTGCCAATCGCCGCCCAGTTAATGGAATGTGGATCAATGGTGCGCCCTGAACCGTCGGTAATGGTATAACCATTGCGTGCCACATAACTTGGATCACGTTTAATTTTTGGTACTAAATCTTCATTGATTAAACGTGGCGTTGGCGTCCAAGGTGGATTAACCACAACATTACTTAATTTGCTATACATCACAGGGGTTTTGCGTGCTTGTTTTCCTACGATAACGCGTGAATTCATTACCAGTTTGCCATTACGATAATAATTAAGCTGATAACTTGGAATATTCACAAAAAGCCCGTTTGTAAACTCAGGCAAAATTCTTAAACGTTGCGTGTTGATCGCCAATTTATAGATCTGGTTACGATCCATTTTTCCTGAAGAAATTAAAGCTTCTAGCTGATATAAGGTTTGGCGATATAAATTATTTTTACCCGCAAGTTGTGCAACAAATTCAAAATTTTGATTATTTTTCACCGCACTTAACCAGCGCTGAATTTCTTGCTCTGAGGGTTCTGCACTTTTATAAGCAGTTGGAGAATATAACCATTTCTGCGCAGATTTCAGCGCATTTTGTGAATAATAAAGATAATCAAGGAATGCGTCAGTAAGCAAAATATCATAAACCAAACGATCTTTGTCCTCAGCATTATAGATACGATCTAAATTTTGTGCCGACTGGCGAGAAATACCACTTGCCACCAATGCGGCATATTCGCGTAAAAATTGTTTCTCGGCTTTTTTATCTTCCCACAGCAACACATAATCATTTTGCGTATAAATTTTGGCTACCGCAGACTTAAACATCAACGGCTGTGTGCCAATAATATCTGTTAAGCGCTGTTCTGAACGCTGTTGCTGTTCTGCATTTAGACGATCTTCTTCCGCTTTACGTTCTGTTGTGATTTTCTCAGCGATCGCTTTTCGTTCGAGTAAAAGCTGTTCATTCGTCAGTTTTACCATTGCCGGCGTTGAGGATTGTCCTGCATTCACCACAGGTGCAGTGTTTGCCGCAATAGCTGTTCCCGCATAAGCACAAGACGTCAATAAAGCCGCGCGTGTAGCTAACTTAAATGAAGTCGTTTTTAACATTCTAGAGTCCTTAAATATAAAAATCACAATAAAAAGCACCGCACTTATTAAAGTGCGGTCAGAAATTTAGTTATTTTTTCGGTGTTACTTCTGCACCCGAAAGATGATGTTTTTCATCAAAATTAATGAGATCCACCGCCATTTTTTCTGCCTCTTTTAAGTAGAAATCAGGGGCTTCATAATCTTTCGGTAAATCATCAAGTTTCTTCAATGGTTTTTTACCTTCTCGTTTAAAGCGCGCATTCAAATCTTTCAAGCGTTTTGCGTCATCTTTATCATTCTCTGCTTTGCGTTTTGCAAAATTCAATGATAAATATTTACGCTCACGGCGTTCATCTAACACTTTAAGATCTTCATTAAGCGCAATAAATTCAGGATCTTTCGCCATTCGAGCAATATGCGGAGCTTCCAGTGCATTAATTGCTTCTCTTGATTTCCCAGCCTCAGAATAAGGGGCTGGTGGCAATTTATCCCAAGGCAACGCATTATCTTCGTTTTCTTCCCCATATTCTTTCAAATCAATCAATGATGGGAACGTAATATCTGGCGCAACCCCTTTCAGCTGGGTGCTTCCGCCATTAATACGATAGAATTTTTGAATAGTGTATTGAATTAGCCCCATTGGGGTTTCTTCTGAATCAAACACAAAATTCAATGGACGGCTTTGTTGAACAGTTCCTTTACCAAAGGTATTCTGTCCAATAATAATCGCTCGGTTATAATCTTGCATTGCTGCTGCAAAAATTTCAGACGCAGAAGCACTAAAGCGATTGATCATCACTAAGAGCGGGCCTGCATAATCTTGAGTGTTATCCGGATCTTCGTGAATACGAATGCGTTGATAAGCATCTCTCACCTGAACCACTGGCCCATCGGTAATAAATAAGCCTGTTAATTCAACCACTTCTTTTAATGAGCCACCGCCATTCTCACGCAAATCAATAATCAAGGCTTGCGCATTTTTCTGCTTCATTTCTGCAAGCAGTTTTTTCACATCTTCCGCTAAACCAAGATAAAAACTTGGAATTTTAATCACTGCAATTTGCTTGCCATCAACCTTTTCCACGGTTAATTTCGCCGCCTGATCTTCCAAGCGAATTTTATCTCGAATAAGGGTAACAATGCGGGATTTTCCACCTTTTTCTGGCTCAATTTCCAAACGAACTTTCGTGCCTTTTTTCCCTTTGATCTTATCGATCACGTCATCTAAACGCCAACCAACAACATCTTCAATTTCACCTTTTGCCTGACCGACACCAACAATTTTATCACCCGGCTTAATTTTTTTACTGCGATCAGCCGGCGCACCAGCCACTAGTGAGCGGATAATGGTTTCCCCATCTTCCGATTGCAAGGTTGCCCCAATGCCTTCTAATGAAAGGTTCATACTTTCATTAAAACTTTTTGCACTTCTTGGCGCAAGATAACTTGTGTGCGGATCGATTTCACGCGCAAAAGCATTCAAATACACTTGTACAATATCATCAGCTTTAGTTTGCGTTAAACGGCGGATTGCCAAATCATAGCGTTTCGTTAAGGTTTTCTTAATTTCACGCCAATTCTTACCTTTGAGCTTCAAATTGATGATGTCATTTTTAACACGCTGCGCCCAAAGCTCATTGGCTTCTTCTTCCGTTTTTGGCCAAGCAGCATCTTTGCGTTCAATTTCAATTTGTGCATCTGTGGTTAAACTTGGCTCTTTGTCTAAAAGCGATAAGGCATATTTATAGCGTTCATAACGGCGTTTCATCATTAAATCATAGATCGCAAACGCCATATCTAGCTTACCTTGGTTAAGCTGATCATCAAGCTTGTCGCCATATTTAGCTCGCATTTCAGCGACATCTGAAGCTAAAAAGGTATTGCGATTAAAATCTAAATTTTTTAAATAGCGATCAAAAATCTTTTGCGAAAAGTCATCATCTAACTGAAATTTACGATAATGAGATTGGGTTAAACGCGTTGCAACACGCTTTGTTACCAACTGGTTCGTTTCAGTTGGCTCAGGAATGACAATATCTGTTGCCTTCAATTTAGGAGCAACAGCAACGGCAAGATCCGCATTAACAAATAAGGCACTTAGCACTAAACTGGCTAAGTAGCCTTTTCTTTTATTAAACTTCATTCAAATGTCCTAATCAAAGTAAATATCACGATGATGACTTCTTACTTAACGAAATAATGAGAATTATGCAAATAAACGCTCTGCGGTAACGGACATTGTTAAGCCATTTTCTAACTCAACACGCACATTGTCTTTTACCACTTCCAAAACTACCGCACGCTTTGTGCTATTCCCGGCTTTTACTTTCACCACATCACCTTGTGCTAAGGTTGTAACATCTACCGCAACAAGATTAGGTTTATTTTGTGGTTTTTTCGCTACAAATTTCTTCGCGTTTGGACGCGCAGGCTTTTTATTCGCTTTCGGATTTGCCGCACGCTCTGCTGCACGTTTTTCTGCCACTTTCGCTTTGCTTTCGGCTAATTTCTGTGCAGCGTGTTCTGCGTGTTCTTTCTCTAATACGCCAGCTGGATTGCCTTGTAAATCAACGCGCTCAGCCCCTTCTTTACAAGCGTATAAATAACGCCAGCCTGCTGTATATAAGCGCAGAGCTTGACGCAATTGGGTTTTACTTACTTTTTCATCATCTGCAAGGGCTTCTGCTAAATCTTGGAAAATCCCGACTTTTAACGGTTTTGCCTCACCTTCAAGGAAAAAACAGCGCGGAAACTTTTCCGCTAAATAAGCGATAATTTCTTTATTATTGGTTAATTTCTGAACTTCTGTCATTGTGTAATCTCACATACCATTAATTTTAAATAGAAAAACGTTGCACATTTTAGCTTAAATTCGCAAGAAATGGCAATTTTTTGATCGAGTTTATACGGGAGTTACTGTTGAGATATGTGGAAATCTGTATAAATTAGCATTTGATAGAATAGCTTATAATGAAAAAGCCTGCATCGCAGGCTTTCAAAATAAAACATTGTGTTTTGTTAAATTAGTGTTTTGTTAAATAAGTTGCAGTTAAGGCGACAACCAAACCAATTAAGGCAAAAACAACAAGTCCAAATGTCATTTCCATTATTTTTCTCCCTTTGCTTTTTCTCTAAACAGACGCCCACCAACTAAAAAGAGATAAATCGCTCCGCTAAGTGAAAGTGTATTTAGGCGTTTTATCGTAACAGCAATGTTGTCAGGTTAATGTCCACCACAAATTTTGTCAATCAGACAAAGTGCGGTGCTTTTTGTGATAAATTTTCCGTAAAAAACCACCGCACTTTGAAAAGCACGCAAATCCATATAAAATAGCGCTTTTGAATTTCTTTTAGAGAAAAATCAGTAGAACCTAAGCGATGACAACACCGTTAAAAACGACACATTACGCCAAACAGCATATTGCCCGTTGCACCCATTGCGATGCCACGGTGTCTGTGCCTACGTTGGAGGCGAACCAATATGCGGAATGTCCTCGCTGTGATGAGATGCTGTGTTCAGGCAGCCGTTGGAATTTGCATCGCTGTGCGATGATTGCCCTATCCATTTTAATTTTGATGCCTTTTGCCTTGAATTATCCTTTATTAAGCATTGACTTATTGGGTACACGAGTGGACGCTTCGGTTTGGCAAGGGGTGTGGAAAATGGCAACAGAAGGCTACCCTTATACGGCATTTCTCATTTTTCTCTGTGCCGTATTTATGCCCATTTCCTTTGCAATTTTGGTGATTTTGCTCCGTCTTTCGCAACTGCTTGGCATTAAACCGCGTAATATTTTGCTCGCGCTAGGGTACATTAAACCCTGGGTAATGTTTGATGTGTATTTGGTCGCGCTGGGCGTAACAATGTTTAAGGTGCGAGAATACGCCACCCTTAGCCTTGATGTGTATTTAATTGCCTTTATTTTCACCGCACTTTTAACTACGCTACTGTTTATTAAGCTCAATCTGAATGCACTGTGGAATGATTTTTATCCACAAGATAGACTTTTGACCGAAATGCCCGACGAACCGCCTTGTGTCTGCTTGGAGTGCCATTACACGTTTACCGAGCCTTATCAAGACAGCAAACATCGAGCCCGTTGTCCACGCTGTTTAACGCTATTAGACGTGCCAGTAAACATTAAATTGCAACGCACTTGGGCAACCTTGATTGCGGGCATTATTATGCTTTTCCCTGCTAATTTATTGCCAATGTCGGTGGTTTATGTCAATGGCGCGCCGAGCGCCGATACCCTGATGTCTGGCGTGATCACCTTTGTTGAAATGGGCAGTTATTTCGTGGCATTTGTGGTATTTAGCGCCAGTATTTTTATTCCGATTAGCAAAATTTTTATTTTGCTTTATTTATTAATTTGTGTACATTTCAACCTTCGCCAATCCATAAAATGGCAAATGCGCTTATTCCATATTGTGCATTTTGTCGGTCGTTGGTCGATGTTAGATTTGTTCGTACTCGCATTGATGATGTCCTTGGTTGCTCGCGGACAAATCATCAATTTTTCCGTAGGCCCTGCTGCCTTTTATTTTGGGGCAGCGGTGTTCTTAACTATGATTTCAGCTTCGCAATTCGACAGTCGTTTACTTTGGAAAATTTATGACAGACAACAACAAAACGCCGTCCATTCAGGATAATTACAAAGAAATAAAAGCAACCATTCATAAAAACAAACGGATTTCGCCATTTTGGTTATTACCCTTTGTTGCCTTATGTATTGGTACGATTTTGTTCTTTCAAATTGTGCAAGAACAAGGCATTAATATCAAAATCACCTTTGATAATGGTGATGGCTTAGTAGCAGGCAAAACACAAATTCGCTACCAAGGCTTGCAAATTGGTGTGGTGAAAAAAGTAAATTTCACTGACGATCTGAAAAAAGTGGAAGTGGAAGCCAGTATTTATCCTGAAGCCAAAACCGTGTTGCGTGAAAACACCAAGTTTTGGCTCGTTCGTCCAAGTGCTTCTCTGGCAGGGATTTCTGGCATTGATGCACTGGTTTCGGGCAACTACATCACCCTACAACCTGGGGACGGTGAATATGAAGATGAATTTGTGGCAGAAAGCGAAGGCCCAATCGCCCAAGTTACTGAGGGCGATTTGCTCATTCATTTACTGGCTGATGATCTAGGTTCGATCTCAATCGGAGCGTCTGTCTATTTCAAAAAAATGCCTGTCGGGAAAATTTATGATTACCGCTTCACCAAAGATCAGAAGAAAATTGAAATTGATGTGGTGATCGATAAGCCTTATACCCAATTCGTAAAAAAAGACAGCCATTTCTGGAACATTAGCGGTATTAACGCCAGTGTTGGACTTTCTGGTATTAATGTGCAAATGGATAGCCTAAATTCCGTGGTACAAGGGGCTGTGGCATTTGATTCACCGCAAAATAGTCCAAAGGCAGAAAGCAACGAGCGCTATCGTTTATATGCTAATTTACAAGCGGCCAAACGCGGTATTGAAATCAATGTTACCGTGCCGAATATTGCGGGATTACGCGCAGGCAAAACTGCGGTATATTCACAAGATGCACAAATCGGTTTGCTTTCAGAATTAAGTGCGGTGGAAAATAATGAAGAAATTTTGCAAGGCAAATTACTCATTGATCCGAGCGCTGAAAATCTGTTTAAAACCAACACTGAAATCGTGCTACGCAACACAAAATTCAATTTGAGCGAACTGAGCGACACGCAGAAATTATTGCGTGGTGAATATTTTGATGTCATCAGCGGTACAGGTGAAAAACAAACGCAATTTACTGTGATTAAAGAAAATGAACTGTTGCTCAAACAGCCCGATACCTTGGTTTTAACCTTAACCGCGCCTGAAACCTATAACATCAGTGAAGGGCAGCAAATTTACTACAATAATTTCCCTATTGGTGAAATTGTAAATCAGCGGATCGAACAAGAATCGGTGCATTTTAAAGTAGCGATTGCTGGGCAATATCGTCATTTAATTCACCCCGATACGCTCTTTATTGCTGCATCAAATTTTGAAGTGAGCATCGGCACTGACGGCGTGAAAATGCAAGCGGCAAGCCCTGAAAAATGGCTACAAGGAGGCATTCGCATTGTGGCGGGTCATCAAGCGGGTACATTACCTGAAAGTTTCCCGTTATACAGTGATCTCAGTAATGCTGAAGCAGGGATCGTGAGTACTAATCTCACCCCAACCATCACCTTAACCACTTCACAGCTACCCAGCATTGATAAAGGTTCTCTGGTGCTTTATCGCCAATATGAAGTGGGCAAAATTCTGGCTATCCGCCCGAAAAAAGATCATTTTGATGTGGACGTGTTTATCTATCCGAAACATCGCGATTTGCTCACCAGCAAAAGTCTGTTCTGGGTGGAAAGTGCCGCACAGGTGGACATCACACCGAAAGGCATTAGCATTCAAGCCGCACCTATTGCTCGCACCTTAAAAGGCGCGATTAGTTTTGATAACAGTGGTTCAGGTAACAAAATTCTTTACCCAAATGAAATGCGTGCCAAATCCGCAGGACAAGTGATTAAGCTCACCGCCGCAGATGCTACCAACTTAAGTAAAGGAATGCCGTTGCGTTATATGGGCTTAAATATTGGTGAAGTGGATAGCATTGAACTTTCCGCCGATCGCAAAATTATCGCTACGGCGTTAATTAACCCGAAATATATGGCAATCATTGCCAAAGAAAACAGCAAATTCCGCCTGATTTCACCGCAAATTTCCGCAGGTGGCATTGAGAATTTAGATAGCCTTTTACAACCTTATATTGATGTGGAAGCAGGCAGTGGCAAAGCACGCAATCAATTCCGCCTTGCGCAATCTGTGCCAACCACCAACAAATACGGTGATGGTTTCCCACTCATTTTAGAAACCAAAAACGCAATGAATATCACGGTGGGATCACCTGTGTTGTACCGCGGTGTGGAAGTGGGGACAATTCGCAATTTAGAGCTTAACAGCCTTGGCGACCGTGTGTTAGTACATATTGTGATTGCCAATAAACACAAAGCCCTTGTGCGCCAAAATTCAGAATTCTGGATCTCATCAGGTTATGGAATGGAGCTTGGTTTCACTGGCTTATCCATTAACACAGGATCAATGCAGCAACTGTTAAAAGGCGGCATCGCCTTCTCAACGCCGTCTGGCTCGGTAGTGCAACCGCAAGCAAAAGCCAACCAGCGTTTCTTGTTGCAAGACAAACGTCCTAAAGAAGCCATAAACTGGAATTTAGGCATTTTAGGTAACGAATAAAATTTACAAAAAAACGACCGCACTTTAATTTTACCCTACTGGTATTTTATACAGGTCGTTTTTTTGCTACACTTTCGCCAATTTTTGATTTGAAATTAGGTTTTCCCAATGACAACAAATTATTCCGCCAATGAAATTACCGTTTTAAAAGATCTTGAACCCGTTCAACTTCGCCCTGGAATGTACACCGACACTACCCGCCCCAATCATCTCGGGCAGGAAGTGATCGATAACAGTGTGGACGAAGCCTTAGCAGGACACGCCACAAAAATCGAAGTGATTTTGCATAAAGATCAATCCCTTGAAGTGATCGATAACGGGCGAGGAATGCCCGTTGATATTCACCCCACCGAAGGCATTTCAGGGGTGGAGGTAATTCTTACCAAATTGCACGCGGGGGGAAAATTCTCCAATAAAAACTATACCTTCTCTGGCGGTTTGCACGGTGTGGGAATTTCTGTGGTAAATGCGCTCTCTGAACGCGTGGATATTCAAATTAAACGTAACGGACAAGTGTATAAAATCGCCTTTGAAAATGGGGCGAAAGTGCAAGAATTGGAAGTCATCGGCACTTGCGGTCGCCGTACTACTGGCACAACCGTGCATTTCAAACCGAACCCAAAATATTTCGACAGCCCTAATTTTTCCGTCAGCCGTTTACGCCATTTATTGCGTGCCAAAGCGGTGCTGTGTTCAGGTTTAGAAATTCGTTTTATTGATAAAATCAACGGCACAGAAGATGTTTGGCTCTATCAAGACGGTTTATCTGATTACTTAACAGAAAGCGTTGAAGACTACACCACCTTGCCAGCCTCCCCTTTTGTGGGCAATTTTGAAACCGAAAAAGAAACCGCCAGCTGGGCGTTAATTTGGCTGCCTAAGGGCGGGGATTTATTAGGCGAAAGCTATGTCAATTTGATCCCAACCATTCAAGGCGGCACACACGTTAATGGGCTGCGTCAAGGCTTGCTCGATGCAATGCGTGAGTTTTGCGAATTCCGTAATTTGTTGCCACGCGGGGTTAAGCTCACCGCTGATGACATTTGGGATCGCTGTGCCTATGTGCTTTCGATCAAAATGCAAGATCCACAATTCGCAGGGCAAACCAAAGAACGGTTATCTTCCCGCCAAAGTGCGGTGTTTGTCAGCGGCGTGGTGAAAGATGCCTTCAGTTTATGGCTCAATCAAAACATACAAGAGGCGGAAGAACTCGCCAAAATGGCGATTAGCTCAGCGGAACGCCGTTTGCGTGCCGCGAAAAAAATCGTGCGCAAAAAACAAGTGAGCGGCCCTGCCCTGCCGGGGAAACTTGCCGATTGCAGCTCGCAAGATTTAGCACTGACCGAATTATTCTTAGTCGAAGGGGATTCCGCAGGGGGATCGGCCAAACAAGCGCGCGATCGTGAATATCAAGCCATTTTGCCATTGCGCGGAAAAATTCTAAATACTTGGGAAGTGTCCGCCGATCAGGTACTTGGCTCGCAAGAAGTCCACGACATTGCCGTGGCATTGGGGATCGACCCTGACAATAGTGATCTTTCCCAGTTGCGTTACGGCAAGGTTTGTATTCTTGCTGATGCGGATTCTGACGGTTTACATATTGCCACCCTACTCTGCGCCCTATTCTTACGCCACTTCCCAAAATTGGTAGCGGAAGGACACGTTTATGTGGCAATGCCGCCGCTTTATCGTATCGACATTGGCAATGAAGTCTATTACGCCCTTGATGAAGGGGAAAAAGAAGGCATTTTAGATCGCCTAAAAAATAAAAAAGGCAAAATCAATGTGCAGCGCTTCAAAGGGCTAGGCGAAATGAACCCAAGCCAGTTGCGTGAAACCACAATGGATCCTAATACGCGCCGTTTAGTGCAGCTCACCTTTGATCAAGAAAATGAACAAAGTGAAACAGAAACCTTTGAATTAATGGATATGCTGTTGGCGAAAAAACGTTCTGAAGATCGCAAAATGTGGTTACAAGCCAAAGGCGACCAAGTGGATTTGAGCGTATAAACCTGCCACCAAATAAGCAAGGAAACACCAATGAAAAAGACCTTTTTAGCCTTAATTTTCACCGCACTTTTAAGCGGCAATGTTATCGCCACAGAGCAACATTCAACCAAGCCCAATGCGGTTGAAAATACAAATACGGCGGAAAATACCAATTTGTCTGAAAATAAAAGTGCGGTGCAAAATGTGAAAATTTCTGCTCTTCCCGTGATTGAAGCAGAACTCACCACCGCACCAAATGTGCCAGCGCCCATTACGCGCGATTATCCTGCGCGTGTGGTGGTAAAACTGGAAGCGCTGGAAAAAATTATGGAAATTATGCCAAAAGTGCAATTCAAATATTGGACATACAACGGTTCAACCCCTGCACCGTTCATTCGTGTGCGCGAAGGAGATACGGTGGAAGTGCATTTATCCAACCCAATCAATTCCAAACTGCCACATAGCATTGATTTCCACTCTTCCGCCGCCCCTGAAGGCACGGCACTGGCGAGCAATACCGCACCGGGGCATACCAGTATTTATCAGTTCAACGTGCTATCACCTGGGCTTTATCTTTATCACTGCGCCGCAATGCCCGGCGCGCCAACTCACATCGGCAAGGGAATGTTCGGTTTAATGTTGGTTGAGCCAAAAGAAGGCTTACCGCCTGTGGATAAAGAATTTTATATTGTACAGAACGAATTTTATACCCAAGGGGAATTTGGCAAAGCAGGCTTGCAAGTTTTTAGTATGCAAAAAGCGAGCTATGAGCTGCCTGACTATGTGGTCTTTAACGGCCATTATGGCTCAATGCTCGGCGATAATGCGTTAAAGGCCAAAGTGGGCGAGAAATTACGCTTTTATGTCGGCAACGCAGGGCCAAATAAGGTGTCCTCTTTCCATTTGATCGGCAAGCCTTTTGATACGGTGTATGTGGAAGGTGGTTCATTGCAAAATCACAATGTACAAACCACCTTAATTCCTGCTGGCGGTGCGATGATGGCTGAAACCACCATTCCTGTACCCGGCCCTTATCCTTTCGTGGATCATTCCATTTTCCGTACCGAAAAAGGCGCGAAAGGGGTGTTAATGGTAAGTGGGGAGGAAAATCCACAGATTTTCAGTGGAAAATTAAAAGATGAGCCTTACACCAAACGCAATCCTGATGCGGACGTATCCACAGGATTTCAACATTAAAAATCGCGCAAAAAACCACCGCACTTTAATTTTAACGAATATAAGAGAAAAACAAATTTATGGCAGAAATTAATTACGAAGGCATTGAGCAAATGCCACTGCAAAACTTCACCGAAAGTGCCTATTTGAATTATTCAATGTATGTGATTATGGATCGCGCATTGCCCTTTATTGGTGATGGATTAAAGCCCGTGCAGCGCCGTATTGTGTATGCAATGTCGGAATTAGGGCTCAATGCCACGGCGAAATATAAAAAATCAGCGCGTACTGTGGGGGACGTATTAGGTAAATTCCACCCGCACGGAGATACCGCTTGTTACGAAGCTATGGTGCTAATGGCGCAGCCTTTCTCTTATCGTTATCCGCTTATTGATGGACAAGGAAACTGGGGGGCGCCTGATGATCCGAAATCCTTTGCGGCAATGCGTTACACCGAATCGCGTTTAGCCAAAATTTCAGAAATTTTGCTCAGCGAGCTGGGACAAGGCACGGTGGAGTTTCAGCCGAATTTTGACGGCACATTAGAAGAACCCGAATACCTCCCCGCACGCCTCCCGCATATTTTGCTCAACGGCACAACAGGGATCGCCGTGGGTATGGCAACGGATATTCCGCCACATAATCTCAATGAAGTGGCGAACGCTGCGGTGATGTTGCTGGATAATCCGAAAGCCAATTTAGCGGACTTAATGGGCGTGCTGCAAGGCCCTGATTATCCAACAGAAGCGGAAATCATTTCCAGCAAAGAGGATATTCGCAAAATTTATGAGCAAGGGCGCGGTTCAATCAAAATGCGTGCGGTGTGGAAAAAAGAAGATGGCGAAATCATCATTAGCGCACTGCCCCACCAAGCCTCGCCATCAAAAATCATCAGCCAAATTGCTGAACAAATGAATGCGAAAAAACTGCCGATGGTAGAAGATATTCGTGACGAAGCGGATCACAATAATCCAATCCGTATCGTGCTAGTGCCGCGTTCCAACCGCGTGGATACCGATGCCCTAATGGCGCATTTATTTGCTACCACGGATTTAGAAAAAAGCTATCGTGTGAATATGAATATGATTGGCTTGGACAACAAACCAGCGGTGAAAAATCTGCTGCAAATTCTCACCGAATGGCTGACTTTCCGCCGCACCACGGTAACCAGACGTTTACAACATCGCTTAGATAAAGTGCTGAACCGACTGCATATTTTGCAAGGTTTGATGATTGCTTTTTTAAATATTGATGAAGTGATCGCCATTATTCGTAACGAAGACAAGCCAAAGCAGGAATTAATGGCACGCTTTAATTTAAGTGAGGAACAGGCCGAGGCTATTTTAAACTTGCGCTTACGCCAATTAGCCAAATTGGAAGAGCACGAACTGCAAGCGGAACAAGATAAATTAGAACAAGAGCGGTTGAATTTAGAGCAAATTTTGGGATCAGAGCGCCGTTTAAATACGCTCATCAAAAAAGAAATTCAACAAGATGCGAAAACCTTTGCTAGCCCTCGCCTTTCACCAATCGTAGAACGTGCGGAAGCCAAAGCAATGGCTGAAAACGAAATGATCCCAGCAGAACCTGTTACCGTGATTTTATCGCAAATGGGCTGGGTGCGTTGCGCCAAAGGCCACGACATTGATCCGCAAGGGCTAAGCTACAAAGCAGGTGATGGTTATCTGGCGCACGCCTACGGAAAAAGCAATCAGCCTGTGGTATTCCTTGATAGCACAGGGCGCAGCTATGCGGTAGAACCGCTATCCTTGCCTTCTGCACGCTCACAAGGCGAACCACTCACGGGCAAACTTTCCTTGCCAGCGGGAGCAACGGTTTCCCAAGTGTTAATGGAAAATGATGAGCAAAAATTATTAATGGCATCAGACGCAGGCTATGGATTTATTTGCCAATTTAGCGATTTAGTGGCACGCAACAAAGCGGGCAAAGCCTTGATTTCCTTGCCAGAAAATGCCCAAGTCTTGCCTCCATTAAGTTTACAGGAAAATAAAAACTTGCTCGTGGCACTCACTTCTGCAGGCAGAATGTTGATTTTCCCAGTGCAAGATTTGCCTGAATTATCCAAAGGAAAAGGCAACAAAATCGTTTCTATCCCTGCGGCTAACGCAAAAGATCGCAGCGAATTATTAGTACGCTTATTGTTAATTTCCGAACAAGCAAACTTGGTATTCCATTCAGGCAAACGTAAAATCACCCTTAAAGCGGAAGATTTACAACGCTTCCGTGCTGAGCGCGGTCGCAAAGGCAGCCAGTTACCAAGGGGCTTGCATAGTGGCGCAGAAATTGAAGTGATTGAGCCAAATCAATAAGTTATATTGAGAGCTGAACAGATTTTTGTTCAGCTCTTTTATTTTCTCACTCCCTGTTATTCCTTTAAGTCTGTGATCTAAATCACGGTAATTCTTTCTTTCCTTAGGTAAAATCAGCGTCAATTCAGCGTGATTTTATACAAGGAGCAAACAATGCAAGCCTCACAACAAGATATTCTCGATGTGGTTAAAGCAAAAAATCTAACCTATCATCAAAAATTAATGAGCTTAGGCAATATTGCTGAGCGGCTATTTAACCCTATTGATTTATTAGGCTACACAGAAGAAGAATGGGAATATCTGCAAAATCATATGATTTGTGATTTATGTGAAGGCTATGCCATTTATCGTCCGCGTTATATTTTGCCTGACTATAATGTTTATATTCAAAAAGGCTGTAAGTTCCTTGACTTACCGCCACCAAAAGATCTTGATGAAGTGCTAGATGGCTTGCTCATTCTCTATTCCCACGTTCCGTCCATTACCACTTATCCTGTTTATATTGGACGCTTAGATGAATTGCTCGATCCTTTTATTACTGACGAGAACCAGGATTACATCAAAATTAAACGTTTCTTAAACCATATTGATAAAACCATTGCAGATTCCTTCTGCCACGCCAATATTGGCCCTTATGACACTAAAGCAGGACGTTTAATTTTACAGGCGGTCATTGAGCTAGAAAATACCACACCAAATATGACTATTCGCTACGATAAACAAAAAACCTCGCGTGAATTTGCAGAACTTGCTGCCAAAGCCTGTTTATTGGTGTCAAAACCTTCTTTTGCCAATGATCCTTATTACATTGAAGATCTGGGAGAACAATATGGTATCGCCAGTTGTTACAATGCCCTGCCTGAATGTGGCGGTGCTTATACCCTGACTCGCTTAAGATTAGGTACTATCGGACGTGCTTGCTCAACTGTTGACGAAATGGTGAATGAATTATTACCTAAAATAGCAAAACTCGCCCTTTCCACAATGGATAAACGACATAAATTCTTGATCGAAGAAAGCAATTTCTTTGAAAGCAGTTTCTTAGCGCAAGAAGAATTTATCAAGCGTGAAAACTTCACCAGTATGATCGCTATTGTTGGATTAGCCGATGCGGTCAATCATCTTTTACAACAAGAAGGCATTAATGAAACCTTCGGGCAAAGCCAACGTGGTGATGAGATCGCCACACTCATTATGGATAAATTGGAAGAGGTCAATAACGCACATAAAGGGCTTTATGTGGAACGTACCAATAATCGTTATTTACTGCACGCGCAAGTGGGGGCGAGCAACCACGAAGAAGATAAGATGAATACGCCAGCACACCGTATTCGCGTAGGTGAAGAACCGACATTATTAGCGCATCTAAAACAATCGGCCCCATTCCATAAATACTTCCCTTCTGGTACAGGGGATCTCTTTGCTTTCGATCAAACCTATACTGATCATTTAGATGCGGTGGTGGATATTATTGATGGCGCTTTCGCACAAGGCTATCGCTACATTACAACTTATCTAAAAAATACCGATCTCATTCGCGTAACAGGCTATTTAGTGAAGAAAAGCGAGGTTGAGCGTTATCGCAAAGGCGAAGCGGTATTACGCGATACCACTTGGTATGGCTCTGGCACAGACGATTGCGCCAATGTCTTTGATCGCCAATTGCGCGATGAAGAAAATGTAAGCGCCAATTCATAATGACTAAGCCAGTTCCGCTTTCTGAAATTTATGTTCCTCTACATCGGATTATTCCCTTTTCTAATGTAGAGGGACAAGGCAATCGCACCAGCATTTTTCTGCAGGGTTGTAAGCTAAATTGCCTTTATTGCCATAACCCAGAAACTATTCCAAGAAAAAATAGCGAAGCCAAATTGGTCAGCTTGCAATATTTGTATGATCAGGTAATGAACGCCGTGCCGTTTATTCGCGGCATTACCGTTTCCGGCGGTGAACCCACCATTCATCATAAAAAATTAGTACCACTTTTCACCGCACTTCGCCAGCAGGGTCTAACCTGTTATCTTGATAGCAGCGGATTTTTTGATTATGACAGCACGCAATCCTTAATTGCCGTAACCGATAAATTTCTCTTTGATCTCAAAGGTGATGGCTTAGGCTTACAGACACTCTGTTTTGAACGCCGAAATCAGCAAGGCAAAGTGCCAACTCAAATTATCCCCACAACGCAGCATATCAAAACAGAAAACCTTACCCGAAATTGGCAAAACCTCGCCAAATTATTACCGCACAATAAAATTGAAGAAGTGCGGTTGGTTTTTATCAAAGATTTTTTTGATGCCTACCACTTAGTGGAAAAAGCGGCACAACTGCTACGAGATTATCCCGAGGTGTTATTCAAAATTATTCGAGTGCATAGCAAAGGGGCAAGAGATGAAACTGGTTTAACCCCTTTTATTCCCACAGTGGAAGAAACTCAGGCACTGGCAGCATTTGCTAAACAATGCGGAATACAAAAAATTACCACAATTACCTAAATTCATTCATCAAGGAGCGTAACTATGGATCTCATTATCAGTATTGTCGGGGTTTTCGTCCTGCTTGGCATTGGCTTGCTGTTTTCCAACAACCGCAAAGCCATTAATTTCCGAACTATTTTTGGTGCCTTAGCCATTCAAATCGGCTTTGCTGCGCTGATTTTGTATGTACCCGCGGGAAGAAATGCCCTGCTTAGCACCGCTGAAGGCGTGAGCAAAGTAATTAATTATGGTAACGAAGGGATCGCCTTTCTTTTTGGAAACCTTGCCGATCCAAGCAATGTAGGCTTTATTTTTGCTTTCAAAGTGCTACCAATTATCGTCTTTTTCTCAGCCTTAATTTCCGTGTTGTATTACATCGGCGTAATGCAACGGGTAATTAAAATTATCGGTGGAGGCCTACAAAAAGCACTCGGCACATCAAAGGCAGAATCAATGTCGGCGGCTGCCAATATTTTTGTTGGACAAACCGAAGCTCCACTTGTAGTTAAACCTTTTATTAGCCGAATGACAGAATCTGAATTATTTACTGTAATGGTAGGTGGAACGGCCTCCATCGCAGGTTCTGTATTAGCAGGCTATGCTGGTATGGGAGTACCACTCACCTACTTAATCGCAGCATCATTTATGGCAGCACCCGCAGGATTATTATTCGCCAAATTGATGTATCCACAAACAGAAAAATTCAGTGATACCTTAGAGGAAAACGTCAAAACAGAAAAACCAAATAATATCGTTGAAGCGCTTGCCAATGGTGCTGCGTCAGGGGTAACACTTGCCATCAATGTGGGCGGTATGTTGATCGCCTTTATCGCCTCTATCGCCTTATTAAATGGCTTAATCGGCGGAATCGGTGGCTGGTTTGGCTATGGCGATCTCACCTTACAAAGCCTACTCGGCTATTTATTCCAACCTATCGCGTTCATCATCGGCGTGCCTTGGCAAGATGCTGAAATTGCAGGACAAATGATCGGAATGAAATTAGCCGTAAATGAATTTGTGGGCTATTTAGAGTTCGCCCAATATTTACAACCTGACGCGGCAGTACAACTTAGCGATAAAACCAAAGCCATTATCACTTTTGCCTTATGTGGCTTCGCTAACTTCAGCGCAATTGCCGTACTTATTGGCGGAATTGGTAGTATGGCGCCAACCCGCCGCTCAGACATCGCTCGTCTAGGCTTAAAAGCCGTCATCGCCGGCACACTAGCCAACCTAATGAGCGCTACTATCGCAGGATTCTTTATTGATCTCAGTGGTGCGGCATTGAGTTAATCACTCAAAAAATTAAGGGCTGTCCTGACAGCCCTTATTTATTGCTAACGAATTTTCCTGCACCTTTATAGATAAGTTTTCTGCACTCTTTCTTTTAAATCATCTAGTAAAACAAATTATTATATGTCAATAAATTTCAATTTATTGTAAGCCTGTCTTTTACATAAGTTTACGCAACCTTTTATTTTTCTTTATGACTAACCCAATGCTAGGCAATATACCTGAACATTTTATAATTTAATTTAACTTATAGGACTCAAAAAATGAAAAAACTTTTCGCTGAATTTTTCGGAACATTTTGGTTAGTATTAGGGGTTGTGGCTCTGCGGTACTAGCCGCAGCATTTCCTGAACTAGGGATTGGCTTTGCGGGTGTTGCCCTCGCATTTGGTTTAACTGTATTAACAATGGCATTTGCTGTAGGGCATATTTCAGGCGGACATTTTAATCCTTCGGTAACATTAGGTTTAGTAGCAGGTGGACGTTTCCATGCGAAAGATGCTCTTGGTTATATCATTGCTCAAGTTGTAGGTGGGCTTTGCGCAGGTGCTGTGCTTTATGGTATAGCATCAGGCAAAACAGGATTTGATGTTACTGCAAGTGGCTTTGCCTCAAATGGATTTGGGGAACATTCTCCCGGTGGTTATTCTTTAACGGCAGTGATTCTTGCTGAAATCGTATTGACTGCATTTTTCTTAATTGTTATTCACGGAGCGACAGATAAACGTGCTTCAGCTGGTTTTGCACCAATCGCAATCGGTTTAACATTAACAATTATTCATCTGGTTTGTATTCCTGTGTCTAATACCTCTGTGAATCCTGCCCGTTCTACCGCTGTAGCTTTATTCCAAGGTACTTGGGCTGTTGAGCAATTATGGGTATTTTGGCTTGCACCTATCGTAGGCGGAATTATCGGCGGTGTAATTTACCGTACATTATTAGAACAAGAGTAAATTACTTAAATGATAAACGGCGGTCAAAATTAACCGCCGTTTATTATCTTCACAAAAAAATTCTGAAAATTTTAACCGCACTTTAATATTTATACTTTAATCTAACCCAATAATTTTCCAGCGATTATGGCTTTTACCTTCAATTTTTCCTTTTTTAACTTCGCGGATATAATTCATCATCATATTTTGAATTGTGCCATTTTCCTGTCCTAATGCGACTTTAGACTCCCATAGTAATGGAATTTGTTGTCCATCCAAAATGCCTCCTTTTTTAATTAATTGTCCAAAACGATAAGAATTCATTCCTACTTTAAGTTTCATATCATCAGTAACTGGACGACCATCAGCCAAACAGAGGTTTACAATTTTATGTCCTTGCGGATTACGCAAATCAATTTGATAACTTACACCACCAAATAAATCAAAAGTAACATATTTGGATTTAGCGCGTTTTGCGTTGTAACGATAGGTGTTATCTCCAGGTTCAAGGGTATCAAAATAATCGGCAGACCATTCCATATATTGTTTGAGTTGCTTTCCTGTCATCTCATAAACGCTAACATCACCGCCAGCATAACGATAATTGTAGATAATGTCTTTTTTCTTAATGTCCCCTTTTTCTAAGCGGACATTCTGGTGATCAAAGGCAAAGGAAACAACATCAGCCTGACTATAATATTGTTCTACATCGTGGATAAAAGAAGACAGCCCCGTATCTTGAGAAAAAGCAAAAGATACACCATGGTTTTCACCTTGGGGTACCATTGTATTTTCTGTTTTTCCTATAATCACATTATTTAAACGACGTAATTCATCATGATAAGGCTGATAAATTTTAATAATTTCTTCATCAGCTTGTAGATCTTTTACTGGAACCGTTTTTGCAGTTTTATTTATCAGTTTAACCTGACTATTTTCGACGTCAAAAGTAAGATCTACCTCTGAAACCACTGTACCATAACGATGCGGCTCCGTGATCAATGTATCTTTAATAGTTACACTAGGAATATTTTTATGCATATGTCCAGCGATAATCACATCAATGCCATCTACTGCATTGACAAGATCAGCGACACCTGTATCTGGAATATTATTTTCATTTTCAATTCCCATATGAGCCAAAACCACAATCGCATCAACTCCTTTCTGCTTTAATTGGAGAATTTGTTTTTTGGTTTCTTCAATAGGAGAAGTGAAGGTCATTTGATCAAGATAGCCTGTATCTAGCTCAAAAGTGGCAGACATTGGCGTAGTCAAACCAATCACGCCAATTTTCACTCCGTCTTTTTCAATTATCGTAGTTGGCTTAAGATAACGGCGACCATCTTTATAGTAAAAATTTGCTGTTAGCTTTTGAGCTTGCATATCTTTTAGGATTTCATCTAGTGCCGTCATACCAAAATTGAATTCGTGATTTCCTAGAATGAAAATATCGTATTTCATCTGATTAAGTATTTTAGGAATGGGATTATTTTTATAATGTTCAGGCGTTTTAGCGAATACTTCCACTTGATTATCTTGAATTGCATCACCAATATCCACTAGAACAACATTAGGATTATTTTTACGAACCTCGTTCACATAAGTGGAAATTTGGGCATAAGAACCCGAAGGATCAGCAATATCCGCACCATAGCTCCAAGGCACAACCCGACCATGCACATCTGAAGTACCTAAAATTTTGATATTAACTTCTTTTGCCACAGCAATACTTATAGAAGAAAATGCAAGTATAGCAGTGAGAATTTTTTTCATAATGCCTCCTAATACCTCATCAGAATTGTAGTGGATATATTTGATTAGTAGTATAACACTTATTTTTAGAGAAGAAGGTATTAGATTACCCCTAAATTCCACACTAAAGTTGTAGTGTTTTGAGCTGTACTTTTGATATGCCAAAGTTAAACCGAAATGCACATTCTTTCACGAATAATGGAAAAGATTTCTTATCAATGCTGTTATACTTTTTCAGCACTCATTTAGCCTGACTCCAGAAATATTCAATCCCATTAATGTGATTTTTCGCTTCTACGAAATGAGGTAAATGATTCGCTTAAATTCGCTCACATCTAGCATATCGTAACTGTAATAATAGTCAGCATAAACAATACTATCAGACATAATTTTCCTTTTATTCTCCCCATAAACCTCCTTCCAGTTTAATTTAATCTACAAAACTTCATGAGTAGCTTGACTAGATAATAGCTGATTACTTCTCTAATTTTGCGATAAGACAAGGTGGCAGAATGAGAGTTAAATTCTAGTAAATTGGCCGTAGAGGGGCTGTAATTTCAAACACAAAAACTCTAGTAGTTCTTATGTATAAATTTCCTTACTTAACAATGAGCTGCCTTCATTTTCACAGACTAACATCACTGTTAATCTAATAATACAGCCCCCAAATTTTTTTATCTAAAAATTAGGTTATTATAGCAATAGTCAAATTTATCTTATCGCACACCATCACATCTAACCACACTTTACCTAATGCAACACAACAACCCAAACTAAAATAGCAATGTTTATAAAACAGAAAGGCTTGCAGCCATATACGATGGCGGCAAGCCTTTAAACTAGACAGATAGGTCATTAATGAAGGGGCTGTATTAGATAAGCCCTAAATTCCACACCAAAGTCGCAGAATTTTTAGCTGTTCTTTTGGTGTCCCAAAGTTAAACCGAAATTCACATTCTTTCAAGAATAACGGAAAGGATTTTTTATCAATTCCGTTATATTTTCTGAGCACTCTTTTAGCTTGATTCCAGAAATTTTCGATCCCATTAATGTGATTTTTGGCTTCGGCAAAATGGGTTGAATGATTAATTCTGAAATGCTTAAACTCGCTCACATCTAGCACGTCGTAACTGTGATAATAATCGGTGTAAACAATGCTATCAGGCATAATTTTCCTTTTAATAACAGGGAGTAAGGTATCTGTCTTGGTATTTTCAACGACAACGGTATAAACTTTTCCTTCTCGCTTTAACATACCAAAAACAGCTGTTTTACCCTTCGCGCCTCGCCCCCGTTTTCCTTTTCTTTTACCACCAAAATAACTTTCATCTAGTTCAATTTCACCAGCAAAAATTTCATTGGCATATTGAGCTAAATGGTAGCTAATCACCTCCCTGATTTTGCGATAAAATAAGGCAGCTGAATTAGGGTTAATTTCTAATAAATTTGCCGCTGAACGGGCTGTTACTTCAAGTACAAAAAATTCGAGCAGTTTTTTCTGTATAGATTTCTTGAGTTTACAATGAGTTATCTTCATTTTTATAGACTAACATAACTGCTAATCTAATACAGCCCCTTAATGAATATCACCAAACTCACCTTTGTTAAACGCGTTGAATTTTTCGATTAATTCTTCGCGGGTGTTCATTACGAACGGGCCGTAGGCTGCAATTGGCTCATCAATTGGCACGCCGCTGAGTAGCACCATTTTTACGTTTTCATCACCTGCGGTGATTTTTACTTCGCCGTTTTCGTGGTTGAAAATCACCAATTCTGTTGGATTCGCACGATCGCTGTCGTTGATCACGGCAGATCCGCGTAATGCCACCAACATTAAATGATGGGTTTCTGGCACGTTAATGGTGACGCTGTGGTTTGCGTTAATATCCATTTCCCACATATTTAACTCAGTAAAGGTGCGAGCTGGGCCTTTTACGCCGTCCAGTTCACCTGCAATAATGCGTGCTGTTCCTGCATTATCCGCAAAGTGATAAGTTGGAATATCTGCCGCTTTAATGCTTTGATAACCCGCTGGGGCGTTTTTGTCTTTCGCTGGCAAGTTTACCCAAAGTTGTAGCATTTCAAACATTCCGCCTGTACGGCTGAAGTTTTCGCTATGGAACTCTTGGTGTACGATCCCATTTCCTGCGGTCATCCATTGTACATCGCCTGAGCCAATTACGCCGCCGTTACCATCGCTATCGCGGTGTTCCACTTCACCTTGCAACGCGATTGTGACGGTTTCAAATCCTGCGTGTGGATGTGCACCTACGCCTCTTGGCGCGCCGTTATGAGGTTTAAACTCCATTGGCATTGCGTAATCTAGCATTAAAAACGGGCTAGTTACTTTATCCTGTTGGCTATGTGAAAATAAAGGTGATACATAAAAGCCATCGCCCACCCAATGTTGTTGTGGTGCTTGATATACTCGATTTACTGTACGCATAATTTTTTCTCCTAAATTTGATCAATTCTGTTTTTTGTGATGCCCTGAATATTCAGGGCGGTTAGTTCATTAATAAGTGGCAACTTGCATTCCACTACGTTGTGCTTCACGCAATTTCGTTGGGGTAACATCATTGCCATCTGGATCGACCACGCTTACGGTGGATAAAATATTGGTTAATTGTCCACGGATTGCTGCTAAATAACGCTGACGCAACGCACTACGCTCATTTAATTCAGCTTCAGAAAGTGCGGTAACTTTTGCTTTACGCGCTAATTCGTTAATTCTATCTAATTCCAAAATACGCATTTTCTTTCTCCTAAACTGTTTGCTTATTTCTTGTGGCGTAGTTTATACTTGTTCTATACAGTGAACAATAGTCAAATTTGAAACAAAAGGTTCTATTTATGCAACAAATCAATCTCAATGATATGCGCTTTTTTGTTACCGTGATCCAATCTGGTAGCCTAACTCAAGCGGCTGAACAGCTAAACGTGCCAAAATCTCGCTTAAGCCGCCGTTTGACAGAATTAGAAAACCAACTAGGCAGCAAACTGCTCGATCGCAATCGTAATGGGGTACGTTTAAATGATCTGGGTGAACATTTTTATCAACACGCTTTAATTGCGGTGGAAGCGGCAGAAAGTGCGGTGAATTCTGTGGCAGATTGTTTAGCCTCGCCTCGTGGGTTGCTACGTCTTTCCATTTCTAGTGAAATTTTGCGTTATTGGCTCACACCACATTTATCGTACTATCTGCAACAACACCCTGATGTTGAACTGAATATCACGATGGAAAACCGCCGTGCGAATTTATTGCAAGAAGGTGTAGATATTGCCTTACGCATTGGTGAGCTTGAGCTTGATGATGTGGTTGCCAAACATTTGCTGGATATTGCTTCTGGCGTTTACGCTTCGCCCAATTATTTAGCAGAAAATGGCACACCGCACACGCCACAAGAACTGAAAAACCACCGCTTGCTACATAAAAGTGATGGCAAAAATTGGCTTTTCAAGCAGGGCAATCAACGGGAATTAATCCAAGGGAAAAAAGCCTTACAAGCCAATGATGCTTCAGTGTTGGCTCAGCTTGTTGAAGATAGCTACGGCATTGCCCTGTTGCCTGAGCTTTCAGGCTTAATTCAACCTCATTGGCAAAAATTATTACCCGATTGGCAAGTAGAAAGCGTGCCTTTATATGCCATTTATTATAAAAATCGCGGGCTTGCGCCAACGGTGCGGACATTTGTTAATTTTTTGAGCGAAATAGCAAAAAATTCGCCAAAATAACACCGCACTTTCTATTCAGGCGTTGAGCAAGGGAAACAGATAAAGTAAGATTAACGCCCTTTTGAAAACAACTTAACTTATAACAAATACAGGAAAACACAATGAAAGTATCCATTATCGGTGCAGGCGCGGTGGGCGTAGGCATTTGTAATTATCTTCTGACTATGGGTGAATGCCAAGAAGTAGTCTTGGTGGATCTTAACAAAGAGCGTACTCGTGGCGAACAGTTAGATTTCAGCCATACTAGCGCATTAACCTTCGCCAAAAACACCAAAATTATTTCCGGTGAATATGAAGATACCCGTGATAGCGATGTGGTGGTGATCACTGCTGGTGCACAAATTAAAGTGGGACAAGATCGCTTAGAGATCGGTCATATCAATGCGAAAATCACCGTGGAGATTGCTCGTCAATTAGAACGCCATACACCCAATGCAATTATCATTGTGGTTACCAATCCTTGTGATATTCTGATCTGCCCCC
>NZ_JBMMGT010000010.1:0-78361 GCF_049366555.1 Avibacterium volantium | reverse complement strand
ATTAGCGAGAGCATTTTGTTTTTTAGAATTGATAATTAAAGGTGGCTATCATCTTGCGTTCTTGATGATTGTTGGTCTGAACACTGAAATCAAAAGTGTAATTACCGATATTTTTGGCAATTCCCACTTTACCTATCCATTCTTGCTTCGAGCGATCTAACTTGTATTCTTGCCCATTTAATTGAAGGCGATATGGATCGTCTAAGTTTACTTTCCAAGTCGGTTCAAGGTAAAGGACTATGCTGCCGATATGATAGCTAAATTTACTTGATAGCTGTGTTTGGACGGCAAAATGATGAGCGAGTTTACCATTATCTGGCAGTTTGCTATCTAGCAGATAAGAACCTAGCACACCAACACGTGGCTGAATAGCAAATTGGTTAAAGGTAAAGGTTTTATCATAACCAAGGTAAAGGTCGAGATAATCTGCGTGTACTGCGCTATCAAAAACGTGGCGATAACGAACAAAGCTAGAAAAATCATACCACTTCGCATTAGCTCCAATGCTCAACTGGTGAATATCATTATAACGATATTCGGCAAATGCCCCGACTTTCGTATGATCATTCAAGGATTGGTTAAACCCTGTTTGGAATTTTCCACCTAACCCCTGTTTATTGCTTTCACTTAATGTCGCTGTGAAATAATGATCATAGTTGAAGTTATCAATGATAGAAACATCTACATCGGTTAGATTTCTTAGCGTTTTCGCATATTTATCAAGATAATCTTGGCTAAACGCAACCTGTTCAGAGGAAGTTTGAGCAGTAAGATTTTCTTCTTCATCATTAGATTCCACCGTTTCTTCTATGGCTACAGTGCGATTGCTATCCTCAGCTTGGGTTGTTTGAGTAGTTGACGTTGAACTGCTTTCGTCATTGCTATTCCCATTAGATTCAACCACATTGTCTGATGTATCTACACCTTTATCTGGTGTCATTGTTGGACTATCTTCAGCATTTTCAGATGAGGTTTTTGTTGCTGGATTTTGTTCAGAATTATCTGTGTTAGGCTTATCTAAGCCATCAGGTGTTTCTGCGTTATTGCTATCAGAGTTGGTTGGCTGCGTGCTAGTTGAGTTATCTTCCTTGTACTGGTTTTCCTCAATCGCGGAGAAATATTTCTGATGATCATCAAGTTTAAAGGTAAATTCTGTTTTTTCTCCTGAAATCGTAGCTGTTACATCATTACCAACTTGTAAGATATATTTACCAAGCACAGACAAATTAATTTCATCGTCAAGCATCAGCGTTGGATCGGCAACATAAACGTCTAGGCGTCCATTTTCTTCTGTCTTAATTACGGAAAGAGGGTGATCCACCGCTAAACCATCTACTTCTCCCGCTTCAAAGAAATTAACAAAAAGACTATTGCCTACTTTTACTGCGTGTTGTTGAGCATTTTGTTGCAGAATTTGAATTGTATTTGTATCAAAATGGTTTACTTCGTCAGCGCTATAACCCGGCATAATGAGATAAGCATAGCTTGCTTCTTTAGGTTTTTTCCCGTGATTTAACCAAATTTTAGCAAATTCTGTTGAACCATCTTTACCTTTCTCAATAACAGTATAGGGTTGCTGATTATCAAGAATTTTATAGCTTATAGTCTGCTGTGTAGCGGGATCGGTGAAATAAATTGTATCACCAACGTGAGATAAGGTTTGTTTTCCATTGATCACTCTATTATCAATGGTTGTTAATACTTCGCCTTTATCTGTGCTAGCAATATCTGAGCCTAGTGCGAGTACCACATCACCTAGCATTACCCAAGATTTCTTCGCTGTAGTTTTATCATTATAAGATGTGAAATCCATTGCAATAATGGCTTTAGTGGCATTGCCTTGTGAACCATCTGCCTTAATACCATTATCTACACCACCCACAAATGTTTTACTGCTGCGATCTTTTAAGTATCGGCGTTGCTTTGAACCATCTTTCCGAATAGCGGTGCTTTCGGTTGTTCCCGGTAGCATATAGGAATCAACATTATGCCAATAATTCGTAAATGAATCGGTACTTTGGTTATCATAGATATAAGTCATTCCATCGCCAGTGTACCAACCTTGAGGGTTCTCGCCATTCATACTTTCATAGGCAGCAGTACGATTTGAATGCATTGCAATAACAACGGTTCCCCTAGGACTTTTTTGTACAGCGCGATCCATAAAAGAAAAACGTTTTACACCAACGGTTTCTGTTGGCTTGATATTTGGATTATCAAGAATATTTTTTAAGATATTCCGCACCGTATCATTTGGCGCATCATCAAGAGAGTAATGTTGTTCAAGTAATGTACGTTTTAACAACCCTTGTAATGCCGGCTTGTATGTTGCTGGTGCGCTATCAATCAATAAGGAAATATCACTAATAAATCGTTTTGCGCGTGTAACATCGCTGCTATTTGGTCGTGTAATCGCGCGCCCATTTACTGAATCATTCATTCCACCATTTACTAATAACCAGCTATATCCCTTAAGAATTGACTCATAAATATTGTCCATTTTAGGATCACTAAACACAAAGTTTGGTGAATCTTTCAGCATATATGCGAAAAGTCCTAACCCTTCAATGAGAACTGAAGCATAAGTACCATTATAAGCCACGGAAGAATGTTGAATAAATGAACCATCGGTATAGAATCCATCATTTAGCGTGGCATCATTTGTATCACGAATACCGCTTTTGAGTTCTCCTACATCATAAATAGCACGGATTGCGCGTTGAACCTCATCATCATTACGCGTTAATAGACCACGCGCAAGTGAAACGGTAGAGGTATCTGTGCGGTTTCCGCCAGTACTTGTTCTTTTATCTTTTGACGTAGAATATTGTGCGGCTTCGGAATTTGCCCCACTTGTTGTGGGATCTGGCTGGAAGTACGTTGTAGCTGCAATGAGCTTTTCTTTTAATTCATTAGGTAATTCATCCCCCATTAAAATGAGTACATCATTCAACGATTTTGGAACACCAATTTCCCAGTTCCACCAGTTACCATATTCTTTGCCACCCACCTGGTAGCCACCGCTATGAATTTTTTCCAAAGAAGAAATGATTATCTGCTTAGCGTCTTGGTTTTGATAAAATTGCGAACCCGATTTATTATATCCTACGGCTAAATCTCTGATTGTATTCACTGTTGAGCGAATTTTTGCCCCAGCTGTTTTTTGTTCACTAAAATCAAAAGTATCGTTACTTAACAACGCTTGTTTCGCATTGTTAGCCATATTATTTGTGGTGTCTAACGATATACCTGTAAGGTGGTTTTTCCAATTTTGTAATATTTGATCATAGGTATTCTGTGTTTTGGCGTGTTCCACCGCGACAACAGAATTTGTTTCAGCATAAACAGGTAAAGCAGGAATGCTGGCTAACATCACAGGCGCTAGCATACACATCACTTTTGATAAACGAAATCGGGGCATTTTTCTCTCCTTAAATAATAGTGATAACGCGAGTATGCTACGCGGGTGGAAAAGAGAACTCAATTTTTTCGTTTTAAAAATATGAACGAGATCACAATAAAAATGAAAAATTGTTTTATTTTTGTTTTGTGGGGTTTATGCGTGGGATTTATTAACGGATTAAGGTAAGAAAAGGTTGTTGTTTACTAGATAAAAAGTGCGGTATTTTTCACCGCACTTTTTGTTTTAATATAACCAAATCATCTAACCAATAATTTTTTATTCTTTTTCAATCTACTATTCTCTTCTTTAGAATGATTGCCAGTTTATGACTTCAATAGGGAAGGAAAATGAATTGGCAGTATGTCTTTGACAATATTCCGAAATTTATTGATGCCAGCATTATTACTTTGCAGCTCTCGTTTTGGAGTATTGTTTTTTCTCTCATTATTGGGCTTTTGTGTGCGGTGGCTACCAGCTACCACATTCGTTTTTTTAATTCGCTCGCTAAAGCCTATATTGAACTTTCTCGTAATACACCTTTGTTGATCCAACTTTTCTTTCTCTATTTTGGTTTGTCTAAATTGGGAATTAAGTTAGATGGGTTTACTTGCGCCATTATTGGCTTAAGTTTTCTTGGGGGAAGTTATATGGCTGAGGCGATTCGAGCTGGGATTGAAAGTGTTTCAAAAGGGCAAGTGGAATCAGCCCTGAGCTTAGGATTAACACCCACACAAGCCTTTATTTATGTGATTGCGCCACAAGCTTTAAGCCTTTCCCTGCCAGCCATTGGTGCAAATTGTCTGTTTTTAATGAAAGAAACCTCTATCGCTAGCGCGATTGCTATTGCGGAATTAATGTTTATGGCAAAAGAATTAATTGGCCTAGATTATAAAACTAACGAGGCATTATTTTTATTAGTAGTGTTTTATCTCATTATTTTATTACCAATTTCGTTTCTTATTCATTATTTAGAGAAACGTAGCCGTTATGCGAAATATGGGAACGTTTAATAATGGGATTAACTATTTTATTAGAAGGAAATAATCTACAACGATTATTAAATGGCTTAGCGGTTACGGCTGAAATTGCATTTATTTCCGTATTATTCTCTTGTCTGTTAGGGATATTGCTTGGCATTGTTATGACTAGCCGAAATAAAATAATCCAAGGGATTTGTCGTTTATATTTAGAAATGGTGCGAATTATTCCTTTACTAGTGTGGTTATTTATTGCCTATTTTGGCTTGGCTAAGTGGTTGAATATTCATTTAAACGGCATTGCAGTATGTATTTTCGTCTTTATTTTTTGGGGAACGGCTGAAATGGGCGATTTAATGCGCAGCGCATTAAATTCCATTGAAAAACATCAGAGGGAATCTGCTTATGCCTTGGGATTAAATAGCACACAAACCTTTTTATATGTGCTGTTACCACAAAGTTTAAAGCGAGTTACACCAAGTGCGATTAATTTATTTACTCGAATGATTAAAACTAGCTCATTGGCAATGTTAATTGGCGTGTTAGAAGTGGTGAAAGTGGGGCAACAAATTATTGAAACTTCCTTATTTACTGATCCTTCCGCGGCATTTTGGATTTATGGACTTATTTTTCTTTTATATTTCGCAATTTGCTATCCCTTGTCCATTTTTTCTCGCTATGTGGAAAATCGTTGGGAGCAATAAAAGGAAATCAAAATGGCATTATTAGAAATTAATCAACTGGTAAAAAAATACGAAAAAACCACCGCTCTTCAAGGCATTGATTTGGCCATAAAAAAGGGCGAAGTGGTGGTGTTGCTTGGGCCTTCAGGCTGTGGGAAAAGCACCTTGTTGCGTTGCATTAACGGGCTGGAATCCATTCAAGGAGGTGAAATCATCTTGCAAGATCAAGGCGTATTAGGCAAGCAAGTATCTTGGGTGCAAGCGCGCCAACATATTGGAATGGTTTTTCAAAGCTATGAATTATTTTCGCATCTTTCGGTGATCGACAATATTTTGCTCGGCCCAATGAAAGTGCAAAAGCGTTCTCGGGCGGAAGTGGAAAAGCAAGCCGATGAATTACTTAAACGCGTGGGCTTACTGGATCGCAAAAATGCCTATCCGCGCGAGCTTTCAGGTGGCCAAAAACAGCGTATCGCCATTGTTCGCTCTTTGTGTATGAACCCAGAAATTATGCTGTTCGATGAAGTTACCGCAGCTCTTGATCCCGAAATGGTGCGCGAAGTGCTAGATGTGATTTTAGAGCTTGCCAAAGAGGGAATGACAATGCTGATTGTAACCCACGAAATGGCCTTTGCGCGCCAAGTGGCAGATCGCATTATTTTTATGGACGCAGGAAAAATCGTGGAGGAAAACACGCCAGATCGCTTTTTTACCAACCCGAATTCCGATCGGGCAAAAACATTCTTAAACATCTTAAACTATGAACCAAGAGGAATAGACTATGAAGAAAACATTTAAAAAAATCACCGCACTTTTTGCGACTACCCTGCTTGCTGTGAGCCTAACGGCGTGCAATGACAACGAAAGCAATAGCGCGCAAAATCGTCTGCAACAGCTACAAAAGGCCGATAGCGTGCGCATTGGCGTTTTTAGCGATAAACCGCCTTTTGGCTATGTGGATAACCAGGGAAAAAGCCAAGGTTTTGACGTAGAAATTGCAAAAGCCATTGGTAAAGATTTACTGGGTGATGAAAACAAAGTGCAATATGTTTTGGTGGAAGCAGCAAACCGCGTGGAATATTTGCAATCGAACAAAGTGGATATTATTCTCGCCAATTTCACCGTTACCCCAGCGCGCAAAGAAGTGGTGGATTTCGCCAAACCTTATATGCAAGTGGCGTTGGGCGTGGTGTCAAAAGATGGCGCGGTTATCACCGACATCAATCAGTTAGAAGGCAAAACATTATTGGTGAACAAAGGCACGACGGCAGATGCTTATTTCAGCAAGCATTATCCGAACATCAAATTATTAAAATTTGAACAAAACACCGAAACCTTTGAAGCCTTAAGAGATGGACGCGGTGATGCACTCGCCCATGACAACACCTTGTTGTTTGCTTGGGCAAAAGAAAACCCAGGTTTTACCGTTGGCATTAAAACCCTTGGTGATCAAGATTTTATCGCGCCAGCAGTGAAAAAAGGTGATACTGAATTGCTCGCGTGGTTAGATCAAGAAATTGAAAAATTAGGCAAAGAAGGCGTGTTAAAACAAGCTTACGACAAAACCTTATTGCCTGTTTACGGCGACACTATCAGCGAAAAAGAAGTGTTAGTGGCTTATTAAGTTTAAATTGAAGAAATAAAAAAGTGCGGTGAAAAAATTTAACAAATTTCCACCGCACTTTTTCTTTTTAGAGCATTAGCTTATTGAATTTTAATATTCATCTTATAGCTTGATGTAAGTTTTTTGATGGATTGTGCTTTCGGTTGTAGCACGCGCACTTCATAGCGCCCTGTTCTTGGTAAAATATATGGCGTGTTTGGTGCGAAATCATCTTCGCCGTAGATAATGGCTTCCGCTGCGCCTTTGGCTCTTAAGTTTACGGTTAAGGTTTGTCCTTCTTTGGCATAAAACGCATAGCTACGGCACTGCCAGCCTTTGATTTTACCGCTGTAATTAGCTGATGATGCGCCTTTTTTAAATTTTACGTTAGTGACTGCGCAGTCTGCCGCATAGCTTGGCACGCTAGCTAACACCGCTGAGCCAACCACTAAGGCAGAAAGAATGTGTTTTACTGATTTCATTATAGTTCTCCAAATTGGATTGTGATTAAGGTTAAAATTAGACCTTTGATTACAAGCGAAGTTCAAAAATCTGCTTTTCGGGATTGGCACGAAAGCCCGCCATTTCTAGCAAGGATTGTTGCTGCGGATCTTGCTCTACTACCAAACGTGTGGATTGTGTGTAACGCACAAACTCTTTGGCTTTGGCGATAAGTGCGGTGTAAATTTCCGTAGAATTTTGTTGTGGCAGAACGAAAATATCAGTGAGTTGCCAATAACGTTGCAGTTGTAAGGAAGAAAGGCGAGGATAAAGCTGAATAAAACCAAGTGGCTGTTCATTTTCATCAAGTGCGAGGAAGAAAATGCTTTCACTAAAGCGAATACGGTTGGTGAGAAATGTTAAGGTACGGTCAGGATTTTCCGCCATTCCCTGTGAAAGTCGATATTGCTCAAAAAGGGGCAGCAACAGCTCTAAATTCCATTGTTCAGCTTTAAAAATTTTCATATTGATGATTTTTTGTGAAATCTATACAGTAGATTGTAGCTTTTTAATGCACAATAATCATCTTTTTACAAAAAAATTTTTCAAATTTGCCTAAAATCAACGGAAGCGTAGAAAAAATTTGATATAGTAATGCGGTTATTTTTTGTTAATTACTATGGAGAAAAATTATGGCACGTCGTCCTTTAGTTATGGGTAACTGGAAGTTAAACGGTAGCAAAGCGTTTACCAAAGAGCTAATCGAAGGCTTAAAAGCAGAATTAGTCGGCGTAAACGGTTGTGATGTGGCGATCGCACCGCCAGTGATGTATTTAGCCGAAGCTGAAGCCGCGCTTGCAGGCAGCCAAATTGCCTTAGGCGCACAAAATGTTGATGTAAACGTACAAGGTGCGTTTACTGGTGATATTTCAACGGCAATGTTAAAAGATTTCGGTGCGAAATATATCATCATCGGCCATTCTGAACGTCGCACTTATCATAAAGAAAGCGATGAATTTATTGCCAAAAAATTCGCCGCACTGAAAGAAGCGGGCTTAGTACCTGTGTTATGTATTGGTGAATCTGAAGCGGAAAATGAAGCGGGTAAAACCGAAGAAGTATGTGCAAAACAAATTGATGCAGTCATCAATGCGTTGGGCGTAGAAGCATTCAATGGCGCAGTCATTGCCTATGAGCCAATTTGGGCAATCGGCACAGGCAAATCAGCCACCCCAGCACAGGCTCAAGCGGTACACGCTTTCATTCGTGGCCATATCGCAGCGAAATCTCAAGCGGTAGCAGATCAAGTGATCATTCAATACGGCGGCTCAGTCAATGATGCCAACGCCGCAGAATTATTCACTCAGCCAGACATTGACGGTGCATTAGTAGGCGGTGCTTCATTAAAAGCGCCTGCATTCGCGGTGATCGTGAAAGCGGCAGCTGCGGCGAAAAACTAATTTTAGTTCCATTCCTATAAAATCTGCTCATTATGAGCAGATTTTTTTATCTCTAAATATGAATCCCTTGTTATTTTATTAAATTGTGATCTTTATCACGGTAAAACTATGATATTTATCATAGTCTGAGTTGGCTAAATCAGTTATGTTGAAATTTAAGATTATCAAAATAAATGGAGTTGATGATGAAATATTACACAGGTGTGGACATTGGCGGCACAAACACAAAAATCGGCATTTTAGACAACCATTTTAATATTCTTGCAGAACAGAGCATTCCGACTTTATCTCAGCAAGGGGCAAGAACCACTTTTTCTCGCATTTGGCAGACCATTTTGGATTTGCTTGCGCAACATCAACTTTCAGAAGCACAATTAGAAGGCATCGGCTTGGGAATTCCAGGCCCAGTGGTGGATCAAGCGATCGTTAAAATCGCGGCTAATTTTTCTTGGGGCAATGATTTCAATGCCAAGCAATTAATGGAAGAAATCTCTCATAAAAATGTGGTGGTGGAAAACGATGTGCGAGCCATTACCTTGGGAGAACATTTATTCGGCGCAGGGCAAGGTGTGGCGAATCTTATTGTTGTGCCAATTGGCACGGGCATTGCTTCAGGCATTTTGCTAAACGGCAAGGTGTTGTCTGGTTCGGGCGGCTGCGCGGGCGAGTTTGGCCATATTATGGTGAACGAACAAGGAATGAAATGCGGCTGTGGTTTAACAGGCTGCTTAGAAACTTATACTTCCGCCCCAGGATTAGTGCGGGAAGCCAAAAAACTTCTTAGCGCTCCAGAAACAGATAAACAAAAGTGCGGTGAGTTTTTCCAACGTTTTTCCACGGATTTAGATTCCCTGCAAGCACATCATATTTTTGAATACGCCAAAAAAGGCGATCATCTCGCGCTGCAAGTGGTGGATAGCTTCGCAAAATATTTGGCTTACGGCTTAGGCGTGCTGATTAATATTTTTAATCCTGAACTTATTGTACTGGCTGGTGGGGTCGCAAAATCCGCCGATTTCATCATCGAAAAAGTACAAAAATTCCTACCGCACTATGCCTTAGGTGTATCCCTACAAAATCTGCAAATCAAACCAAGCCAACTGCTTGATTCCGCTGGCGTAAAAGGCGCTGCAGCGTTAGTGATAAAATAATTGTAAGGCAATAAAAAAGTAGGAAATGGTTTCCTACTTTTTATCTTTCGCGCTTATGTTACTAGGTTACTGAATTTTTTCTTTCACTTTTACATCAGATTTTTGCTGTAGTTTTCCGTCTGCGGAAAAAACAAAATGGCTTGTATATTTGTTGAACGTGTTTTCGGCATAGCCACCCCATTCGCCCGCAAGCGTACGCTGTCCGCCGCCGTAAACAGGCAAGGTTGCACCATCAATTTCTTTATTGATATATTGATTAAACCACCGGTTTAACTCACGCCGCATTTGGGCGATCTGTTGTTGATAATCCGGGTTATCAATTTGGTTATGGTGTTCATCAGGATCGTTACGCAGATCATAAAATTCATAAGGCCCATCAGGATAGCGATGAATATATTTAAAAGATCGATTGCGGATCATTCGAGTTGGTCCGTATTCATCAAAGATCACAAGATGATTTTCTTCTCGTGAATCTGTGGGCTCTTGTTTTAATAAAGTAGAGAAACTTTTTCCTGGATAACGTACCTGTGCCTGATCTTCATCACTGATATTGAGGTATTCCAACAAGGTGTGGCGGAAATCATAATGGCTCAGCAGGTTATCTATTTCACCTGTTGATAAATGATTTTTGTGATAAAGAATAAACGGCACTTTTACAGACGTGTCAAACATATTCACAGGGCTTGTGCCATTCCCTTTACCAAAAATACCGTGATGTCCCATATTCATACCGTTATCACTGGTGAAAATGATGAGCGTGTTTTCTAAAATGCCTTTTTCCTCAAGTGCGGTGATAATTCTTCCAATATTAAAATCCATTGCGGTTAAGGCAGCGAAATATCCCCTTAACACTTCCAATCGTTCTTGTTCATCACCTTCAAAGGTTTCATAAATTTTCCAAGGGTGATAAGGATCTCGAGGACAAGATGCAAATTGACAATCCGCATAAAGATCCAATATTTCCTGTGGGTGGTTTTTTCGATCCCAAGGGGAATGGGGGGCGGTATAACTTAGATTGAGAAAAAATGGCTGATCGGCATTATGTACCTTCTCAATAAAGTCTAGCCCATAATCGGTGATTTTATCTGTAATGTAGTCGGGTTCTTCAATTAATATACCATCTCGATACATTGGTGCATTGAAGTAAGGGCCACCGCCACGCTGATGGGAATACCAATAATCAAAACCACATTGTGGCGTGTCAGCCATACCTAAATGCCACTTGCCACTCATTGCACAAAGATAATTATGCTGTTTTAAGCGATCTACAAAAGTCGATTGCCCTTTTAAATAATGTTCTGTAGTCGCACCATTTTCCCATTCTTCCAACCAGTCGTGAATTCCGTGTTGAGAAGGAATTCTACCAGTAAAAATTGAGGCTCTTGCAGGAGAGCAAACAGGGGAAACACAAAAGAAATCGTTAAATTTTTTACCTTGTTGCGCTAATTTATCAATATTAGGCGTAATCGCATCTTTATTCCCATAACAGCCAAGCGCCCAATAGCCTAAATCATCTGCAACAATCAAAACCACGTTAGTTTTTTTCATTATTGCCTACTCCTAGCATTGTTTTGATATTTTTAAAACCTTTAAAACCAACAATAAAAATCGTGCAAATATACCAACTTAGCCCGAATAAGATGAGCACTTTCCAAAAGAGAATGATTAAATCTGTCATATTTCCCCCTTATTTGCGTAACGCATTTTTTAATAATGAACCAACAATCATTGCAATCCAAGCAAAAACAAACGCAGCAATACCAGAATAATAAGGGCCAATTTTTGCCGCAATAGGTTCAAGTGCAGGAATCTGCTGTGCGATTAAGTAAGAAAGTGGCGTTAAAGCACCCACAACGATGGTTGCATAAGCCCCCCAGTTATTGGCTTTTTTGAAATAACAAGCTGAAATTAACAGGGTGGAAACGGCAACGGAATAAATGGTTGCTGTGAGTGTCATATATACCCACAAGTCGCTTTTTAATGGATACCACAACCCATAGAACAGTAAGAAAACCCCAATTAATGCCACTAATACGCGATTGACAGCAATAGATTTACGTTCTGACCATTTATTTTTATGGAAAATAATCAATACGTCATTGTAAATAACACTTGCCCAACCTAATAAATAAGAAGAGTTTGTGGACATATCTGCCGCCAACATAGCCGCGACAAGCAAACCAATGATCCCTGTTGGAATCACAATAGAAAGCATTGTTGGCATTGCTTGGATTGGTTTTCCGCCCACACTTTCTAAACTCACGAAAGCTAACGCGGCAACACCCCACATAACAGGGATTAATGAACGTACGATATAAAATAAACTGGTGCGTGTGTACATTTTTTTCGCAACATTCGCATCTTTTGCTGACAACACACGAGAAACCATTGTTTGCCAAGTAAGTACCGTTGCAGTAAGCACTAAAGCAGTGTAAAGCACATATTGCCAACCAAGATTAGGATTAACAAAAGGATTAATACCACCAGCACCATAATTAGAAATTGCAGTATCAAATAACGTATCCCAGCCTACCTGATAGAAAATCGTACAAGTGGTTAGCACCAAGCCAACACTCATTAAAATAAACTGCATATAATCGGTAACCAGAACGGAGAGCATTCCGCCTAAAATGGTATATAACGCCACCACAAGCAATAAAATGGTCATCGTGATTTCTAAATATTCTGGTTTAAGCCCGGCCACAGCAACTAAAAATTCACCACCGGTGCGTAAGAAAACACCCATATTAAGCAAGCCACCAAGCACAATTACCACACCTGCAGCCCAACGAACTTTTTTACCAAATTTATGTTCAAAGAACTCTGGAATAGTTACCACACCAGCTTTGCGCAAAGGTTCAATACAGAATCCTGTTTTTCCTACGGTGAACATTACAATGGTCATAATTAACCCCACTGTGGCTCCCGCAAAACCGTATTTATAGCCAAGCTGTGCTGCCGCCATACAGGTTATAATGCCAAACTCAGTGGCGGCTAAAGATGCAATCCCAACGTGCAAATCGACATTTCTGCCCGCCACCAAGAAATCATTCACATTCTTAACATATTTCCGCACAATGATGCCGACAATAAGGCTTAATAAAATATAAAGCCCGACAATACTGCCATCTACGCTCCAGTTAAACTGCATATTTTCCTCCCAATATTGGTATGAATAAATAGTTACTTGCAGTTTAAAGGAGAGCGTTAAAGGCAGATATGACAAAAATCATAAACCCCGCGTGAGCAAGATCACAGATTAAGAAATTGGTAAAAGAAAAAGTGCGGTGTTTTTTCACCGCACTTTTGAAAAGAAGCGTTTATCGTAAAGATTAGTCTTTGCCCCAAACGTCAGCGGCAATTTGCTCAACTAAACGCACTTTTGCCCATTGTTCTTGCTCTGTCATAATATTGCCTTCTTCGGTGGAGGCAAAACCGCATTGTGGACTAAGGCAGAGCTGTTCAAGCGGCACATATTGAGCGGCTTCGGCAATGCGAGCTTTTACTGTGGCAGGGTCTTCTAGGGTTGGAAATTTAGAACTGATTAAGCCAAGTACAACGCGTCCTTTGTTGCCAGCGAAATATTTTAAGGGTTCAAATCCACCAGAGCGTTCATCATCATATTCAAGGAAATAGCCGTCATATTGCGTTTGCCCGAATAGTTCAGGGGCAACAGGATCATAAGCGCCACTTAATAAATACGTTGAACGGAAGTTGCCACGGCAAACGTGGGTTGTGATGATCATATCTTTGGGTTTATCAGCAAGTACCACTTGGATATTTTCCAAGGCTTGGGCTTTATCTGCGGCAAATTCAGGTTTGTCGTGATTGTTGCACAAAGATCCCCAATAAACATCATCAAATTGTAAATAACGGCAACCCGCTTGATAAAAGGCTTGAATGGCATCTTTATAGGCTTGTTGTACGTCTTTTGCAAATTCTGCACGGCTGGCATACACACCGTGATCCCACTGAACGGGGTACATTAACTGGTTTGGGCTTGGAATGGTGTATTTCACAATGCCACGCCCAGCCACAATGGCATTGAGCTTTTTGAAATGCTCAATAAAAGGGTGATTAGGATTCCACGACACTTTGCCGCAACAGCGTGTGTTATAAGCTCGGGTTTCAACGCCATTAAATTTATAACCGTGTTCAGGCTCATAGCCTTCAATGCCATTTAAATTTTCAAGAAAATCAATGTGCCAAAATGAGCGGCGATATTCCCCATCAGTAAGCACTTTTAAACCGGCATCTAACTGTGCTTGGACTAATTTTTCAATTTCTTGATCTTCAATACGGGTTAAGGTGGCACGATCAATTTCGCCGGCGTTGAATTGTTCACGGGCTTGTTTCAGCGCCGCACTGCGTAAATAACTGCCCACAGTGTCGGCGTGCAAAGGTAATGTTGATAATGTCATATTCACTCCTTAAATAGTATCATTGTGAAAAATGGCGATGGGTTAGCATCGCCATAGTGTAAAAATGAAAGTGCGGTCTATTTTTTGTTTAAATTTATTTGGTAAACCGCAAAGCCAAGTTCATCTTGCCCAACATAGTCCATTGGATATTGCGCTTTTTCCTTAATGAAGGCTTTTGCTTTATCACTTGGGGACGTTTCCACTTGTACTTTCAATGGCTGAATGGAGGCAATTGGGGCAAGTTTCCAGTTATTATCAGCAGAAGGGATCACTTCGCCTTTTTCTTTGGTAGTTTGGCTGATGTAGTTTGCCAAAATTTGACGATTTTCATCAGGGGAAGCAAAGACGATGTGCGCATCACCTGTGCCAGGGAATTTGCCCGAATAAGCGCGATAATTATTGGTCGCAATTAAGAATTGATCGCTATCTTGCACAGGCTTGCCTTGATAGGTGAGATTAACAATGCGCGATGCCTTGTCATTAATGAGCTTGCACTCACCGTCATAACGGGCAGGTTGGGTAACATCAATTTCATAGTTTACTCCGTCAATCACATCGAAATTATAAGTACGGAAACCGTTCCAATTTAACAAAGATTGTGGTTTGTCGCTATTTGGATCGATTTGGTTAAACATTCCCGCACTGCACTCAAGCCATTGTTTAAGCTCTGCTCCGCTTACTTTGACGATCACTAAAGTATTTGGGTAGAGATAGAGATCTGCCGCATTGCGGAAAGTGAGATCGCCTTTGTCTACTTCCACATAAGCGCTTGGATCGTTTTTACGTCCACCGACTTTAAATGGCGCAGCGGCACTCAACACAGGAATACCCGCTAGCTCAGGCAGATTTTTCACCACATTTTCGGCGTAAGCTTGTTGCGCTTGGTTTACGATTTGCACCGTTGGATCATCTTGGAACAAGGCAAGGAAGCTATACATATTGTCAGAGGCTTTTCCAATCGGTTGCGCTACAAAGGCACGAGTGGCTTCGTGGATTGGCGCAAGTAATGCCGCAACTTCAGGGTGATTGCCCACAAGTGCTTTTTTCTTATCTGCATCATAAATCGGACGCAAGGCTGCACGGCCGTCAGTCACAAACCATTTACCGTTATGTTGATTTAAGGTGAGATCCACTACGCTGATATTATTTGCCCAATAACCCGCCATACTTTCTGGCACGCCGTTCATTGTGCCTTTTTCAATATCCGCCCCTTTGCTGTTAGCAAATTCTTTATTTGGGAATAAGCGGTGCGAATGGCCGAAGATCACGGCATCAATGCCTTTGACATCGGCTAAATGGAAAGCAGCATTTTCTTCACCTTCTTTATAAGGTTCATCGGAAGGGCCGGTGTGAGCCAGTGCAACAATAATATCAGCACCCTGTGCTTTCACGATTGGCACATATTTTTCTGCGGTTTTCTTAATATCGTAGGCTTTCACTTTGCCTTCTAAATTGGCTTTATCCCACACCATTACTTGTGGTGGCACAAAGCCAATATAACCAATTTTGATTTGATGCCTGTTGCCCGCATTATCTGTTACGCTTTTTTCTTGAATAAAATAAGGTTGGAAATAAGGCTGGTCATCGCTGGCTTTCACCACATTGGCGTTGATAATAGGGAAGTGGGCTTGCTTAATAGCGCGATCTAAATAATCTAAGCCATAGTTGAACTCGTGGTTGCCGATCGTTCCCACATCATAGTGCATTGCATTTAGGGCTAAAATGGACGGATTTGGCTTGCCTTCTTTATCCCCTTTAGCGGCTTGATAATCGGCAATCGGGTTGCCTTGAATTAAATCGCCATTATCCACTAATACCGAGTTTTTCACTTCTTGACGTGCGCTTGCAATCAGGCTTGCAGCACGGGTAAAACCAAATTTATCCGTAGGCGCATCTTTGTAATAATCAAAATCCGTTAAAAAACCGTGAATATCCGTGGTGGCAATAATGCGTAACGCCACCGTGGTATTTTGCTCCGCCGCATTGAGCGATAAGCTGTTTACACTGAATAAACTTAATGCGCCAAGACGCAGGAATTTTCTTCTATCCATATTTTCTCCTTTTAGGTTCTATAAATGATGACAAAGACACGATGATTTTACGTTGTTTTTGCACAGGGCTCTAGTCAATATTTATGATAAAAATCAAGTGCGGTGTTTTTTTATGAAATTTTTTGCAGGTTAATTTTCTTGGCATAATCAATAAGTTAAAAAAGCTAGCAGCAAGACAGCCTTTATTTTTTACGGAAAAAGCACCGCACTTGCGTTTAGGATTTCTCGCTAGATCAAGTACAATATCAAGACCATCCATAGACAATAGGTTTGCTTATGACATCATTACTGACTTCCGCGTTTATCTATCTCTTTGCCGCCGTGGTGGCTGTGCCAGTTTCCAAACGTTTGGGATTAGGCTCAGTGCTAGGCTATTTGTTGGCAGGGGTGGCGATTGGGCCAATTTTAGGCTTAGTCGGACAGGAAACCGAACGCGTGCAACACGTTGCTGAATTTGGCGTGGTGATGATGTTATTTTTAATCGGTTTAGAGCTTGATCCTAAAATGCTATGGGTATTACGTACCAAGTTGCTCGGCTTGGGGGGCTTGCAGGTCATTCTATCCATTGGCGCGATTGCAGGTGTTGCCCATTTGCTTAATTTTAGCTGGGAAATGAGTATTGCCATTGGCTGTGTGTTGGCGGTGTCGTCCACTGCGATTGTGTTGCAAACCTTAGGGGAAAAGCATTTGCTGAATAGCCCAGGGGGGCAAAGCAGTTTTTCCGTGCTGTTGTTTCAAGATATTGCCATCATTCCGATTTTAGCGTTCTTGCCAATGCTTGCTTCTCCTGAATTGATTGATAGTCTGCATAGCGCGGAGCAACATTCAGATAATTTATTAGACGGGGTGAATAATTATGTCAAAACCCTGATCACCTTTAGCGTGATTGGCTCAATCATCTTTGGTGGCTATTTTCTCGCGCGCCCGATTTTCCGCTATATTGCTGCATCAAGAACCCGTGAAATTTTCACCGCATTTGCCTTAGCATTGGTGATCGGCATTGCAGCGATGATGTCGGCTATCGGGCTTTCGCCTGCGTTAGGCACATTCTTGGCGGGCGTGGTATTGGCAAATAGTGAATATCGCCACGAGTTAGAGAGCAATCTTGAACCGTTCAAAGGCTTATTGCTTGGTTTGTTTTTCATTACCGTAGGAGCAGACATTAATTTCAGCTTATTATTCAATGACTTCACGGTGATTTTAGGCATCACGCTATTATTTATTCTCATCAAAGCCATTGTCTTATGGGGGCTGGGTTTAATATTTCGCTTGGATCGCCTTAACCGTAATTTATTCGCCCTAAGCCTTGCACCAGCGGGAGAATTTGGTTTTGTGCTACTTTCTTTCAGCCAACAAAATGGCATTCTACCAAGAGAAATCACCGACAAACTCTTGCTTGCCGTGGCCATTTCAATGTTGCTCACGCCTTTCTTATTTATTGCTTACGATAAACTGATCGTACCGCGTGCAAGCCACCAACAACAGCGCGAAAACGACACCATTGAAGATCAAAATGACGTCCTTATTATCGGCCACGGACGTTACGGGCAAATCATCAGCGGAATGTTAATGAGTTGCGGCTACAAGCCTACGGTTATTGACTACGATGCCACCTTGGTGGAAGGCTTATCGCGCTTCGGTTTAAAAACCTATTTTGGCGATGGCTCACGTTCTGACTTGTTAGAAACTGCGGGCATTGCAAAAGCCAAATTATTAGTGATTGCCCTTGATGACAAAGAGCAAGCTATACAAATCGCCCACTTCGCGCATCACTTTTACCCAAATTTACCGATTATCACCCGTGCTTACGATCGTCTGCACGTTTATGATTTATACCGCGCTGGGGCAAGAAATATTGTGCGAGAAACTTTCGATTCTGCGATCCGCAGCGGACGCTTGGCGCTTGAACAGCTTGGAATGGATAAAGAAAAAGCCAAACAAATTGCAGAATTTTACTACCACCGCGATCGCCACGGCTTAGCTGAAATGGCAAGCCTTTACGATCCTGAAATTTCCGTATTTAGCAACGAACGAATGATCGCCCGCGCCAAAGAACTCGAACAAGAAACCAAATCAATGATGCTCACCCTACTCGCAGGCGGCAAGGTTGATTGGCAACCAGGGGAAGAGAATCGATCGGGGGAGTAAGTTAAAGCCGCCAATATTGCTTGGCGGCTTTATTTATAATAAAAAGGTTATGCCGTATGTAAATTTAAACTTTCTTGTACGGCATACAAAGGAATATTGATTAGCCAATCTTGATGGCGATAATCCGCCATAGAAAAGCGCAGAGCCTGTTTAGGATTATATTGCTCTACATAAACTCGTAGGCTTTTTGCCTTCAAATTTTCTTCTGCTTTTACTTCAATCGGAATGATAGATTGTTGCAGCTGTATCACAAAATCGACCTCCGCCGTTCCTTTCTCGGTTGCCCAATAGCATACAGGATTATCCTGTTGAGCAATTAGTTGCTGTAATACATATTGTTCGGTCAATGCTCCTTTGAACTCACTGAAAATGCGATTGCCTTCAAGTAAGGTGCTGATATCTAAATGGCTTTGCGCAGCTAGCAAGCCAACGTCTAAGCCATATAGCTTGAATGCATTATCTTGATAGGCTGAAAGCGGTAAATGTGGCTTTTTAATTCGCTGTACACAATGTACTAATCCGCTATCTTTTAGCCATTGCAACGCAATTTCGTAATCTTTGCTTCTTGCCCCTTTTTGTAGATTGGCATAAAAAAACTTTTTGTTTTCTTTTGCTAATTGTTCTGGAATTGATGCCCAAATAGACCGCACTTTTTGTACCGTGTAGCCGTCTTGAATATGTTTAGAAAAATCTTGCTCATAGGCGATCAGCAAATTACGTTGCACTTCCCTTACAGCATCAAAATTTTGTGTATCAATAAAAGTTTGCACAGCTTCAGGCATTCCACCAATAAAGTAATATTGTCGTAATAGTTCAATATACCGACTTTTCATTGCAGAAATTAATGCCCAATCTTGCGTTTTGAGTAACGCAACAAGATCATCTTGCCCCAATGCCAACAAAAATTCGCTAAAGTGCATAGGATACATTGGCATAAAATCCACTTTGCCCACAGGGAAAGAAACTTGATGATGCAAGGATACGCCAAGTAATGAGCCTGCCGCGATAATATAAAAGTGCGGTGCATTTTCATAAAAATATTTGAGCGATGCCAACGCTTGCGGGACTTCTTGGATTTCATCAAAAATGAGCAATGTATCTTCTGCTTGAATATCAACACCAGTCTCGATTTTTAAACCTAAAATCAATCGGTTAATATCAAAATCACTAGAAAACAGGGTTTTCATTCTTGGATTGTTATCAAAGTTTACATAAGCTACTTTGCTAAAATAATGTTTACCAAAATATTTCATTGCCCAAGTTTTGCCCACTTGGCGAGCGCCTTGAATAATTAAAGGCTTTCTGTTGGTTTTCGCTTTCCATTTTTCTAAGGCTTGTAAAATCGTGCGTTTCATTAAAATTTTCTCCCTAGCAAGATAGGCTATTTTAAGTAGGTTATGATTTTTTACAAGGAAAAAAAGAAGCAGAAAAAACACTTTTTCTAATGAAAAAGTGTAATTAAACTACATTTTTATAAAGGAATATGTGGTTATTTAGTTGCAGCTTCTGCATTTATTTCCACCACTTCCCCATCATCAAAAAACAGCTTGATTGGGAAAGTTTCGCCTTGTGGGATTGGTTGGGGGAGATCGAAAACCATAATGTGTAAACCACCGCGTTTTAGGCTGATGCTTTGCTTGGCGGGGATTTCAATGCCGTTGAGTGCGTGCATTTTGCCGTTGTGCATTCCGTGTAATTCTAGGCGCGCGGGCTGTTGGCTTTCGGCGAAAAGCAGATTGACGGCTTCATTGCCGGTGTTTTGCAGCAGCATAAAAATGGCGCTTGGTTGCCCTGCTTTTTCGGTGGAGAAGATTGTGGCTTGGCTCACAACAATTTCCGCTTGGGCTACTAATGGGAAAAGTGCGGTGCAAATTAAGCCGATTTTTTTCATTGCGTTCATTGGGTTCTCCTTTTTATTAAAATAGATTGAAATAAAACCGCCACAGTGCAGGGGCTGTGGCTTGTTTAGAATAACTAAACTTTACCACATTCACCTTTTTCTCACAAAAACTAGCCGCCAGCTCAAATACAAAATAAATTATCAACAGACACTAGCAAGAATTCGTCATTTTGCTTTCATTCGTTGTTTGCCTTTTAAAGCAAGGCGAAAAATGCTATATTGCCCCAGTTTTTGAGAGATTCTCGCCCACATAGCAATTTTCATACAACATTCATAGCAAAATGGCAGATTATTACGACATCACCCTTGCCCTTGCTGGTGTATGCCAAGCGGCTGCGCTAGTGAAACAATTCGCTCATCACGGCAGTGCTGATAATGCAGCTTTCAACGCCAGCCTACAAAGCTTATTACAAACCTCGCCTAAAAATACCTTAGCGGTCTATGGTGGCAATGCGGCAAACTTAAAATTAGGCTTGCAAACCTTGATGGAACAGCTCAATGGCCGAGATGCAGAGCTAACGCGCTACTGGGTAAGCTTGCTGGCGTTGGAAGGCAAGCTGAGTAAATCGCCAAAAGCAAAGGCGGAATTGGCGCAACGCATCGCCTATTTGCCTTCACAGCTCAATTTTTATGATTTACTTGATGAGCAGATGATAAGCAATCTTGCCAGCATTTACGTGGACGTCATCAGCCCGCTCGGTAGCCGTATTCAGGTGCTTGGTGCGCCAGATTATTTGCAACAACAAGGCATTCAGCACCGTATTCGCGCAAGTCTATTAGCAGGCATTCGTTCGGCGGTGCTATGGCGTCAAGTGGGCGGCAAAAAATATCAGTTTCTTTTTTCCCGTGGCAAAATCGCCACAACGGCACAACAAATTTACTCAACCCTTTAGGAGTTCTTTCTTATGGAATTAAACGCACTTACCGCGATTTCCCCGATTGATGGTCGTTATCAAGACAAAACAACGGCTTTGCGTGCTATTTTTAGCGAATTTGGCTTGCTCAAATTCCGTGTTACAGTCGAAGTTCGTTGGCTACAAAAATTGGCGGCGACTGCACAAATTCAAGAAGTTCCTTCTTTGTCGCAAAAAGCAAACGATTACCTTGATGAAATTGTGGCAAATTTCAGTTTAGCGGACACGCAGCGTATCAAAGAAATTGAAAAAACCACCAACCACGATGTGAAAGCGGTGGAATATTTTTTGAAAGAAAAAACCACCGCACTTGAAGAATTAGCCGCGGTGAGCGAGTTTATCCATTTTGCTTGTACTTCTGAAGATATTAACAACCTTTCCCACGCCTTAATGTTGAAAACGGCACGCGAAGAAGTGATTTTGCCTGAATGGCAAAAATTAATTGCTGAAATTGAGCGTCTCGCCCACGAATACAAAGCGATCCCATTACTTTCGCGCACTCACGGACAGCCAGCTTCTCCGTCCACCGTAGGGAAAGAAATGGCGAATGTGGTATATCGCTTAAAACGTCAGTTTAAACAACTGCAAGAGATTGAAATTCTTGGCAAAATCAACGGCGCAGTGGGAAACTACAATGCCCATTTATCCGCCTATCCTGATGTAGATTGGCATAAATTCAGTGAAGAATTTGTTACTTCGCTCGGCATTAAATGGAATCCTTACACCACACAAATTGAGCCGCACGATTACATTGCCGAATTGTTTGATAACATTGCGCGTTTCAACACCATTATTATCGATTTTGATCGCGATTTATGGGGCTATATTGCCTTAAATCACTTCAAACAACGCACCATCGCCGGGGAAATTGGTTCATCAACAATGCCACACAAAGTGAACCCAATTGATTTTGAAAACTCAGAAGGGAATTTGGGCATTGCGAACGCAGTAATGGGGCATTTAGGCGCGAAATTGCCAATTTCTCGCTGGCAGCGTGATTTAACGGATTCCACCGTATTGCGTAATTTGGGCGTGGGCTTGGGCTATTGTTTAATAGCCTATGCTGCCACCAGAAAAGGCATTAGCAAACTTGAAGTGAACGAACAGCACTTGCGTGATGAACTCAACCAAAACTGGGAAGTGCTGGCTGAACCAATTCAAACCGTAATGCGCCGTTATGGCATTGAAAAACCTTACGAAAAATTGAAAGAACTGACACGCGGAAAACGCGTTGATGAGCAAGCAATGCGTGAGTTTATCGAGAAGTTAGACATTCCAGCGCACGAAAAACAGCGCTTACAACAACTCACCCCAGCCACTTATATTGGCGCAGCGGTGGAGTTAGTGGAAAAACTGTAATGCGCTAAAAATAAGTGCGGTGAAAAATCTCGACATTTTTCACCGCACTTTTGTTTTGCCCTTATGGCATTTCCTTTTGCAAGATAAATTTTGCCTATGATACACTTCATTTTTTCATTCTTTTATCTATTGTATTTATGCTATTAGCTCAATCTTCCGCCACTGCGCCTTTCGCAAAATCTGTTCTGGCTTGGTACGACCAATTTGGGCGCAAACATTTGCCTTGGCAGCAAAATAAAACCCTTTATGGCGTTTGGCTGTCCGAGGTAATGTTGCAACAAACTCAAGTTGCTACGGTGATTCCTTATTTTGAACGCTTTATGCAAAGGTTTTCTACCATCATTGATCTTGCCGATGCGCCCCTTGATGAAGTGCTGCATTTGTGGACGGGCTTGGGCTATTACGCGCGGGCAAGAAATTTGCACCAATCGGCACAAATTATTCGTGATCAGTATCAGGGCAATTTCCCTACTGAATTTGAACAAGTACAGGCGTTAAAAGGCATTGGTCGAAGCACGGCGGGGGCAATTCTGTCTTCTTGCTTAAATGCCCCTTATCCTATTTTAGATGGCAACGTGAAACGTGTGCTGTCCCGTTATTTTACGGTTGAAGGCTGGGCGGGCGAGAAAAAAGTGGAAAACCAACTTTGGCAGTTAAGTGCAGAAGTTACGCCAACACAGCGTGTGGCAGATTTTAATCAAGCGATGATGGATATTGGCGCGATGGTATGTACACGCACAAAACCGAAATGCACGCTTTGTCCCTTATCCGCAAAGTGCGGTGCAAATTCGCAACAAAATTGGCAAGATTATCCTGCGAAGAAACCAAAGAAAACCTTACCCGAGCGACAAAGTTATTTCTTGATTTGGCAGCGACAAGGCAAGGTGGCATTAGAACAGCGTGAAAATGCGGGCTTGTGGGGCGGTTTGTATTGTTTTCCACAATTTGACAGCAAGCAGGATTTACTGGCTTATTTGGCGCGTCAAAGCGTGGATTTTTATCAGGAATGGCCAGCTTTTCGCCATACGTTTAGCCATTTTCATTTAATGATTCACCCGATTTATGTGAAACAGGAATATCACAGCGAGGACGCTAATCGCTCAGATTGGAAAAAGGTGGGTGAAAATCACGGCAAGTATGAATCTTCTATACAAAGTGCGGTCAAATATTGGTATGATCCGCAAAATCCTGATCAAATTGGGCTGGCAACGCCAGTCAAAAATCTTTTATTACAGTTAGCAAAAGGAAAAAAATAATGGCAAGAACGGTATTTTGTGCCTATTTAAAACAAGAGGCGGACGGGCTAGATTTTCAACTTTACCCAGGCGAATTAGGCAAACGTATTTTTGATAATATCAGCAAACAGGCTTGGGGCGAGTGGATGAAAAAACAAACAATGCTCGTTAATGAGAAAAAATTAAATATGATGAATGCCGAACATCGCCAATTATTAGAGCAAGAAATGGTGAATTTCTTATTTGAAGGTAAAGATGTTCATATTGAAGGCTATGTTCCGCCAGCGGAAAAAGAATGATGAAGAAATATGTTGTTGCTTTGATTATTCCTTTTTTGTTTGCTTGTAGTGGCTCAAGCCATAAAGGAATAAATTATGATGAAGCCTTTGCGAAAGATACGCAGGGGTTAGATATTTTGACGGGGCAATTTTCCCATAATATCGATCAAATTTGGGGCGTGAATGAGCTGTTGGTGGCAAGCCGTAAAGACTATGTGAAATACACCGATAGTTATTACACTCGTAGCCACGTGAGCTTTGATGAAGGGGTTATCACGGTTGAAACACAGCAAGATTTGAACCGCCTGCACAATGCTATCGTGCATACGTTATTAATGGGCTCAGATGCGAAAGGCATTGATTTATTTGCCTCTGGCGATGTGCCGATAAGTTCTCGTCCTTTCTTAGTAGGGCAAGTGGTGGATAATGCGGGGCAGCAAATTACCAACGAGTTTATCGCGGGCAATTTTGCCGATTATCTGGTGCAAAATAAATTGCAAACACGCCGCTTGAGTAACGGCAGAATGGTGCAGTTTGTGGTGATCCCAATGATTGCTAATCACGTTGCCGTGCGTGCGCAAAAATACCTACCAATGGTGCGTCGTGCAGCTAGACGCTATAACCTTGATGAAAGTTTGATTTTAGGCATTATGCAAACGGAATCCAGCTTCAACCCTTATGCGATTAGCTATGCTAATGCCATTGGCTTAATGCAAGTGGTGCCGCATACGGCTGGGCGAGATGTGTTCCAAATGAAAGGACGTGGTGGTCAGCCGTCAAAAAGCTATTTGTTTGATCCTGAAAAAAATATTGATGCAGGTGCATCGTATTTATGGCTATTACAAAATAAATATTTAGATGGCATTACTAACCCAACGTCTAAGCGTTTTGCGATGATTTCTGCGTATAACAGTGGGGCAGGTGCGGTGTTGCGTGTGTTCCACGAAGATAAAGATATGGCGATTGAACAAATCAACCGCTTATATCCTGAGCAAGTGTACCGAATTTTGACTACGGCACACCCATCTTCACAAGCGAGAAATTATTTAATTAAGGTGGATAAGGCACAAAAAAGTTATCGGGTTAGACGATAAAAATTAAAAGTGGTTTTGATTTTTTATGCGATTTTTGCTGCATTCCTATGCGTTTCGCTTGTTAAATATTCAAACAAACAAAAAAACGTAAAAAAGTTAAAATTAATGATTGACTTAACGCGGTAAAAATCGTTTAATACGCACCACTGATGAGTTGCCTCGATAGCTCAGTTGGTAGAGCAGGGGATTGAAAATCCCCGTGTCGGTGGTTCGATTCCGCCTCGAGGCACCACTACTCCTCCTTAGTTCAGTCGGTAGAACGGTGGACTGTTAATCCATATGTCGCTGGTTCAAGTCCAGCAGGAGGAGCCAAATTCCTAAGAGCCGCTAATGAAAATTAGCGGCTTTTTTCATATCTCATCATTATTTCTTTTCTTACTAAAAAATTAACCAAATTCGCACCGCACTTTATTTTTTATCCCGTGCTTTTCATCATTACATATTTGTGTCAAACTGAAATGCAAAAGAACGTGTAGCTTAGCAGGATAGAGCAGTCCCCTCCTAAGGGACAGGTCGGCGGTTCGACTCCGTCCACGTTCGCCATTTTTCGGATAATAAAAAACCTTGCAAGCGCGCAAGGTTTTGTTTTATCTGAAAATTAGTTGGAATATTGATTAATCGCATTGGCGATTTCTTGATCTTTATAGATACTCTGAACCGTTTCGTTTAATGCCTGTCCTAACACTTTTTGAATATTGGCATTATTGGCACGCAGTGCGCCCTCTTGGCTGCGTGTTGAGCCGATATTTTTGTTGAATTGACCTTTCGCCCCCTGCACTTGAACGTTGATTTGTACATTCGCGGTGATTTTGTAGCGTAAATTGCCTTGTTCTACATCGGCATAGAATTTGTTGATATTCACAATCACATTGGTGTTAGATTGAGCAGGCGTTGCAGCAATGCGAAATCCTTTGCCATTTAGATCTTGTTTGATCACTTGATCGAAAATCTGAGCTGGTTTTGGTTCGGCAAAGAGCTTAAAGATTTTTTCGTCATACACATAGCTTGATACTTCAGGCTGTTGGCGCGCATCACGCGTGAGGATATTGAGTATCGCGTGTTGATTTGCCGCATTGAATTGCACGCTTGGACTAGGTGGCGTAAAAGAGATTGTGTTACTTGGCTGAGATTGGCACGCGGATAATAATACGGCACTTGAAAATAAGGTGATCAGAGAGAGTTTAGCAAAACGCATAGTCATTTCCTCGCGAATAAAAAAGATACGGCTATTCTTGCAAACTTCAGTATGAATGTATAGTCTTTGCAAAAGCAAATTTTTATTGTGTTAGTTTATAAAAAGAAGGAAAGGATAATGGGTGTTCAACAAGTTTTAGAACAAAAAATTTCGCAAAAATTTGCACCGCACTTTTTGCATATTGAAAATGAAAGCCATATGCACAGTTCTGGACGTGGGGCGGATTCACATTTTAAAGTGGTGTTAGTGAGTGATGCGTTTAATGGGGTGAGAAAGGTTGCGCGCCATCAAATGCTGTATCAATTATTGGCGGAAGAATTGAAAAATGGCATTCACGCATTGGCGTTACATACTTATACCTTAGATGAATGGCAAGCATTGGAACAGCAATTTCCCAAATCACCAAATTGTTTAGGGATTGGACAATAATTTATACCTAATAAAAGGTAGTGCAATTTCATAATCTTTAGTAAAAATTGATTTTCCACAAAAACAGCGGTCTTTTTTCTTAAAATTTTGGAAAAACCGCCCTTCAAAGTAGCACGAAAGTTATTAATTAGTTAAAATAACCAGCTGACTTGTATCAAAATTTTAACGTATATCGCTTATTGCGTTTAGTGAGCGGTATAAAATCTAAACAGAATTTGAGTTTTAAATTTATGTGGTTGGAGTGGACATTGTTGCGATGTGTTTGCATTCATCGTTGATAATTAAGCAAAAATCATTACTCAAGACGAGGTTATCGCATTGAGTTTTATCTTGCGATAGCTATATTTTTAATCTAACGAAAAGTAGTGCATACAATATGATTACGATTAAAAAAGGCTTGGATCTTCCTATCGCTGGGAAGCCAGAACAAGTAATCCATAACGGCAATGCCGTTACTGAAGTTGCCTTGCTTGGCGAAGAGTATGTGGGAATGCGTCCTTCAATGAAGGTGCGTGAAGGTGATGTAGTGAAAAAAGGTCAGGTGCTTTTTGAAGATAAAAAGAACCCGGGCGTATTATTCACTGCCCCTGCAAGTGGTACTGTAACTGCGATTAATCGCGGTGCTAAGCGTGTGTTGCAATCAGTAGTGATTCAAATCGAAGGTGATGATCAGGTTACCTTTAACAAATATTCCGCCGATGAGCTTAAAAGTTTAACTTCCGAGCAAGTTCGTCAAAACCTACAAGCGTCAGGGCTTTGGACAGCACTTCGTACTCGTCCATTCAGTAAAGTGCCTGCTGTTGATGCTGTGCCATCTTCTATTTTTGTTAATGCAATGGATACCAATCCATTAGCCGCTGATCCTGAAGTGGTATTAAAAGCACATTGGGACGATTTTACCAATGGTTTAACCGTGTTAAGCCGTTTACACGAAGGCAAATTGCATTTATGTAAAGCGGGCGATAGCAATATCCCAACGGTGGATTTACCAAATTTAGCCGTACACGATTTTGGTGGCCCACACCCTGCGGGCTTAAGTGGTACGCATATTCACTTTATCGATCCGGTTAGTGCAACGAAAACGGTTTGGTATTTGAATTATCAAGATGTGATCGCATTTGGTCGCTTATTTACCACGGGTGAACTTTATAATGACCGTGTGATCTCATTGGCTGGCCCACAGGTGAAAAATCCGCGTTTAATTCGCACCCAACTTGGTGCTAACTTAGCCCAATTAACTAAAGGCGAGTTAAAAGAAGGTGAAAACCGTATTATCTCAGGTTCCGTGTTAAGCGGTCATAAAGCGGAAGGTGCGGTAGATTATTTAGGACGTTATGCGTTACAGGTTTCTGTGATTGCAGAAGGTCGTGAGAAAGAGTTTCTAGGTTGGATTATGCCAGGGGCGAACAAATATTCTATCACCCGTACTGTGTTAGGTCATTTCGGACACAAATTATTCAATTTTACCACCGCACTTAATGGTGGACACCGTGCAATGGTGCCAATTGGCGCTTATGAGCGTGTGATGCCATTAGATATTATCCCGACATTATTATTGCGTGATTTAAGTGCAGGCGATACGGACAGCGCTCAAGCATTAGGTTGCTTAGAGTTAGACGAAGAAGATTTAGCACTTTGTACGTTCGTTTGCCCAGGTAAAAATGATTACGGTCCAATGCTGCGTGCAGCCTTAGATAAGATCGAGAAGGAAGGTTAAAAATGGGTTTAAAACATCTTTTAGAGAAAATGGAACCTGCTTTTTTACCGGGTGGTAAATATGAGAAGTGGTATGCCCTTTATGAAGCAACGGCAACTTTCTTATACACGCCAGGTACGGTAACGGCGAAAGCTTCTCACGTTCGTGATGCGTTAGATTCTAAACGTATGATGGTATTAGTGTGGTTGGCATTATTCCCAGCAATGTTCTACGGTATGTTTAATGTGGGTGAGCAATCTATTCTTGCATTAAAAGTGGGCGATTTTGCACAGAACTTGGCACAAAATGTGGCGAATGACTGGCATTTTGCTTTAGCCAATGCATTAGGGTTAGTTTCACAAGATGCTGGCGTGCTAGCAAAAATGGCATTAGGTGCGATTTTCTTCCTACCAATTTATTTAACCGTATTCCTTGTGGGCGGTTTCTGGGAAGTGTTATTTGCTACAGTGCGTAAACACGAAATCAACGAAGGTTTCTTCGTAACCTCTATTTTATTAGCTCTTATCGTTCCGCCAACATTGCCATTATGGCAAGCGGCGTTAGCGACAACATTTGGGGTTGTGGTGGCCAAAGAAGTGTTTGGTGGTGTAGGTAAAAACTTTATGAACCCAGCATTAGCAGGGCGTGCGTTTTTATTCTTTGCTTATCCAGCACAAATCTCAGGGGATTCGGTATGGATCGCCGCTGATGGTTTCTCTGGCGCAACAGCACTTTCACAATGGGCAACAGGCGGTCAAGGTGCATTAAAACAAGTTACCACAGGTCAGCCAATCCAATGGATGGACGCATTCTTAGGGAATATCCCAGGTTCAATCGGTGAAGTTTCTACTCTGGCATTATTAATTGGTGCAGCGGTGATTGTGTTCGCACGTATTGCTTCTTGGCGTATTATTGCTGGTGTGATGATCGGTATGATTGCCACTTCTACCCTATTTAATGTAATTGGTTCAGACACCAACCCATTATTCTCAATGCCTTGGCATTGGCACTTAGTATTGGGTGGCTTTGCTTTAGGTATGTTATTTATGGCAACTGACCCAGTATCAGCCTCATTCACAAACAAAGGTAAATGGTGGTACGGTGCATTAATTGGTGCAATGGCGGTGATTATTCGTGTGGTTAATCCCGCTTATCCAGAAGGAATGATGTTAGCCATCTTATTAGCTAACTTATTTGCCCCAATTTTTGACTATCTGGTTGTTCAAGCAAATATCAAACGTCGGAGAGCGCGCAATGGCTAAGTTTAATAAAGATAGTGTTGGCGGAACAATCCTTGTTGTTGTTTTAGTCAGCTTAGTTTGCTCAATTATCGTAGCAAGTGCGGCAGTAGGTTTGAAACCGACGCAAAATGAGCAAAAATTATTAGATAAACAGAAAAACATTCTCAGTGTGGCAGGATTATTACCCGCTAAAGCAAAAGGTGCGGAAATTAAAGCCCTTTATGCAGAAAACATTGAGCCGAAAATTGTGGATCTTGCAACGGGTGATTATGTAAGCGACATCAAAAACTTTGATGCGCGTGTTGCAGTAAAAGATCCTGCTGAAAGCGTAGCAATTAAACCTGAAGAAGATAAAGCTGGCATTAAAGTGCGGGCGAAATATGCTGAGGTTTATTTAGTGAAAGATGCGCAAGGCAAAACTTCACAAATCGTGTTGCCAATTTATGGTACAGGATTGTGGTCTGTGATGTATGGCTTTGTGTCTGTTGCGCCAGATGCAAATACCATTAAAGGGATTACTTACTATGAACAAGGTGAAACCGCAGGTTTAGGGGGCGAAATCGCTAATCCAAACTGGCAGAAATACTTTGTGGGTAAAAAACTCTTTAATGCTCAAGATCAAGTAGCGATTAAAATTGGCAAAGGTGCTTCAGCAGATAAAGAACACGGTATCGATGGTTTATCTGGTGCAACCTTAACCACAAAAGGGGTACAAGGTTCTTTTGATTATTGGTTTGGTCGCGATGGTTTTGGCCCGTATTTAGACAAACTTAGAGCGGAGGCTAACTAATGGCTAATGCAAATATGAAAAAATTATTGTTATCTCCAATCGTGAACAACAACCCAATTGCATTGCAAATTTTGGGGATCTGTTCAGCACTTGCGGTAACGACAAAATTAGAAACTGCGGTGGTAATGGCAATCGCAGTAAGTTTAGTAACGGCATTTTCAAGTTTCTTTATTTCTTGTATCCGTAACTATATTCCAAATAGTATCCGTATTATCGTGCAAATGGCGATCATTGCATCATTAGTAACCCTTGTGGACCAAGTGTTGCAAGCCTATGCTTATGAGTTATCTAAACAGCTTTCGGTATTCGTTGGCTTAATCATTACCAACTGTATCGTAATGGGGCGCGCAGAAGCTTTTGCAATGAAAGAGCCACCATTGGCAAGTTTTGTTGATGGTTTAGGTAACGGTATCGGTTATGGTGTGATCCTAATCATTGTCGCATTTTTACGCGAATTAATTGGTTCAGGTAAAGTATTTGGCATTACCGTGTTACAAACTATCCAAGACGGTGGTTGGTATCAAGCAAATGGTTTAGCCTTACTTGCGCCAAGTGCGTTCTTTATCATCGGCTTCTTAATTTGGGGCTTAAGAACTTGGAAACCAGAGCAAGTGGAGAAATAAGATGGAACACTATTTAAGTCTATTTGTTAAGTCCATTTTTATTGAAAATATGGCACTTTCTTTCTTCCTTGGTATGTGTACATTCCTTGCGGTTTCAAAGAAAGTTTCAACAGCCTTTGGTTTAGGGATCGCGGTAATCGTGGTATTAGGTATCGCCGTGCCAGCAAACCAAATTGTTTATACTCACATCTTAAAAGATGGTGCGTTAGTAGAAGGCGTAGATTTAAGTTTCTTACGCTTTATCACCTTCATCGGTGTGATTGCGGCATTAGTACAAATCCTAGAAATGGTTTTGGACAAATTTTTCCCCGCACTTTATAACGCATTAGGGATCTTCTTACCGTTAATCACCGTAAACTGTGCGATTTTCGGTGGGGTATCTTTTATGGTGCAACGTGAATACAACCTTGCTGAATCTGTGGTTTATGGTATCGGTGCAGGAACAGGTTGGATGCTTGCTATCGTGGCACTTGCCGGTTTAACTGAAAAAATGAAATATGCTGATATTCCAGCAGGCTTGCGTGGTTTAGGGATCACCTTTATCACTGTAGGTCTAATGGCGCTTGGCTTTATGTCATTTTCAGGTATTCAGTTATAAGAAGGGGATACTAAATGGAAATTATTTTAGGTATTGCAATGTTCACTGTGGTGGTTTTAGCGTTAGCAGCAATTATCTTGTTTGCTAAATCTAAACTCGTAAACTCAGGGGACATTACTATTGAAATCAATCACGATCCAAGCAAAGCCATTCACTTGCCAGCAGGTGGAAAATTATTAGGCGCATTAGCAAGCAAAGGGATTTTTGTTTCTTCAGCTTGTGGGGGCGGTGGCTCTTGTGGTCAATGTGTGGTGAAAGTAACTGAGGGCGGTGGTGATATTCTACCAACAGAACTTTCTCACATTTCAAAACGTGAAGCGAAAGAAGGTTATCGTCTAGCTTGTCAGGTAAATGTTAAAACCAATATGCAAATTGAATTACCTGAAGAAGTGTTCGGCGTGAAAAAATGGGAATGTACCGTTATTTCTAACGACAATAAAGCAACCTTCATCAAAGAGCTTAAATTACAAATTCCTGAAGGGGAAGAAGTGCCATTCCGTGCGGGTGGCTATATCCAAATTGAAGCAGATCCACATACGGTTTATTACAAAGACTTTGATATTCCACAAGAATACCACGAAGACTGGGATAAATATAACCTATGGCGTTATGTTTCAAAAGTGGACGAACCAATTGTGCGTGCTTACTCAATGGCTTCATACCCAGAAGAGAAAGGCATCATTATGCTTAACGTGCGTATCGCAACGCCACCACCAAGCAACCCAGATGCACCACCAGGACAAATGTCTTCTTATATTTGGTCATTAAAACCGGGTGATAAAGTAACTATTTCTGGCCCATTCGGTGAATTCTTCGCGAAAGATACTGATGCAGAAATGGTATTTATCGGTGGGGGTGCAGGTATGGCACCAATGCGTTCACATATCTTCGACCAATTAAAACGTTTGAAATCAAAACGTAAAATGTCATTCTGGTACGGGGCGCGTTCAAAACGTGAAATGTTCTATGTAGAAGATTTCGATACCCTACAAGCAGAGAACGATAACTTCAAATGGCACGTGGCACTTTCTGATCCATTGCCAGAAGATAATTGGGACGGCTACACAGGCTTTATCCATAACGTGCTTTATGAAAACTATCTGAAAAATCACGAAGCACCAGAAGACTGTGAATACTATATGTGTGGGCCTCCAGTGATGAACGCAGCAGTAATCAAAATGCTCAAAGACTTAGGTGTTGAAGACGAAAACATCTTATTAGATGACTTTGGCGGTTGATAACGCTGTTAAATAAAGAAAAAGAGCGGTCAGATTTCTGACCGCTTTAGCCATTTTTAGCCACAGAAAAATTAGCGATAGATTTATGTTAAGAAAAGTCAAAACGGTTTACGGCTGGGCCATCGCCTTACTCTTGGTGAGTAGCCTAACCGCCTGCCAAAAAGATCCCGAAATTGTTACCTTAAGCGGTAAAACAATGGGAACTACTTACCACATTAAATACATCACCGCAGAAGCAAGCCAATCGGTAGCGGATACCCACGAAGGGGTGGAAAAAATTTTAAAAGACGTGAATGACAAAATGTCCACCTATATTCCCACCTCTGAATTAAGTCGTTTTAACCAAAACCGCGCGGTGAATACTCCGATTGAAATTTCAGCGGATCTGGCCAAAGTGATAGGTGAAGCCATTCGTTTAAATAAGGTTACACAAGGTGCATTAGATGTTACCGTAGGGCCATTGGTGAACCTGTGGGGATTCGGGCCAGAAAAACGCGTGGAAAAAGCCCCAACTCAGCAACAACTTGATGAACGCCGTGCGTGGGTAGGCATTGAAAAATTAAAACTGAGCGAAAGTGCGGGTAAATTTTACCTAGAAAAAACTGTGCCAGAACTTTATGTGGATTTATCTTCCATCGCCAAGGGCTTTGGGGTTGATCAAGTGGCGGACTATCTTGAAAGTTTGCACATTGGCAACTATATGGTGGAAATTGGCGGCGAAATCCGAGCCAAGGGCAACAACAGCGAAAACAAGCCTTGGCAAATTGCCATTGAAAAACCCACTACGGACGGCTCAAGAAGCGTAGAACAAGTGGTCGGCTTACACAATCTAGCGATGGCCACTTCTGGCGATTATCGCATTTATTTTGAAGAAAACGGCGTGCGTTATTCCCACGAAATTAATCCGCAAACAGGTCGCCCAATTCAACATCATTTGGCGTCAATCACTGTGCTTGATCCCTCATCAATGACGGCAGACGGTTTATCCACAGGATTGTTTGTGCTTGGTGAAGATGAAGCGCTCAAAGTGGCGGAGCAGCAACAATTAGCGGTATATTTAATCATCAAAACAGAAAGTGGTTTTGAGGTAAAAATGTCTTCCGCGTTTAAACAATTAATCAATCCATAAAGGTGAAAAAATGGAACTGTTTTTTATTACTTTCGGCTTTTTCCTTGCGGTGATTTTGGCGATGTCCATCGGCTATATCATCAAACGCAAATCCATTGCTGGCAGCTGCGGGGGAATTTCTTCCCTTGGCTTGAAGAAAGTATGCGATTGCGATGAGCCTTGCGATAACCTAAAAGCCAAAGTAGAAAAAGGCGAAGTGGACGCATCAGAATTAGATCGCTTCAACAAAAGCGAAACGAATTTCTACGAAGTAAAATAATTTCCGAATAAACAAAGTGCGGTCAAAAATTTGAAAAAATTATGATGAAATCAAAAACTTATGAACAATATTTCCCTGCATTAAGCGAAAGCCAACGTGCAGAAAACAGCAAAATTAAAGTGATTTGTGGAATGTCTGGTGGGGTGGATTCTTCCGTTTCCGCCTTTATTCTTCAGCAACAAGGCTACCAAGTGGAAGGCTTGTTTATGAAGAATTGGGAAGAAGATGACGACACCGATTATTGCACAGCCGCGGCGGATCTCGCTGATGCCCAAGCAGTATGCGACAAGCTCGGCATTAAATTGCACAAAATCAACTTTGCGGCGGAATATTGGGACAACGTTTTTGAACATTTTTTAGCGGAATACAAAGCTGGCCGCACGCCAAACCCTGATATTCTGTGCAACAAAGAAATCAAGTTTAAAGCCTTTTTGGAATATGCCGCAGAAGATCTGGGGGCGGATTATATCGCCACAGGGCATTATGTGCGCCGCCGTGATCACAATGGCAAAGCGCAATTATTGCGTGGTTTAGATCCTAACAAAGACCAAAGCTATTTCCTTTACACCTTAAGCGAAAGCCAAGTGGCGCAAAGTCTGTTTCCAGTGGGGGATATTGAAAAGCCTGTGGTGCGTGCCATCGCAGAAGATTTAGGCTTGGTTACCGCGAAGAAAAAAGATTCCACCGGCATTTGTTTTATCGGCGAACGTAAATTCAAAGATTTCTTGGCGCGTTATTTGCCTGCGCAACCGGGGGACATCAAAACTACCGAGGGCGAAGTCATCGGCCGCCACCAAGGTTTGATGTATCACACTTTAGGGCAACGTAAAGGTCTAGGCATTGGTGGCGTGAAAGGCAAAGCAGAAAATGCGTGGTATGTAGTGGAAAAAGATCTCACTAACAATGTGTTAGTGGTCGCTCAGGGCTTGGATAATTCTGCCTTGCTTTCCAGTGGATTAATCGCGCAACAGCTGCACTGGGTGGATCGCCAACCGATTCGCGAACCCCTGCGTTGCACGGTGAAAACCCGTTATCGCCAAACAGATATTCCTTGCCAAATTATTCCCCTTAATGATGACAGCATTGAAGTGCGTTTTGATGAACCGCAAATTGCAGTAACCCCAGGGCAATCTGCCGTATTCTACCAAGGGGAAATTTGCCTTGGTGGCGGCATTATTGAACAATCAATAAAATAAAAACTTCGCGAAATTCCACCGCACTTTATCTTGCCAAGTTGTATGAATAAAGTGCGGGGCAAATTTCTCAATTTTCTGGCTTAATGAAGAAACGGCTATGTGGCACAGAATTTACACTTGCATAATGTATCTTGTTCAACCGCTGATTTGGCTATTTATTTTATTGCGTAGCCTAAAAGCGCCGGCTTATCGTCAGCGGATTTTGGAGCGTTATGGCATTTATCGCGCTACACAAACTCCGCCAAAACCGAATGGCGTGTTAATCCATGCGGCGTCCGTTGGAGAGGTGATTGCAGCCACCCCTTTGGTGAAAGCGATTCAACGCTGTTACCCTGAATTATCCATTACGCTTACCACTGTTACGCCAACAGGCTCTGAGCGTGTTAAAGCTGCTTTTGGTGATCAAGTCAGCCATTTTTATTTGCCTTACGACTTACCTGGGGCGATTAAACGCTTTGTGCGTTTTATTCAGCCTAAAGTCTGCATTGTGATCGAAACGGAAATTTGGCCAAATCTCATTTATCAACTGCACAAACAGCACATTCCGTTTATTATCGCTAACGCCCGTTTATCTGCCCGATCAGCAAAACGTTATGGCTGGCTGGAAAGCTATATCCAAGCCATTTTACGCAAAATCAGCCTGATTGCGCCGCAGGATAACATCAGCGGACAGCGTTATCTCAAACTGGGCTACGATCCAGAAAAGCTCAAACTCACAGGCAATATTAAATATGATTTAGTGCTAAGTGAGAGCTTACTCACCGAAGCAGAAAAGCTCAAAGCCCAATGGAAACAACAACGCCCTGTGTGGGTTGCCGCTAGCACCCACGAAGGCGAAGAAAGCCTGATTTTAGAAAGCCACCGCTTATTATTACAAGCCTTTCCCGATTTATTGCTGATTCTCGTGCCGCGCCACCCAGAACGTTTTAACGAGGTGGCGGAGCAAATTGAAAAACAGCATTTCACCTTTGTACGCCGCAGTGAAAATCGTGCGCCACAAGCTGATACCCAAGTGGTGCTAGGTGATACAATGGGCGAGCTAATGTTAATGTACGCTTTGGCAGATGTCGCCTTTGTGGGGGGCAGTTTAGTGAAACGAGGCGGACATAATCCCCTTGAACCGCTCGCTTTTCAAATTCCTGTGGTGAGTGGTAAATATACCTTCAATTTCCCCGAAGTTTACCGCAATTTAATGGAAGTTCAGGGCTTTGTTGAAGTGAATAATAATGCTGCCGCCATCGCAAGAGCAGTGGAGATTTTGCTGAATTCTTCTGCCTTGCGTGAACGCACAGGGAAAGCGGGCTATGGCGTATTATTAGAAAATCGCGGTGCTTTACAACGTTTGCTCGATTTACTTCAACCTTATTTGGACGCCCCGTAAACACAGAATTTTGTCTGAACGCCATAGCAGAACTTAAAGGAGAAAAAATGACAACCGTAATTTACCCCGGCACCTTTGATCCCATCACCAATGGGCATTTAGATATTATCGAACGAAGTGCGGTGCTTTTTTCCAAAGTTTTTGTCGCCATTGCCGCCAGCCCGAGCAAAAAGCCCTTATTCGATTTAGATTCCAGAGTGAAAATTGCACAACAAGCGGTCGCTCACTTACCCAATGTGGAAGTGTTTGGCTTTGCCGATTTACTAGCTAAGGTAGTGCAAGAAAAACACATTCACGCCATTATCCGCGGTGTGCGAACCACCACCGATTTTGAATACGAACTGCAACTCGCCAGCCTAAACCGCTTATTAACCAAAAATGAAAATGGACAAGGCGTGGAAAGTTTATTTTTCCCACCTAGCGAAAAATGGGCCTTTGTTTCTTCCACCATCGTGCGAGAAATTCATCTACACGGCGGTGATGTGAGTGAACTTGTGCCGCAAAGCGTGTTGCAAGCAATGAAAGCTCCTATTGAAAAATAACAGGATATAAAAATGGGGCGAACTTTCGCCCCAAGTTTTACCTATTATTTTCCCCATACCCTTTACAGCAAACTCACCTTAAAGGTGCAATCCCATTGGGTTTCATTCAAACGATAAGCCTCTTTGAGCGCTGGCCCACAAGAGTTTGAACCAATGCCACTCATTTTATAATCCACACACAGCACGCAGTAAGGGCTTTCTTGTAAATCATAATGATGTTTTTTGTTTGCCAATTCTTCTTGACTATAAGGGGAAAGGTTAAAGCTGAAGGGGTGCTGGGCAGTGATGTACAAACCACCTTCGGCACCGGTTAATTTAATAAAAGAGCAATGGTAATGGCTGCCATTTTCCTGCGGTTTTAAATAATCAACGTGATTTTGCTGTGGAGTTGTTTGATAAAGCCCAAGCTGAGTGGCGTGATGTTTATCAACATAGCTTTCGCCGTTGCCATAGGCAAAATAACGGGCTTGCCATTGTTGTTTGGCTAAGTAGAAACGTAGCCCAAAGCGTGGCAAAAAAGCAAGTGCGGTGCTTTTTTTGCGTGAATTTTGATCTCAAAATAGGCGTGATCAAACAAATGATATTCCACATTAAGATCTAGAATTTTGCTTTGCGAAACCGCTAGCAAAGCGCAGTGAGTTTGTACGACAACACGATCTTTCCGTTGTCCCACTTGCATTGTGTAGGCACGGCTATAAGCCTGATGATAGCCTGCTGCAAACCAATGTGCTTTGATTAAGCTATCGTTATCCAATGGCGCGCGCCAAATATTAAAATCCAGCGGACGCTGAATAATCGGACGTTGTGCAGAAAGCAGTTGTGAGAGAATGCCTTTTTGTTTATCGAAAACATATTTCGTGTTGCCAAAGGTAATGTGGATTTCCCGTGAGCTGTGCTGGATATGGGCTTGCTCTGGCAGTCGTGGGGGATAAAAGCTAGGCAGCTGTTTGTCGCCAAATAGACAAAGCTGATCCACGCCGAGCAAATGATTTTTTTCCACTAAAGGTGTGGCGTGTTTGGTGCGATATTCTAAATTCAACAGCCATAAACTGCCATTATTTGGTGGCAAGGTGAAAGGTAAAAGTGCGGTGTGTTTTGGCGGAATTTTTGGCGTGGCAATTTGTCCTAGTTGTACGAGAACCGCATTTTCTAATAGCTGATAGTGAATGCTCACGGCATTTTCTGCGTGGGTAAAATCAAGATAATTGGTTAGTTCAATCTGCCCATTGTGATATTTGGCGCGTAATGGTCGTTGCACATTTTTGAGTTCAAGCAAATTGCTTTGAATACGACGATCCGCTCGCACTAAACCGTCTACACAGAAATTGCTATCGTTAGGGAAATCGCCAAAATCGCCACCGTAGCCCATTTTTTTAGATTGTGGCAAATGAGGGCTGTGATCGCACCATTCCCACACAAAACCACCGCAAGCACCTGCGTGCTGTTCCATCGCTTGGAAATAATCTTCCGCATCACCGCAAGAGTTGCCCATTGCGTGCAGATACTCACAGAGTAAATAAGGTTTCGTGTTACGCGCAGTGGCGAAATAGGCTTCTATATCTTCTATGCTGCGATACATTTCGCTGTGTAAATCTAAGTGCGTGGTATCATTTTGGTGATCGGAATGTTGGAAAATTGCATTTTCATAATGCACTAAACGAGCGGGATCAAAAGCCTTTACCCAGCGAGCGGCAAGCTCGAAATTTTCGCCGTAGCCACTTTCATTGCCAAGCGACCAAATCAGCACACTAGGGCGATTTTTATCTCGCTGCACATTGGCTTGCGCACGATCTAAAATAGCTTGTGTGAAATCTGGGCTGCGCGCCATATAACAATAATTATCAATAACTTGCTGGCGAATGGCAGCCTGATCAGACACCGTTTCTACGCCAAGTAAAATGCTTTTTTCGGGGCTTGGCACATAGACGGCATTGGTGCCGTGGCTTTCAATATCTGCCTCGGCGATCAAATAAAAACCGTAGCGATCGCACAATTCAGCAAACCACGGGGCGTTAGGATAATGAGCGGTGCGAATGGCGTTGAAATTGTGTTGCTTCATTAGGCGTAAATCTGCCATTGCCTGCTTTTCACTGATCGTGTAGCCGCTTTGTGGATCGCTGTCGTGGCGGTTTACCCCTTTAAATTTTATGGGCCGTTGGTTGAGCAATAAAACGCCATTTTTTACTTCAATCTGGCCGAAAGCCAATTTTTTGGCAAATCACTTCTTCGCCATAGCAAATCAATAAATCGTAACACTGCGGCGTTTCGGCATTCCATAATTGAATGTTTTCTACGCAGAATTGGTTCTGTTTGGTATGGAAAAGTTTTTTTCCTTGTGGATCAAAAAGATGATAAGTAATTGTTGGGGCATTTTCAGGCTGGCGGAAAAAAATATTCAAATTTACCACCGCACTTTTTAAATCCTCAGAAAGGGTGGTTTTGATGAAAAAATCTTGCAGATAATTTTGCTCACGTTCCAATATATACACATCTCGGAAAATGCCAGACATTCGGAATTTATCTTGATCTTCTAAATAACTGCCATCACACCACTTTAATACTAAGGCGGTAAGATGATTTTCCCCTTGCTGTAAATAATCGGTGAGATCAAATTCTGCGGTGCAGTGGCTGACTTGGCTATAGCCTATAAATTGTTGATTCACATAAAGAAAAAGGCAGCTGTCCACCCCTTCAAAATTAATCAAGTAGCGTTTGTTGGCGTTGGGTTGAAAATCAAAAGTGCGGTGATAAAGTCCGCAAGGATTTTCCTGTGGAACATAAGGCGGATCAAAAGGAAAAGGATAATTCACATTGGTGTATTGATGTTGATCATAGCCTTGAGTTTGCCAAGTAGAGGGCACGGGAATGTGCTGTTGAAAGTTGAAATGGAGGAAGTTTTCCGGCAAATCCCAATAACTCTTAAAATAATGAAAATCCCAATTTCCATTGAGATCAGTGAAATAGGGAGAAAATTCTCGCGAATTTTGCACCGCACTTTGCATATTAGGGTGTGGAATAAAATAGGCGTGATGGGGCGTGGTGTTTAGGTGTAGTACCTTTGGATCTTGAAAGTAATTAGGTAAAAACATAAGGCAGCCTAAATAAGTTGTGATGCAAAAAATATACGCCAATTCTTAGCGAAAGTGTGGACGAAAGAGAAAATTTGTGAGAACGATCACGGAATAAAATTAATGCTTTAAAATCAATCTATTACAAGTGGATAAAATCAGAAAAGCAGGGAAAGATCGGCGTAAGCCTACAATAAAAAGGGTTTTTTTGCTATATTAAACCACTTTGATTTTCCATATCGTATTCGTTTACTCCTAAAGGAGTAGGATACAAAAGAAATAAAAAGAGGAGTATATGGTTTTTGATACTTATGAAACATTGGCGTTAGCCTGTTTAGTTTTATTATTGGGGTATTTTTTAGTAAAGCGCGTTCGTTTATTAAATCACTATAATATTCCTGAGCCTGTGGTGGGCGGTTTTGTTGTCGCAATCATCTTGACGGTGGTTCACCAGTTTTGGGGATTAAGTTTCAGCTTTGATACGGATTTACAGCGTACGATGATGCTGACATTCTTTACCTCTATCGGCTTGAGTGCGAATTTTTCTCGTTTAATTAAAGGCGGAATGCCATTGGTGATTTTCCTTTTTGTTGCAGCTGGATTGATTGCGTTACAAAACACCGTGGGCATTTTCAGTGCTATGGCATTAGGGTTAGATCCCGCTTATGGATTGTTGGCAAGTTCTGTTACCCTAACAGGGGGGCACGGCACAGGCGCGGCTTGGGCTGATGCACTGGCAGCACGTTTTGGTATTCAAAGTGCTACAGAATTAGCGATGGCTTGTGCTACCTTTGGCTTGATTTTTGGTGGTGTCATCGGTGGGCCTGTGGCGAGCTTTTTACTTAAACGCTTACATCGTAAAGAAATTCCAGAAGATGAAAATTTAGATGATGTGGAAGAGGCTTTTGAAAAACCGGTGTATCGCCGTAAAGTAAACACTCGCTCAATTATTGAAACAATCACGATGTTGTCTATTTGTTTATTCATTGGGCAGCAGTTAGATTTATTGGCAAAAGGCACGGCATTCCAGCTCCCTACTTTCGTGTGGTGCTTGTTTACAGGGGTGATTGTGCGTAATTCTCTATCCCATATCTTTAAGTTTAAAGTGGCGGAAGAAGCCATTGATATTTTGGGTAGTGTCGGGCTTTCCATTTTCTTGGCGATCGCGTTAATGTCGCTAAAATTGTGGGAATTAGTCGGCTTAGCCTTGCCAATTTTGGTGATTTTGCTCATTCAAGTGGCAGTAATGGCGTTATATGCAATTTTTGTTACTTTCCGTGTGATGGGGAAAGACTATGATGCCGTGGTGTTAAGTGCGGGTCATTGCGGCTTTGGTTTAGGGGCAACGCCAACAGCGGTTGCGAATATGCAAGCCGTAACTTCGCACTATGGGCCTTCTCATAAAGCCTTCTTGATTGTGCCAATGGTTGGTGCATTCTTCATTGATATTCTTAATGCGAGTTTGTTGAAACTCTTCGTGGAAGTAGTGGCGATATTCCATTAAGAAAGGAAAATTAGGTATAAATAAAAAATCGTTGTTAATGAAACTTAACAACGATTTTTTTATCACTATCTTTTCAATTTAACCTTTTCCACTGCGTGATTTGCTCCCTTAGTTAAAATTAAATTGGCGCGCTCACGGGTCGGCAGAATATTTTCTCGCAGGTTTTTGCCGTTGATGTCTTCCCAAATTTTGCTCGCTGTGGCAACGGCTTCTTGCTCGGAAAGGCTAGCATAGTGCTTAAAGTAAGAATCAGGATTATTAAAGGCGCTTTGGCGAAATTTAAGAAAACGGCGAATGTACCATTCTTTTAATAGACTTTCTTCCGCATCAACATAAATAGAAAAATCGACAAAATCAGAAACAAAGACTTGATTTGTATTGCTATTTCCGCGTTGTAGCACATTCAATCCTTCTAAAATAAGAATGTCGGGCTGATCAACATAATCAAACTGATCAGGCACAATGTCGTAAGTTAAATGAGAATAAATGGGCGCACTCACATTGCGTTTGCCTGATTTTATATCAGCCAAAAAATGGATCAGGCGTTGCGTATCATAAGAAACAGGAAAGCCTTTCTTTTGTAACAGATTGTCTTTTTTGAGTTTTTCTAAAGGATATAAAAAGCCATCGGTGGTGATGAGATCCACTTTGCGCACTTGTGGCCAGTTTGATAAGAGTGATTGCAAAATCCGCGCGGAAGTGCTTTTCCCCACCGCAACACTGCCTGCAATGCTGATAATATAAGGAGTTTTTTGTTTATCCCCCCCAAGAAAACGGGTTAAAACGGTCTGACGGCGCAGATTTTCCTCAATATAGTAGTTAATTAAACGCGCCAACGGCAGATAAATGGTACTAACTTCATCTAATGACAGATCTTCGTTAATCCCTAGCAAAGGCTTGAGATCTTGCTCGGTGAGTTTTAATGGAACGGATTTGCGTAATTCTGCCCATTGCTGGCGATCAAAAGAAAGAAAGGGCGTTAATCGCTCATTTAATAAAGTTGAATCAGAAAATGCCACAATGTTGTCTTCATATTTATAGAATGTTGAATAGAAATATACCCTATAAATTTGCTTATGATTAGTGAAATTTAGAATAAATTGGCACTTTTTTTATAAATTTTGTGCATTTTGACTGATAAATAGCCGAACAATAAAAAAAATCTATTTTTTTTCAAAAAAACGCTTGTCAGTGATAAAAATTTCCCTATAATACGCCTCACTTGCTTACGACGCCGACTTAGCTCAGTAGGTAGAGCAACTGACTTGTAATCAGTAGGTCACCAGTTCGATTCCGGTAGTCGGCACCATAACCAATCGTAGTCAAGTTCATTCATTTAGTGCGGAGGGATTCCCGAGCGGCCAAAGGGAGCAGACTGTAAATCTGCCGGCTCAGCCTTCGAAGGTTCGAATCCTTCTCCCTCCACCATTTTTTAGATGAATTCTGATGGGACAGATGAATTTAGGACTGCGGGCATCGTATAATGGCTATTACCTCAGCCTTCCAAGCTGATGATGCGGGTTCGATTCCCGCTGCCCGCTCCAAAGCGCTGATATAGCTCAGTTGGTAGAGCGCACCCTTGGTAAGGGTGAGGTCGGCGGTTCAAATCCGCCTATCAGCACCAGCCTTAACTTCACCTTTCTCTTATTAATAGTTTAAACTTAATTCAATTGGTTAATGTGGTATTTTGAACCATCGATAACCGTGTTTATCTAGAGGGACTCTTAATGTCTAAAGAAAAATTTGAACGTACAAAACCGCACGTAAACGTGGGTACAATCGGCCACGTTGACCATGGTAAAACAACTTTAACAGCAGCAATCACCACAGTATTAGCGAAACACTACGGTGGTGCGGCACGCGCATTTGACCAAATCGATAACGCGCCAGAAGAAAAAGCGCGTGGTATCACCATCAACACCTCACACGTTGAATACGATACTCCAACACGTCACTATGCACACGTTGACTGCCCAGGACACGCAGACTATGTTAAAAACATGATTACTGGTGCGGCGCAAATGGACGGTGCAATCTTAGTAGTAGCAGCGACAGACGGCCCAATGCCACAAACTCGTGAGCACATCTTATTAGGACGCCAAGTAGGTGTACCATACATCATCGTATTCTTAAACAAATGCGATATGGTAGATGACGAAGAGTTATTAGAATTAGTAGAAATGGAAGTGCGTGAACTTCTTTCTCAATATGATTTCCCAGGTGATGATACTCCAATCGTACGTGGTTCAGCGTTAAAAGCGTTAGAAGGCGATGCGCAATGGGAAGAAAAAATCCTTGAGTTAGCAAACCACTTAGATACATACATTCCAGAGCCAGAGCGTGCGATTGACCAACCATTCTTATTACCAATCGAAGACGTATTCTCAATCTCAGGTCGTGGTACCGTAGTAACAGGCCGTGTAGAGCGTGGTATTATCCGCACTGGTGATGAAGTAGAAATCGTAGGTATCAAAGAAACTGCGAAAACTACTGTAACAGGTGTAGAAATGTTCCGTAAATTACTTGACGAAGGTCGTGCAGGTGAAAACATCGGTGCATTATTACGTGGTACAAAACGTGAAGAAATCGAACGTGGTCAAGTATTAGCGAAACCAGGTTCAATCACACCACACACAGACTTCGAATCAGAAGTTTACGTATTATCAAAAGAAGAAGGTGGTCGTCACACTCCATTCTTCAAAGGTTACCGTCCACAATTCTATTTCCGTACAACTGACGTAACAGGTACAATCGAGTTACCAGAAGGCGTGGAAATGGTAATGCCAGGCGATAACATCAAAATGACGGTAAGCTTAATTCACCCAATCGCGATGGACCAAGGTTTACGCTTTGCGATTCGTGAAGGTGGACGTACAGTAGGTGCGGGTGTTGTAGCGAAAATCATCAAATAATGATGATTGCTAGGTAACACTAGAAAAGCTAAAAGCTAAGAGAGGGCATCGAAAGATGCCCTTTTATTTTGCTTGGATTTTGCGATGAAAAATCTGGAAAAAATGCCCGCACTTTTGTTGTAAAAGAATAAATAAAGTGCGGTGTAAATTTTAGGGATTTTTTCTTTTCTATATTTTATTCTCTCACGTCAAATCTATTTTCATTTGACAATGAATTACCTTCTATTAGTTTAGTGTTTCAATAAAGAGAATTGGGTTAGATACACAAAATACATTAAACAGATAATAAAAAACTTAGCGAAAAAGCACCGCACTTTAGTTTTATCTATTTTCTGTTTGTAATCCTTACACCTCCAACCAAAACGTAACTGGCCCGTCATTGGTTAAACTCACTTGCATATCAGAGGCGAATTTGCCGGTGGCGGTGGTAACGCATTGTTGGCTTTTTTGTACGAAGTAATCGTAAAGCTGTTCGGCTTTTTGTGGCGCTGCACCGTTGGAAAAGCTAGGGCGTAGGCCTTTTTGAGTGTCGGCGGCGAGGGTGAATTGGGAAACTACCAGCAATTCACCCTTTACTTGTTGGACATTTAAATTCATTTTGCCTTGTTCATCGCTGAAAACGCGGTAGTGCAGCACTTTTTCCAGTAAACGATCCGCTTTGCTTTCATCATCTTCTTTTTGCACGCCAAGCAACACTAATAAACCTTGCTGAATTTGCCCTGTGATGTTGCCATCGACTTCCACTTTAGCTTGGCTAACTCGTTGAATTAATGCGATCATTATTGTTCCTCAATTTGTTGTAATTCAATTTCACCATTTTTTAATAAACGCATATCGCCTAGCACTGCAGCCAGTTGCGCGCCGAGTAAAATGGCAATCCAGCTGAGCTGAATCCATAGCAACATAATTGGCAAGGTTGCCATTGCGCCATAAATCAGTTGATAAGAGGGGAAATTGGTGATGTACCACGCAAAGGCCTGTTTGCCTAAGGTGAAGAACACCGCAGCGACCAACGCTCCAGCAGCAGAATGTTTAATGCTGACAGATTTATTCGGTACAATTTTATAAATTAAAGTGAAAATAAACCAAGTGAGCATAAAGGGGATAAAACTGAGTAATTTTAAGCCGAAAGGCAAGCTCAGATCCGATTGCAACAAATCACCAGCAAGGCTAGTAACATAGGTGCTAACCCCAATGCTGGTGGCGATAATAATCGGCCCAAGGGTTAAAATCAGCCAGTAAATGGCAAAAGAAAAAAGGGTTGGGCGAATGCTACTGTCCTGCCAAATGGAGTTGAGCGTACGGTCAATGGTATTGATGAGCATTAAAGCAACCACAATTAAACTGATGATCCCAACCGCACTCATCTGTTTGGAATTATTCACAAACTGATCAATATATTCTCCCACCATATTGCTGGCGTTTGGGGCGAAATTGTCAAAGATGAATTGTTTGAGCTCGCCTGTTACTTCATTAAAAACAGGAAAGGCGGAGAAAATGGAAAAAATCACCATAATCAGCGGCACAAGCGCCAGCATTGTGCTGTAAGTGAGATAGCCCGCTGCTTGGGTGAGTTTATTTTGATTGAAACGCAACCAAAATACGTTGAGAAAGAGGCTTAGTTTTCGCCATAAAACTGACATAGCATTACTCCACAACAATGTTTAAATTTCTTCCCTGAGCCGCAAATACAAGGCTGCTTCATTGCAGGCAGGGTAACAGTGGGATCGGCAAAATACCAGCGTTCCCCCACGTTTACAAATAAAGATTTTTCGTGATGAATCTGCTCGCCCTCAGCGCTTAAAAATTTCGCCTTAAATTCCACCGCACTATGGGTTTTATCTAATTTAGCATCGTGTTTTAGCACCTCTAAGCCCAGCCACTGGGTTTGCGCCGCCCATTGTTTTAAGGCGTCATAATCCAACAGTGTTTGCTGGCTTGGTACGGTGGTTTCTACAATATAATCAATATCTTGCAATACAAACGCAGCGTAGCGCGAACGCATTAATTGTTCGGCGTTTTGGGCAATTTTTTGCTTTTGATGTAAGGGCTGGCAACAATCTTGATATGCGTTACCCGATTGGCAAGGACAAAGTGCGGTGGTTTTTTCGTCCATTTTTCAACAATGATCCTTCAAGTAGTTGGTAAATTCGCCTAAGCATATCACATCAAGTTGATGATTTCATTTGCCAAAAAGAAAATAGGGCGTGCAGAATTTGTGATAATTTTTGACCGCACTTTATTTTTTTCTTATTATGCACCCACATTTTGATCGATTTCAGAGGCTTATATGCAATATTCATTAGCACAAACAGAACAGGGCGAAGTTTTAGGATTAACCGCCAAAATGGCAAATCGCCACGGTTTAATCGCAGGAGCAACAGGGACAGGAAAAACCGTTACTTTACGCAAAATGGCGGAAGCGTTCAGCGATGATGGGGTGCCAGTGTTTTTGGTGGACGTGAAAGGGGATTTGTCGGGCTTGGTAAAAGCTGGGGAATTCCAAGGTAAAGTGGCAGAGCGCATTGAACAATTTCACCTAGGCGGCGAAAGCTATTTACAAGGTTATCCCGTTTCTTTCTGGGACGTGTTTGGCGAAACAGGGATTCCATTGCGTACCACCATTTCTGAAATGGGGCCATTGTTGCTTTCTCGTTTATTGAATCTCAACGCCACGCAAGAGGGCTTGCTCAATTTGGTATTCCGCGTGGCGGACGATAAAGGCTTATTGCTCATCGATCTGAAAGATCTGCGTGCAATGCTGAAATATGTGGCAGAAAATGCCAAAACCTTCCAATTGGAATATGGCAATGTGTCCGCCGCTAGTGTGGGCGCAATTCAGCGTGCCTTACTTGCCTTAGAAAATGAAGGGGCAAGCAAATTGTTTGGCGAGCCTGCTTTAAATCTTGATGATTGGCTACAAACCCGTGATGGACGTGGCGTGATCAACGTATTAAATTCAGAAAAATTAATTAATTCACCAAAAATGTATAGTGCGTTTTTGCTTTGGTTAATGGCGGAATTATTTGAGCAACTGCCTGAAGTGGGTGATCCCGATAAACCGAAATTTGTGATGTTCTTTGATGAAGCGCACTTATTATTTGATGGCGCGCCAGCCGCGTTGGTGGATAAAGTGGAGCAAGTGGTGCGCTTGATTCGTTCTAAAGGGGTAGGGATTTATTTCGTTACACAAAATCCACTAGATTTGCCTGATACGGTGTTAGGGCAGCTAGGAAACCGTGTGCAACACGCCTTGCGCGCCTTTACGCCACGCGATCAAAAAGCCGTGAAATCGGCGGCTGAAACGTTCCGTACCAATCCAAAAGTGAATGTGGTGGAAACCATTTCGACCTTGGGTGTGGGACAGGCTTTGGTGTCTTTCCTTGACGAAAAAGGTATGCCGGCGCCAGTGGAAATTGCTTATATTTATCCACCAAAAAGTCAGCTTAAACCGATTTCTGTTGAACAGCGCAACCAATGGGTGAAAGACGATGATCTTTACCCTTATTACAATAATTATGTGGATAATGTTTCCGCCTTTGAAATGTTACAAGAGCAGGCAGATCTGGCTGCTGTCGCACAAAAACAAGCGGAACAAGCCCAAGAGGAAGAAGAAAACGGCTTTATGGGAAGCTTAAGCCGAATGTTGTTTGGCAAGAAAAAACGCGGCGAACAACTGAGTGTTACCGAACAAGTGGTGAGAAGCGTGGCGAAATCGGTTGGACGCAACATTCGCAACCAAATCACCAAGCAAATTATGCGCGGGATTTTAGGGGCGTTGAAGAAATAAGATTTTAACTTACATAGTAAAAGGCTTAAAACCCGTGATAAGGTTTTAAGCCTTTTTTCCTATATTGTTAGGATTGCGGGAGTTACATTTATTTTTGTACCACTGCGTGATAATGCAACTTATCAATAGCTTGAATGAGCATTTCATCACTCACTTTCTCATCTGCCACCACATTTACCAAACGTGAATTAAAATTCGCTTTAGTCGATTGCACGCCGTCAATGTTGCGCAATTCTTTATTGACTAAATAAACGCAAAGCTGGCAATTCATTTCTTCAATATGCAACGTAACCTTGCGTTCTGCGGCAAGGCTTGGCAATGAAAAGCTAAGTGCGGTCAAAAAAAGTAAGATTTTTTTCATTCTAAATAATCCAAAACATAAGGTAAAACATAGGGATAAGTTAAGAAAAAAAGAATAATCAGCGCCATTAGCCAATATAAAATTTGCAATGTACGGCGTGAGAGATATTGGCTACAAATCACTTTTCCTGAGAAATTCAGCAGCCAAAAGCCATAACCAAATGCAATGAGAGAAATCACGAGCATTGGAATTTGCAAAAATGCCAGCTGATTTAAGCTCACTAGCCAAGTGCTAGAAATGCCAAATAACAGATACAACAATGGCGCAATACAGCAAAGTGTCGATGCCACCGCAGCACTCACTGCGGTGGTACATATCGCCCAAAATTTGGCATTTGCGCCTTTTGGATTAGCGTTGCTGCGAGATAAATTCATAACCAAATTCTTTTGCATCAAAGGAATTTAATGGATCGCCGCCCACTTCAGCATAAGGATAACCAAAATTATTGATTGGCGCGAGTTCAGGCGTTGGGTAAAGGGTGAAATCGCGTGCGTGATTAAAGCCAATCCAGTTACCCTCCCAATTTCCGAATAAATAATCTGAAACCGCTTGGGTATCGCTATCTGCCACTGCTTTATTCTCTGTTAGGCGATATTTTGCTACGTCCGCGGAATCCACAGGAACCCAGCCAAAACCTGCCAGATAAAATTCCGCACGACAATGTTGTCCGCCATTTTCATTGGCGATTTTGTTTTTGGCACTACCAAACGCGGATTTAGAATATTTGCCCATTTTCACCGCCTCTCCTAAACGAATACCGAACACTTCGCGAGCGGGAATACCAGAAGCACGCGCTAAAGCAACAAACACAGAATTAATATCCGTGCATTTTCCTTTTAACACGCCTGTTGTTAGGATTTTTTCCACATCACCATCGCCACAGCCTAATACGGAATTATCACGCTCCATATTTGCCACAATCCACTGATGAATACGTTCTGCTTTTTTGAGCGGATTTGTTTCATTCCCTACAATTTTATCGGCGTATTCTTTCACGATTCCGTCAATTTTAATATGTTTTGTTGGCTGTAAATAAGGTTGCACATCAACGCCATATTCTATTTTTTCTGGCGCTTGATAATCTTTCAATAAGCCTTGTTTCTTCGGTTCGCGATCTTGGGTTTCCACAACCAGCGTAACGGTTAAATTGCGTTTTTGTGATTCTGGTGTCCAAGTGGCAAATAATGTACTAGCACTATATTGATTATTTTCTGTGATGTAAGCCTGTTGATAATTGCCATCAAATGTGATGGATTTCACCGTTTGATAGTCGTTACTAAAAGGCAATGGTACCCACAAATTTGTCGTTCCTGATGAGCCTTTTGGCACTTGTAAATCATAGGTTTGCGTAAATTCGTAAGTGTGCGTAGTGGTGTTAGGATTTGCCATCGTTTGTGCATTGGCTAACGTTGCCGCAGCGAACAGTGAGCTGGTAAAAAGTGCGGTGGTAAAAATCGTTTTTTTCATAGAAAACTCCTGTTTACAAAAGGGATTGCAAGGTTATGCCATTCAGTTAAAAATGGGCTACCTTATAGGAATCAGGCGAGAGAAAACGCGTTGCGTCAAATAATTGCCAAATTTCTAACCTTCCTTAAATCCTTAAGAGAAATTGAAAACGGCAAGAATGGTATAACGATGAAAACCAGAATTGAAAACAGTTTGATCATTTCCTACACACAATACTTGCGATATAGCTGTTCAACGAACAAAGGGATTTTACGATTTATGGGTAAAATTGCAATCTTTTGTTGATTGGCGGGGTGAAATAATCGGATAAAAAGGCATAAAATCCATAATGATTGTTATGCTTGATTTTAGAGCGTTAAGTAAAAAGTACGGTAAAAAATTCGTAAAAATTCCACCGCACTTTCTTTTTCTAACATTAAACCAATAATGCCGCCGCTTTCACCACAATATCAATGGCGTTTTGCTCGGTTTGATGAATAGTCTCCTCATTTGGGATTTCTTGCTGTGTACGGTTTACGATTGCACCAGCCACCATACCAGCACGCAAGCCTAAAGCAGAACACATTGTAAATAAGGTGGCACTTTCCATTTCGTAGTTCATTACATTTAGCTCTTGCCATTGTTTTAATGAACCTTGATAGTGGCGGTAAATTTTGCCAGTGTAAGTGTCGTAGCGCTCTTGCCCTGGGTAGAACGTATCTGATGATGCGGTGATACCAATATGCACTTTCGCTTTATCATTTTCTAATGCCGCTTTGTGAAGCATTGAAGTGCAAGTAAAGTCCGCTACCGCTGGATATTCTAATGGCGCGAAATGACGGCTTGCCCCATCTAAACGCACCGCACCTGTAGTGATCAAAATATCACCCACATTAATATGCGGCTGAATTGCCCCTGTTGTGCCAATGCGTAGGAAAGTGCGCACGCCTAATTGCGCCAATTCTTCCACAGCAATAGAAACCGAAGGCCCACCAATCCCTGTGGAACAAACCACCACGGCCTTGCCATTAAGATAGCCAAGCCAAGAAGTAAATTCTCTGGTCGCGGCTAAAAATTTTGGATTGTCCAATAAACGAGCAATACGTTCAACACGTTCTGGCGCACCGGGAACAATGGCAAGTTGCGCGCCATCTAACATTGCTTTCGTTAAGCCTAAGTGAAATACATCAGACATAATGACTCCTATTTTAGTTATAAATGAATGAGTTATGGAGTAATATCACGCAAAATTGGATTTTGCATTGAAATCAAGGTTTCGGTAGATTGAATTTCATCAATCAACTGAATTTTGGTTGCGAGTACGGAATGAAGCTCCGCAATGGTGTGGGTCATCACCTTAATAAAAATGGAATAATTCCCCGTGGTGTAATAAGCTTCCACCACTTCTTCAAATTTTTCTAATTTCGCGATCACCTTATCGTAATCTTTCGCGCTTTTGAGAATAATGCCAATGAAACAACAGACATCATAGCCTAGTTTACGCTGATCGATGCGGATCTTTGTGCCTTGAATAATACCCGCTTGACGCATTTTTTCTACACGAACGTGAATTGTCCCAGGGCTTACGCCAAAATTTTTCGCCATTTCTGCGTAAGGGGTGCGTGCATCTTTAATCAACACACGCAGGATTTGTTTATCTAAGTTATCAATATTGTGCATTTTCTCTTTCCAAAATTAGATTTATTTTAAAATTGTAGCCAATTTTTTAATGAAAAACCATTTACAGTGCTATTTTTGTTTATAGGTATTGAATTTTGCTCCCATATCATTAAATAATATGCAACGAAAATCAAAACCAGTAATAAACAAGGTTCATACAATGGAAAAATCATTTATTTTACAACAACAAGAAATTAGCTTTGCTAAAAACACCTTTACCCAAAAACTTTTGGAACATTTAGGTCTTGTAGAAGTTCAGGGCCCTATCCTAAGCCAAGTTGGCAATGGTATTCAAGATAATCTTTCAGGAACAGAGAAGGCAGTGCAAGTAAATGTGAAACAGATCACAGATGCCACCTTTGAAGTGGTTCATTCTTTAGCCAAATGGAAACGCCACACCCTTGCGCGTTTTGGTTTTGCGGAAGGTGAAGGCTTATTTGTGCATATGAAAGCCTTGCGTCCAGATGAAGACAGCCTAGATCAAACGCACTCTGTGTATGTGGATCAATGGGATTGGGAAAAAGTGATCCCAGCAGGTCGCCGCAACCTAGATTATTTAAAAGAAACCGTGCGTGAAATTTATCAAGCGATTTTGGAAACGGAAGCTGCAGTAAGTGAAAAATTCGGTTTAACTCGTTTCTTACCGCAAGAAATCACTTTCATTCACAGTGAAGATTTAGTGAAACGCTACCCAGGAATGAACGACAAAGAACGTGAAAACGCCATTTGTAAAGAATACGGTGCAGTGTTCTTAATTGGTATCGGCGGCGAATTATCAGACGGTAAACCACACGACAAACGTGCGCCAGACTATGATGACTGGACAACCGTTTCTGAGTGCGAATACAAAGGCTTAAACGGCGATATTTTAGTTTGGAACCCAACCTTAGAGCGTGCTTTTGAGCTTTCTTCAATGGGTATCCGTGTAGATGAAACTGCTTTACGCAAACAGCTTGCCATTACAGGTGATGAAGATCGCCTACAATTTGACTGGCACCAAGATTTAGTAAATGGTCGCTTACCCCTTTCTATCGGCGGTGGTATCGGTCAATCACGTTTAGCGATGTTATTGTTGCACAAAAAACACATTGGTGAAGTGCAATCTAGCGTATGGCCTAAATCTGTAATGGAAGAGTTTGCTAACATTCTTTAATTTCCTTAGAAGCATAAAAGCCTAGGAAAATACCTAGGCTTTTTTATTGCAATAAAATTTAGAAAATTTGCACCGCACTTTATTTTTACAACGTTATCGTGTGGGTAAGTCTAAATTTGGCTAATAAAAAAGCACTGAATTAATCAGTGCTTCTTTGTGTTATTTTCTTTTAGAACGTTACCGCACTTTTAAGTTTTTTCAATGCGTTAGTTTCAAGTTGGCGAACACGCTCAGCGGAAATATTGTATTTTGCCGCTAAATCTTGCAAGGTGGCTTTGTTTTCATCTAACCAACGTGCTTTGATAATGTCTTGGCTACGTTCGTCCAAACCTTCAAGCGCGGTAGCAACTTGATCTGCCGCTTGGGTTTCATAATTTTCATTTTCAAGTTCTGCGGCAAAGTTTGAGCTTTTATCTTCAAGATAAAGCGCTGGTGCAAAGCTTTCATCATCATCTTCATTAGAAAGATCAAAGCCAACATCTGCTCCAGTCATACGGCTTTCCATTTCAATCACATCTTGTTTAGATACGCCAAGCTCTTCTGCGACCATATCCACTTCATTATCATTGAACCAACCTAAGCGCTGTTTAGTTTTGCGTAGGTTAAAGAACAATTTACGTTGTGCTTTGGTGGTTGCCACTTTCACGATACGCCAGTTGCGTAACACATACTCGTGGATTTCCGCTTTGATCCAATGCACAGCAAAAGAAACAAGGCGCACGCCCACTTCAGGGTTAAAACGTTTTACGGCTTTCATTAAGCCGATATTACCTTCTTGAATTAAATCTGCTTGTGGCAATCCATAACCAGAATAGCCACGCGCAACGTGGATCACAAAGCGAAGATGAGACAAAATCAATTTTTTTGCTGCCTCAAGATCTTCTTTATAATACAAACGTTCCGCTAATTCCTTTTCTTCCTCTGCGCTTAGCATAGGATATTCGTTCGCAGCACGGATATAGCCTTCTAAGCTGCCTTGAGGAACTAACATTAGGGTTTGTGTATCTTTGTTCATCATATTCCTTCTTATTTTACGCCCAACTTTAGGGCTATTTATAACATAATCTATAATAAGGTCAATCGATTATAACGATTAATCTATCCTTTTCTTGTAGGTTTAGACTATGGACTTTTAAGAAAGTTCGTTACTTTTGATAAATTTTTTATTAAATAAAATAAATCTTCAAAAAATCTCGCTCAGCCCTTGTTTTACAAGGATTGACGCTTATTTTTCTTCTGGCACTAAGCGATAGTCCTTGCCCTGTTCAATCACCGTAAATAACAGATCAATATTCGGGTGCTTGCCGGGGAATTGTTTGGCATCTTGCGTGTGTTCAGCAAAAAGTTGCAAGCCTTTTTCTGCGCAAGTGCGGTCTAATTTTCCGTTAAATTCTTGTGCAAGAGCGTTGTACACGCGTAATGAGCCAAGTTTGCCTGCAATAGCAGGAATGTGGTGAATTTGCGTTTCACCGTCAAATACGCTTAAGCCTGCAAGGTGATCGATAGTTGGTAAGGTTTCTAAAATTGTTTTGAAATCCATTTTGCTTCCTTTGTTTAAGTAAGAATAATGATTAATGTTGTGATGAAATAAATTGTTCGCTGTCAATTTCGCCTTTCGCTCCGATAAAACGCACTTCTGGCTGTAAATACACAGCAAATTTTTCTGCCACCTTTTGGCGAATATGATGGGCAAGATTCGCCACCTCTTTACCGCTCGCGTTTGCTTTATTCACTAGCACTAAGGCTTGGTTTTGATGCACCGCTGCGCCGCCAAGTTGATGGCCTTTTAGACCACATTGATCAATCAACCACCCTGCGGCTAGCTTCACGGTGCCATCTGGCTGCAGATAGCTTGGCATTTCTGGATATTGGCTTTTTAATTGTTCAAAAAGTGCGGTGGAAATCACAGGATTTTTAAAAAAGCTCCCAGCGTTGCCCAATTCTTGTGGATTTGGCAATTTTGCGCTGCGTACTGCACAAACTTCAGCGAAAATTTCCTCCGCTGTTACCGTGGCAGGATCAAAACGTGAAAGCGTGCCATAACTTAGCACAGGCTGCCAATCTTTGGCGAGCTTTAATCCCACGGCGACAATCATATAACCGTCTTTATATTGATGTTTAAACAGGCTTTCACGGTAGCCAAATTGACATTCCGCTTTGCTTAAACGAAAAATCTCTCCAGCATTCAGATTCAGCACGTCCACATAATCGCATACATCTTTAAATTCTACGCCATAAGCCCCGATATTTTGGATTGGCGCCGATCCCACACAGCCGGGGATTAAGGCTAGGTTTTCTAAGCCATAGATGCCTTGTTTTAAGCTCCATTGCACTAGCTCGTGCCAATTTTCGCCGCCTTGAACGTGAAGATAATGAAAGTGGTCATCTTGACGATGTTCGATACCTTTGAGCGCATTTACCAGCACGATCCCGTCAAAATCTTCCACAAACAATACATTACTGCCTTGTCCGAGAAAAAGCACAGGGAGCTGCTGTTGCTGAGCTTGCTGCCAAAGGGGCAGAATTTGTTCAAGTGCGGTGATTTTTTTCACCATTTTTGCTTGTGCATTGGTTCCAAATGTATGAAATGGTTGAAGATTTTCCATTATGTTCCTTAATCTCTATAATTTATTCGGCAGCGTGATTTTCACTTCTGTGCCGCCTTCAGGGCGATTATTGATGCATAGTATAGCATTGAGTTGGGCGCTACGTTCATTCATTATATTCAAACCGTAATGCCCCGCAGGCTCATCAAGGCTTGGAATGCCCACGCCGTTATCGCGCACTAACAGCTCATATTCACCGTCATCATTGGTATGTGCAATCACTTCAATTTCCGTGCCTTGGGAATGTTTAATCGCGTTTAACGCCGCTTCACGCACAATTTGTAAGGCGTGTACTAGCTGTTGCGCATTGAAAGTGTGGGACGGCAAACTGCATTCCACGCGCATTTTCATTTCTGTTTGATTGCGTAAAGAATCGATCACTTGTTCAAGAGCGAGTTGTAAATTGGCTTCTTGCACCGTTAAACGGAAAGTGGCGAGCAATTCGCGCAGTTGAACATAACCGTCATTCAAGGCTTGTTCAAAATCTTTAATAATCGTTAAACTTTTTTCCTTATTTTGCTCGCCTTCTTTATTCAAATTGTGCTTCAACAAAGTGAGCTGAATTTGCAGATAGGCCAACACTTGTGCTAAAGAATCGTGCAATTCTCGTGCAATAATTGACCGCTCTTCCATTAATAATAGCTGTTGTTGCTGGCGTTGTGTATGGTGGAAATAGAGCGAACGGCTCAACATTTGCGACACGTTGTGCATTGTGCGTAAATCAGGGCAAGGCAAGCCAGCTTGCCAATATAGCGTGCCAAGTTTATCCCCCTCCACGCAAAGATCGGTTTTTTGTAAAGAGAAGTTGGCATCATTTTCGCCTAAATAAATATGCCAATGCTCCGCGCCGTAAACGCTCAATTCAATATAGCGTAAATGCTCATTCACTTTAATTTGGTTTAGCACCTGCTTTAGCACCGTAGGATCAATATTATTGGTGGTAACTAACTGAGAACACTGATAAAGCACTGAAAGAGATCGGTTGGCTTGGCTGAGTTTTTGCGTTTTTTCATTGACTTTTTCTTCCAGCCCAGCATAGAGCTTTTGTAAATCACTGGCCATTTGGGTAAACACGGAAGAAAGCCGCCCGATTTCGTCATCGTTATTCACATCAAGGGGAATATGATTAAACTGTCCAATTTGTACCTGTGTACTTGCTAAGGCTAATTTTTCCAGTGGGCGAACCATTTGCTTTTTGGTAAACCACACCACATAAGACACCATGGCGACAATCGACAACATTGTGAAAAGAATGAATAATACCGCAAAATCGTGCTTTTTCTCTGCAAATTCTTGCAAGTTATAGACAAACTGATCGACTTGCTCAACATAATTTTTCACTTCTTTTTGATAGGCTTGGTAGTCTAATTGCTTGGCATAAACTTCCATCGTTTCCCAACGTGCAACCAAGTTTTTATAAGCCTGTTTTACATCAGAAGGCACGAAAAATTGCTGGTTAATATCCGCTAAGGTGCTGGAATATAAGGTCGCGCGGTATTGTTGTAAATTTTCTGCCACCAACTGCGGTTCGTGTTCAATTTCATATAAAATGCGATAACTTTGCATTCGCAATGAACCCGATACATTGATTAATTCCGCATCAGACTTGTTACTTTGCATCACAATCAAACTGAGCAAGCTGATGAATGCGGCAAAGATGATAATGAGCAATAAATAATTGGCGATTTTTGTCGCCACCGAATGTTTTTTATTTTTCACAATGTTCACGCTTGGCAAAGGCAATCAGAATTAAGGGCTATTCTAGCAAAAAATCCCATTGCTGTTTTAGCTCTCAAACAGGAAATTTTCACAAAAATTCCACCGCACTTTATTTTGTATCTAATGAATAAAATTAATGCGCGGTGATAATTTTGATCTAACGCAACAAAAGCGTGATTTTCTGCCTAAATACTCAATTCAGGTTATTAAAAACCTTGCTTTACCTTTAGACAATAGCGAACCTAGTAAAAAACCATTTTGGATCGTGAAAATGTCAGAAACCGCATTACCTAGACGCCGTTTTTTGCGTGGAGAGTTTCTGCATTCATTACAAAGCGAAACGGTAAAAGTACAAGGTTTTCAGGGCGTGCGTCCACCTTGGGCGGTGAGTGAAGCACTGTTTATTCAACACTGCACCACTTGTGGCGATTGTGTCAAAGCCTGCGAAACGCAGATTTTAGTGCAAGGGCAAGGCGGATTTCCTGAAGTGCAGTTTGATAAAGGTGAGTGTACCTTTTGCCAAAAATGCGTGGACGTGTGCCAGCAGCCTGTTTTTCGCCCAGTCAGTGAAGTGGCTTGGCGGCATAAAATTGACATTACCAATGAATGCTTAACGCAAAAACAGGTGGAATGTCGCGCCTGCCAAGACAGTTGTGAAATGCGTGCGATTCGTTTTGTGCCGCAGCTTGGTAAGGTGGCGCAACCAAGCCTGAATTTGGCGGACTGTAATGGTTGCGGTGCGTGCATTAGTGCCTGCCCTGTTTCTGCGATTAAACTTGATTATCCACAGGAATAACTATGTCAGAACAAGAAATTATCCCAATGGATAAAGCGGAAGAATGGCACGTTTGTGGCGTGATTGTTCAATGTAATCCGCAAAAAATTGAAAAAATTAAGGCCGCACTTTTAGCGCTGCCTTATGCTGAAGTGCCTGCCGAAGATGTAGAAAAAGGCAAGTTGGTGGTGGTGATGCAATCTCACGATCAACATATTTTGCTCGAACAAATGGAGCAAGCGCGCAATATTGATGGCGTGATTACCGTATCTTTGGTCTATCATCAACAAGATGATGGCAATGATGAATAATTAATCATACTCGTGGGGGAAATGAGATGAATTTAAGTCGCCGAGACTTTATGAAAGCCAATGCAGCCGCCGCTGCAGCAGCTGTCGCTGGATTAAGCATTCCAGTGAAAAACGTGGAAGCCGCACAGGATAACAGTATCAAATGGGACAAAGGTGTTTGCCGTTTCTGTGGTACAGGTTGTGGCGTATTAGTAGGAACACAAAACGGACGCGTTGTGGCATCACAAGGTGATCCAGATGCTGAAGTAAACCGTGGTTTGAACTGTATTAAAGGTTACTTCTTGCCAAAAATTATGTACGGAAAAGACCGTTTAACTCAACCAATGTTGCGAATGAAAGACGGCAAGTACGACAAAAATGGTGAATTTACCCCTGTTACTTGGGATACTGCGTTCAAAACAATGAAAGAGAAATTCTTAAACGCGATGAAAGAACGTGGCCCGAATGGCGTGGGAATGTTCACTTCTGGACAAAGCACCATTTTTGAAGGTTATGCCAAGGCGAAACTTTGGAAAGCAGGTTTCCGTTCTAACAATATCGATCCAAATGCGCGCCATTGTATGGCCTCTGCCGCGGTGGCATTCTTGCGTACCTTTGGTATTGATGAGCCGATGGGCTGTTATGATGACATTGAACACGCCGAAGCCTTTGTTTTATGGGGTTCAAATATGGCGGAAATGCACCCGATTTTATGGTCACGTATTTCTGATCGCCGTTTATCTAACCCTGATGTAAAAGTGGCCGTGCTTTCTACCTTTGAACACCGCAGCTTTGAACTAGCAGATAACGGTATGGTGTTCACACCGCAAGCTGACTTGGTGATTCTCAACTACATCATCAACTATCTCATTCAAAACGATGCCATTAACTGGGATTTCGTGAATAAACATACCAAATTCAAACGTGGTGAAACCGACATTGGTTATGGCTTGCGTGATAGCGATCCGCGTCAAAAAGCAGCGAAAAATGCCAATAGCGGTAAAATGTACGACAGTAACTTTGAAGAACTCAAAGCGCTCGTGTCTGAATATACCCTTGAGAAAGCCCACGAAATGTCTGGTGTGCCAAAAGATCAATTAGAAAGTTTGGCGCAGCTTTATGCCGATCCAAAACGCAAAGTGGTGTCTTTCTGGACAATGGGCTTTAACCAGCATACCCGTGGTGTGTGGGCAAACCACTTGATTTACAACATTCACTTATTAACCGGTAAAATTTCTATCCCAGGTTGTGGCCCGTTCTCCTTAACCGGTCAGCCATCTGCTTGTGGTACGGCGCGTGAAGTAGGAACATTTATCCACCGCTTACCTGCTGATATGGTGGTTACCAAGCCAGAACATCGTGCGATTGCAGAAAAAACGTGGAAAATCCCAGCTGGCACGATCACTGATAAATTAGGCTATCACGCCGTGGCACAAAGCCGTGCGTTAAAAGACGGCAAAATGCGTGTGTTATGGCAAATGTGTACTAACAATATGCAAGGTGGCCCAAACATCAACGAAGAAACTTTCCCAGGCTGGCGTAACCCTGAAAACTTCATCGTGGTTTCCGATCCATACCCAACAGTATCAGCCTTAGCGGCAGACTTAATGTTGCCAACCGCAATGTGGGTGGAAAAAGAAGGGGCTTATGGTAACGCAGAGCGCCGCACACAAGTATGGCGTCAGCAAGTAAAAGCACCGGGCGAAGCGAAATCTGACTTATGGCAATTAGTGGAATTTTCTAAATATTTCACCACTGATGAAGTATGGCCAGCAGAGCTTTTAGATGCCAACCCAGAATTTAAAGGCAAAACCTTATATGAAGTGTTATACCGCAACGGTAATGTAGATAAATATTCTAACGCTGAACTCAATGATCGTCTTAACGATGAAGCTTACGATTTCGGTTTCTACATTCAAAAAGGCTTGTTTGAAGAATATGCGTCATTTGGTCGCGGCCACGGCCACGATTTAGCCGAATACGATCTTTACCACAAAGCGCGCGGTTTACGTTGGCCAGTGGTAGAGGGCAAAGAAACCCTATGGCGTTATCGTGAAGGTTACGATCCTTATGTGAAATCAGGCGAAGAAGTGTCTTTCTATGGTCAGCCAGATAAACGTGCGGTGATTTTAGCCGTGCCTTATGAGCCACCTGCAGAAGTGCCTGATGAAGAATACGATTTATGGTTATCCACTGGCCGTGTGTTAGAACACTGGCATACAGGAACAATGACTCGCCGCGTGCCTGAATTACACCGTTCATTCCCGAACAATGTGGTTTGGATGCACCCGAACGATGCGAAAAAACGTGGTTTACGCCACGGTGATAAGATCAAAGTCTCATCACGCCGTGGGGAAATTATTTCCTATGTGGATACTCGTGGACGTAATAAATGTCCTGAAGGTTTAGTTTTCACCACCTTCTTTGATGCTGGCCAGTTGGTAAATAAATTAACTTTAGATGCCACTGACCCAATTTCAAAAGAAACGGACTTCAAAAAATGTGCCGTTAAAGTGGAAAAAGCCTAAAAACTTAGCAAAAAAGCACCGCACTTTCTTTCTAAACTAAGCAAAGTGCGGTGAAAAATAAAATGAAAAAATTAACCCAAACACCGGAACGCCGTAAATTTTTTAAGGACGCCGCTCGCACCGCGGGCGGATTAGCAGGCCTTGGCATTTTACTCGGTCTTCAACAAGAGCAAAGCCTTGCGCGTCAAGGCGTGGCATTACGCCCACCCTTTGCTATTGAAGATGAGAAAAAATTCGCCGCCGCCTGTATTCGTTGCGGACAATGTGTGCAAGCCTGCCCTTATGAAATGTTGCACCTTGCTTCCCTACTTTCGCCAATGGAAGCTGGCACACCTTATTTCATCGCACGGGATAAACCTTGCGAAATGTGTGAAGATATTCCTTGTGCAAAAGCCTGTCCGAGCGGAGCGTTAGATTCCACACAGGATAATATTAACGATTCCCGAATGGGCTTATCGGTGCTGTTAGATCACGAGACTTGCCTAAACTGGCAAGGTTTACGTTGTGATGTGTGTTATCGCGTTTGTCCACTTATCGACAAAGCCATCACCTTAGAAATGCAGCGTAATGATCGTACGGGCAAGCACGCGGTGTTTATTCCAACGGTGCATTCGGACGCTTGCACGGGCTGCGGTAAATGCGAGGAAGCCTGCGTATTGGATGAAGCGGCAATCAAAGTGTTGCCTCTTTCCCTTGCGAAAGGAATGTTGGGTAAACATTATCGCCTTGGTTGGGAAGAAAAAGAAAAGGCAGGGCATTCCCTTGCGCCTGACGACATTATTTCTTTACCCGTACGCAAACCGGAGGGCTTTTAATGGCAAATTCACCGAAATATGCAGGTAGAGAAGCAAGAGAAAAGCTGGGCTTGTGGCGCGCTAATCGCTTTTTATTTTGGCGTCGTTTAACTCAGTTAAGCATTCTCGCAATGTTTCTGAGCGGCCCTTGGCTTGGTGTATGGATTCTGCGTGGTAATTATAGCGGGAGCTTATTTTTAGATTTAATTCCAATGAGCGATCCACTCATCACCGCAGAAAGCCTTGCCACAGGTCATTTGCCTAACTTCACCACCTTACTGGGTGCTGGCATTGTGATCACCCTTTATGCTTTATTGGGAAGCAAAGTGTTTTGCGGTTGGGTGTGTCCGTTAAATCTGGTTACCGACTGTGCGGCTTGGTTAAGACGTAAATTAGGTATTCGTCAAAATGCCAAAATTCCACGCGGCTTACGCTACGGCATTTTATTGATGATTCTCATCGGCAGTGCGTTAAGTGGCATTATGTTGTGGGAATGGATCAATCCTGTGAGTGCATTTGGACGCGCCTTAATTTATGGTTTCGGTGCAACCACTTGGTTAATTTTAGCTATATTTTTATTTGATTTATTGATTGCAGAGCACGGCTGGTGCGGGCATTTATGCCCTATCGGCGCGACCTATGGCTTAATTGGCGCAAAAAGCATTGCGCGCATTAAAGTGATTGATCGCGCACGCTGTGATAATTGTATGGATTGCTACAACATTTGCCCTGAACCGCAAGTGTTACGCACCCCACTGCACGGCAAAAAAGACGAAAGTCTGCTCGTGCTTTCTAAAGATTGTATCAGTTGCGGACGTTGCATTGATGTTTGTGCTGAAAATGTATTTACTTTTACCACTAGATTTAATCATTCGGGGGAATAAAATGATTAAAAAAACCTTATTAATTTTAACCGCACTTTTTGCCACCAGCGTAATGGCTGCGGAAGACAAAATCGACAACTATCTGCAAGGGGCAGCTGAAGATGTGAAACCGGCTTTTCACAATGTACCAAAACAAAGCGAGCTACCACCACTTAACTATGTGAATCAGCCACCAACGATTCCACATAGCGTGAAAAATTATCAAGTCACAAAAAATGTGAATCAGTGCTTAAACTGCCACAGTGTGGAAGCTTCTCGCATTACTGGCGCAACACGCATTAGCCCAACGCATTTTATGGATCGTGATGGTAATATCGTAGGCGGTGAAACCTCACCACGCCGTTATTTCTGTTTACAGTGCCACGTTTCACAATCTGACGTTGAGCCAATCGTGCCAAATGAATTCAAACCGATGAAAGGTTACGGAGAATAAAAATGTTGAAATTAATCAAAAAGTTTTGGCATTGGTTTCGCTCACCAAGTCGTATTGCCGTCGGCGTGCTAATCACCCTTTCTTTCATTGCTGGAATTATTTTCTGGGGCGGCTTTAATACTGCGCTGGAACACACCAATACGGAAGAATTTTGTTCTAGTTGCCATATGAACGACGTTGTGCCTGAATATCGTCAATCTGTGCATTATGTCAATCGTACTGGGGTAAAAGCCATTTGTGCGGATTGCCATTTGCCACACGAATTTATTCCTAAGTGGGTGCGTAAAATTAAAGCAGCAACAGAAGTTTATGCGCATATTACAGGTAAAGTGGATACCAAAGAAAAATTTGAAGCAGCACGTTTAGAAATGGCAGAGCGTGAATGGGCAAGAATGAAAGCCAATAATTCACAAGAATGCCGTAACTGTCATAATTTTGATGCAATGGATTTCACCTTGCAAAAAGGCGTAGCAGAAAAAATGCACACAATGGCGATTAAAGACGGCAAAACCTGTATTGATTGCCATAAAGGGATTGCTCACCACTTGCCAAATATGAAAGACGTGAAATCTGGCTTTTTACCACCAGAAAAAGCAGAATAATTAGGTAAGGTGAATAAACCTAAAATCAACGCATTTAGCGGTATCAATAAACACAAAAGCCCTGTATAATAGCGGGGCTTTTCTTTTCCCGTTGGCGTGCGGCTATCAAAAATACTCTTACGCAACCCGACAAAGTGCGGTGCTTTTTGAGAGAATTTTTGCTAGTCGCAATTGGGAAAACAAGGTGAAATCAAACAGTTAGCCTGTTGTTTCGCCTAAAGCATTGAGTGCGGAATGTTCCGCAAATTATTCCATTTTATTTGAAGGAAAATATTGTGAATCCAATTGTTAAACAATTTAAATATGGTCAGCACACAGTAACCTTAGAAACCGGTGCAATCGCCCGTCAAGCCACAGCGGCAGTGATGGCGAGTATGGACGACACTAGCGTGTTCGTAACAGTGGTAGCGAAAAAAGACGTTAAAGAAGGGCAAGATTTCTTCCCATTAACCGTAAACTACCAAGAGCGTACTTACGCAGCAGGACGTATCCCTGGTGGGTTCTTTAAACGTGAAGGCCGCCCTTCTGAGGGGGAAACTTTAGTGGCGCGTTTAATCGATCGTCCAATCCGTCCATTATTCCCTGAAGGCTTTTTCAACGAAATTCAAATTGTGGCAACCGTGGTTTCGGTAAACCCACAAATTAGCCCTGATTTAGTGGCGATGATCGGTGCTTCAGCCGCACTTACCCTTTCTGGCGTGCCATTTAACGGCCCGATCGGCGCAGCACGCGTTGGCTTTATTGATGGTCAATTCGTCTTAAACCCAACCACTAACGAACAAAAACAAAGTCGTTTAGACTTAGTGGTAGCAGGGACAGATAAAGCCGTATTAATGGTGGAATCTGAAGCGGACATTTTAACCGAAGAACAAATGTTGGCTGCTGTGGTATTTGGTCATCAGCAACAACAAGTGGTGATTGAAGCCATTAAAGAATTTGCCCAAGAAGCAGGAAAACCACGTTGGGATTGGCAGCCACCAGCACCAGATACAGCACTAATTGATAAGGTTAAAGCCCTTGCGGAAAGCCGTTTAGGCGATGCTTATCGTATCACCGAAAAACAAGCGCGTTATGAACAAATTGATGCGATTAAAGCAGACGTGGTAAGCCAATTAACCGCTGAAGATGAAACCCTTAGCGAAGGAAAAATTGTCGATATTCTTACCGCACTTGAAAGTGAAATCGTGCGTTCACGCATTCTAAACGGTGAGCCACGTATTGATGGCCGTACCGTAGATACCGTGCGCGCATTAGACATTTGCACAGGCGTGTTACCGCGTACGCACGGCTCTGCGATTTTCACCCGTGGTGAAACACAGGCCTTAGCGGTGGCAACCTTAGGGACAGAACGTGATGCACAAATCATTGACGAATTAACCGGTGAAAAAACTGATCACTTCTTATTCCACTACAACTTCCCGCCATATTCAGTGGGCGAAACGGGTATGATCGGCTCGCCAAAACGCCGCGAAATTGGTCACGGTCGTTTAGCAAAACGTGGTGTGGCTGCGGTAATGCCAAGCTTGAGCGAATTCCCTTATGTGGTGCGTGTGGTGTCTGAAATCACTGAATCTAACGGTTCATCATCAATGGCATCGGTATGTGGCGCATCATTGGCCTTAATGGACGCAGGTGTACCAATTAAAGCTGCTGTTGCGGGTATCGCAATGGGCTTAGTAAAAGAAGATGAAAAATTTGTTGTGCTTTCTGATATTTTAGGTGATGAAGATCACTTAGGTGATATGGACTTCAAAGTAGCGGGTACACGCGAAGGGGTTACCGCATTACAAATGGACATCAAAATTGAAGGGATTACCCCTGAAATTATGCAAATTGCCCTTAACCAAGCAAAAGGCGCGAGAATGCACATTCTTGGTGTGATGGAACAAGCAATTCCTGCACCGCGTGCGGAAATTTCTGACTTCGCACCGCGTATTCACACAATGAAAATTGATCCGAAGAAAATCAAAGATGTGATCGGTAAAGGTGGTGCAGTAATTCGTGCCTTAACGGAAGAAACTGGTACGTCCATTGATATTGATGATGACGGTACAGTGAAAATCGCCGCGGTAGATAACAATGCGGTGAAAGAAGTGATGGCGCGCATTGAAGACATTACTGCGGAAGTGGAAGCTGGCGCAATCTATCAAGGTAAAGTAACTCGCCTTGCTGATTTCGGAGCGTTCGTTTCCTTAGTCGGCAATAAAGAAGGCTTAGTTCACATTTCACAAATCGCTGATGAACGTGTAGAAAAAGTCAGTGATTACTTAAGCGTGGGTCAAGAAGTTAGCGTGAAAGTGGTTGAAATTGATCGCCAAGGTCGTATCCGCTTAACAATGAAAGATATTGCTCCAAAACAAGAGGCTGCCTCAACAGAAGAAGTTGTGGTTGCAGTGAGTGAGCAAGAATAAAAATACCGCTCCCTACTAGTTAGGGAGCAATTTCCTTAACGGGAAATGGACTGGCATTGCCAGTCAGGCATACTTGAGCTAACACCTAAGGCTAAACAATGATGCAATGTAATTGGCGTATAAACTCTCTCAGATTGTTTTCAATCTGGTGCGTTGCCTTATTACTTGTAGGCTGTGTCAATTCTCAACCCTTTATGGCAAACAATAAATTGATTATTGCGGAGCAGACACCGAATAGCCACATTGAGCAAGAAATAATGGTTGCTCGTATTAGCCAAGTATTGCAAATTGGCGGAATTGATAAAAAAGAACGTGCTGCCTTGCATTTTGAACGAGGCGTGTTGTATGACGCCCTTGGGCTTTGGGGGCTAGCGCGTTATGACTTTTTGCAGTCTTTAATTTTTCAGCCAAAAAACGCCGCACTTTATAATTATTTGGGCGTCTATCAGCTTATCAATGAAGATTATGATGAGGCGTTAGAAGCATTTAATGCGGCATTGGAATTAAATCCAAATGATGAATATAGCCTATTTAATCGTGGATTAGGTTTTTATTATATAGCGCGTTACCCACTTGCACAGAAAGATTTAGTACAGTTTTATCAACAAGATAAAAGTGATGCTTACCGTGCATTGTGGTTATATCTCAATGAACTAGAAACCAATCCTAAAAAGGCTAAACAGCAGTTAGCACAACAAGCACCAGCGCTCTCGCAAAAGCAATGGGGCAGTTATATTGTGCAATATTATTTAGGTCAGTTGTCTGTCGATGAACTGCAACAGCAAGGAATGGAATTTGCTGAAACACAAAAAATGTCGTACGCAGAGATTTTGACCGAAACCTACTTTTATCTAGCAAAACAACAACTCAATTTGGGTCAAAGGGAAAAAGCAGAAACCCTGTTTAAATTGGCCATAGCGAATCAGGTGTATAACTTTGTTGAGTATCGTTTTGCAGTGCTTGAACTGGCGAAATTAAAACGCACACAAGCACAATAAGCTAGGCATTTGCCTAGATTTGGTGTTGTAAAACGTAAAACTTTTCAACAATGTTATCCGCAAAGCTGCGATTTTTCGCCACACCTAGGCTTTGTGCAACTGAAAGTAATTGAGCTTTCCTTTTTATATTCGAGTATTTTAATGACTGAAACAAAAATCACCTTTAATGATTTAGGTTTACCTGAATTTATCCTTAATGCTGTAACAGATATGGGATTTGAATCCCCTTCGCCAATCCAACAGGCTTGTATTCCCCACCTTCTCGCAGGTGATGATGTACTTGGAATGGCGCAAACCGGAAGTGGAAAAACTGCCGCCTTTTCTCTCCCTTTATTAGCCCAAATTGAGCCAAATAAAAAAATGCCACAAATGCTAGTTATGGCGCCCACTCGTGAGCTTGCTATTCAAGTGGCTGATGCGTGCGAACAATTTATGAAATATGCCAAAGGGATCAACATCGTTACCCTTTACGGCGGACAACGTTATGACATTCAACTGCGTGCCTTAAAACAAGGAGCGCAAGTGGTCGTAGGAACACCGGGACGTATTTTAGATCACCTTAGACGCAACACCCTTGATCTTTCTGAATTAAAAGCCATCGTGTTAGACGAAGCTGATGAAATGTTGCGTATGGGCTTTATTGATGATGTTGAAACCGTAATGGCAGCACTGCCAGAACAGCATCAAACCGCACTTTTCTCTGCCACAATGCCAGAGCCGATCCGCCGTATTACTAAACGCTTTATGAATAATCCTCAAGAAGTGAAAATTCAATCAAGCCAAAAAAATGCCCCAGATATTACCCAAAGTTGCTGGTATGTGCGTGGTTTCCGCAAAAATGAAGCTCTCTTGCGTTTCCTTGAAGTGGAAGAATTTGATGCGGCAATCATCTTTGCTCGCACCAAAACTGCTACCCTTGATATTACCGAATTATTGGAAAAACACGGCTTCCGTGCCGCCGCACTCAATGGGGATATGACCCAACAACTGCGTGAACAAACTCTCGATCGCCTACGCAACGGTAGCCTAGATATTTTAGTCGCCACTGATGTTGCCGCTCGTGGACTTGATGTGGAACGCATTAGTCTTGTGGTAAATTATGATATACCGCTAGATGCCGAAAGTTATGTGCACCGTATTGGGCGTACAGGGCGTGCGGGGCGTGCAGGACGTGCATTATTATTTGTTGAGCCAAGAGAAAATCGCTTGCTCAAAAATATCGAACGCCTCACCAAAAAGCCGATTGATGAAGTGGAAGTGCCAAATCACGAAGCATTACAAGCTTGTCGTCGCAAAAATTTTGTGACCAAAATTACAAAACAGCTTGAACACCACGATCTAGAGTTATACCGCAGCCTGCTTGAAGACTTGTTCACCGCCGACCAAGATCAAGAAGACATTGCCGCCGCAATGCTAATGCTCTTACAAGGTAAACAAAAATTAATTTTACCGCCAGATCCAGCCATCGACAAACGCGCCCGCCGTGATCGTGATGGACGCAGAGAAAATCCACGTTCCGCTGAACGTCGTGGTTATGGCAATCCACAACCAATGGATTTATATCGCATTGAAGTAGGTCGTTTAGATGGCGTGGAAGTGCGTCATATCGTTGGCGCCATTGCTAACGAAGGGGATATAAACAGCCGTTACATTGGTCATATCAAACTTTACGATAACCATTCCACCATTGAATTACCACAAGGAATGCCAAAAGAATTGCTCAACCATTTCGCCAAAACGCGTGTAATGAACAAGCAAATGCAAATGTCTTTCCTTGGTGAAACCAAAAGTGGTGAAGGCAAAGGAAAAGGAAAAGAAAAAAACTTTGGCGGAAAAGGGCGTGGACGCTCTGATGATCGCTTTGCCCGTGGCAAAGGGGATCGCAAATTTAAAGAAAAAAACCACCGCTCTTTTGATGAGGGTGGCTTTAAATCGCGTTCAAGAAAAAGATCGTTCTCTTAGTTGAAAATAGCCCAATGGGGCTATTTTTTATTCTTAGATAGCCAAATAAAAAATCCCCGCACTTTGTTGTGTTAAAAGTGCGGGGATTTTTTTCGTTATTTTTGGCTACATAAGGCAATAAAGCCGAGTTTTTTATCTGGATCATTGAAAACCTTGAACATTTTTTTGAATGTCGGACGGTTTTCTGCTTTTAACGCATTGCGGATAATTTTAGCCGTGCCTAATACGCCTTCGTCATAAATCATTCCCGCTGGGGAAAGTAACGTCATCTCGCCTGAATAGGTTTCCACGTTGCGGAATCCCGCTTCTAAAAAGAGCGATTTCCAGTTTTGTTTTGTTAATGGCGTTACGGTAACGTTAATGGCTTCACGCAACTGTTGGATTACTTCTTCTGCATTGTCCGTGGTGAGCATTACATCGTGAGTGAGCAAGAAACCGTTGGGCTTGAGAACGCGGTAATATTCGCGCACCGCTTTGATTTTCGCTTCCACCGGCAACATTGTGAGCATTGCTTCATTAATCACAATATCAAAGCTGTTATCGGCAAAAGGTAATTTCATTGCATTGGCACGTTGAACGTGAATTTTATCTTGTAGCCCTTTTTCGGCGATATTTTTTCTGGCTTTCTCTAAGGCATTTTCATCAAGATCCACGCCCTCGATATGACAGCCGAATTTGCTTGCTAGCTCAATGGCGGTGGTTCCCATATTGCACGCCACTTCTAATACTTTTTTATTGGCGTTAAAATCGCCGTTAGCAATCAGCCATTCTGTGGCTTTGCGACCACCGGGGCGTAAGCGCGTTTTGCCTAATCGAGCAAGAAAATTATGTCCCATTTCTTCTTTTTTCATGTTGACTCCTTATTTCAATACTTGACTCAATATATCAGCTTTTATGATGAAATAAAATTGCCTTTTATGGCTAGACGGACTGATGTGTCCGCCCGTGTCGATAGCCCAATCGGACGCACACATAGGTGCGTCCTTACATTTGGAAACGTTGAATGAAAAGTGCGGTGCAAAAATGGCGAATTTTATGCCTGTTCAATTTTTTCTTTGTAATGGCGGCGACATACGGAAACGTAGTGATTATTGCCGCCGATTTGAATTTGTGCGCCGTCTTTGACTACTTCGCCTTGATCGTTTAAACGTAGCACGAAATTAGCTTTGCGCCCACAATGGCAGATGGTTTTTAATTCTTCCAGCTGATCGGCCCACGCCAGTAAGTATTGGCTGCCTTCAAACAATTCTGCTTGGAAATCCGTGCGCAGGCCGTAGCACAGCACGGGAATGTGTAATTTATCCACCACATCACTGAGCTGATAAACTTGCTCTTTGGTGAGAAATTGTGCTTCGTCCACCAAAATACAATGCAGGCTTTCTTGTTCAAGATGCAGGGCGATTTCGGCAAACAGATCCGTTTCCTTATGAAATAATTTCGCCTGCTGGCTAATGCCAATGCGTGAAGTCACTTTGCCCACGCCAAAGCGATCATCAATCGCCGCGGTGTAAACTAGCGTATTCATTTGCCGTTCGCGGTAGTTGTAATCTGATTGCAGCAGGGTGGTGGATTTCCCCGCGTTCATCGTAGAATAGTAAAAATAAAGTTTAGCCATAGTAATTAGCCATAATAAAGTGCGGTTATTTTGTTAGCCATTTCCAAATCAAGTAAAACACCAGCCCCGTTAGTGGTGGCAGGGTAGCGAGCATTAAAATGCCAATGGTTGTGCCTTGTCCCACCCATTGGCCTGCAAGGGTAAGGTAATCCATCACCTGTGCGGTAGGGAGTTTAATCAAAGCAAAGGCGATAAGAAGAAGCATAAGAACGCAGCCGATCCCAGCTGCGCGCATTGCGTTAGATTGTTGATTTTGCATAAATTATCCTTGTTTAATTTCACTCAGCTTGTTTAATTTCGCTTAGCTTATTTTATTTTATTTCGCTCAGCTCAGTCATTGCCCAGCGTGGTTTTACTTCAATTTCTAAAGAGGAATGTTCACCGTGTTTAAGACGTAAAAAGCCAGTGTAGGCAATCATTGCACCGTTATCGGTACAAAATTGTGGTTGCGGATAAAACACTTCGCCGCCTAGTTGTGCCATTAATTCGCTCAAGGCTTGGCGCAACTGTTGATTCGCACTCACACCACCTGCGATCACTAAGCGTTTAAAACCCGTTTCTTGCAAGGCGCGGCGACATTTGATCACTAAGGTTTCCACCACCGCTTGTTGGAAAGCATAAGCAATATCCGCTTTGGTTTGTTCAGTGAGCGTGCCTTCTTCTTTAATCGCTTGATTGATGGTGTTTGCTGCAAAGGTTTTTAAGCCTGAAAAACTGAAATCTAGCCCAGGGCGATCGGTCATTGGACGCGGAAAGGTAAAGCGATTTGGCGTACCTTTTTCCGCTAAGTGTGCTAAAGCTGCGCCGCCAGGGTAGTCTAAACCGAGCAATTTTGCGGTTTTATCAAAGGCTTCGCCTGCTGCATCATCAATGCTTTCGCCTAGCACCTCATATTGCCCTACGCTATCTACGCGCACAAGCTGAGTATGTCCACCTGAAACAAGCAAGGCGACAAAAGGAAAGTGCGGTGCATTTTCTTCTAACATTGGCGCGAGCAAATGCCCTTCCATATGATGAACGCCAATGGCTGGCACATTCCACGCATAGGCAAGAGAACGAGCAATGGTTGAACCCACTAATAATGCCCCCACTAAGCCCGGCCCGCAAGTGTAGGCAATGCCGTCAATGTCTTGCGCTGATAAATTGGCTTCTTGCAATGCCGCTTGGATAAGGGGGGCAGTTTTCCTAATGTGATCGCGCGAAGCTAATTCTGGCACAACGCCACCATAATCGGCATGCAACGCAATTTGGGTGTAAAGTTGGTTGGCGATAAGCCCATCATTTTCATCATAAATCGCCACACCTGTTTCATCACAAGATGTTTCAATGCCTAAAATTCGCATTTTTTCTCTCTTTTTATATGGGAAAAACTTGGCTGATTTTACCCTGTTTATTGTATTTTCACCAGTTGGCGATCATTTTTCCGTTTAGGGAAAGGCAGAATTTCAACAAAAATTGGATCTTTTCTTTGCTTTTGCGGTTAATTTGAATTAAAATTGCCACCCTTATTAATTTGAATAAGCCGTTTATCGAAACGAAACGGTCTAAATTTTGCAAAATATTAATCCATATTGAGGTGATGGCTTATGCCGGTAATTAAAGTTCGTGAAAATGAATCATTTGACGTAGCATTACGTCGTTTCAAACGCGCTTGTGAAAAAGCGGGAATCTTAGCGGAAGTTCGTAGCCGTGAATTTTACGAAAAACCAACAACAATTCGTAAACGTGAAAACGCAACTCGTGCTAAACGCCACGCAAAACGCGTTGCTCGTGAAAATGCACGTAACGTACGTTTATACTAATTAAAAATTTTTTTAATTAAACTCGAGTTAAGCAGGCCGTGAAACCTTTTGGAATCACGGTTTTGTTGTTTTTAGCTGCACCATTTCTTATTATCTTAGCTCTATCTTGCTAAATTCTGTGTTGATTGAAAACGAGAGGAAATTATTGTGGCAGGCCATATTCCACGTTCATTTATTGATGATGTTCTTGCCAGAACTGACATTGTCGAATTGATTAATTCACGGGTTAAGCTGAAAAAAGCAGGGCGTGAATATCAGGCTTGTTGTCCTTTTCATCACGAGAAAACGCCTTCCTTTACTGTGAGTCCGAAAAAACAGTTTTACCATTGCTTTGGTTGCCACGCGCACGGTAATGCCATTAGTTTTTTAATGGAATATGAAAAACTGGAATTTATTGAAGCGGTGGAAGAGCTGGCGAATCATTTAGGCTTAGAAATTCCTTACGAAAAATCACCGCACTTTGATGGCAAGAATAAACCACAAGCCAATTATCGTACCAAGAAAGATCTTTACCAGCTAATGCAAGAGATCGCGGTGTTTTATCATCAGCAACTTCCGCACAATATTCCTGCGCAATCCTATGTGCAAAAACGCGGTTTATCCGCCGAAGTGATTGAACGCTTTCAAATTGGTTTTTCGCCGAACCAATTTAATGCTGTGTTAAATCAGTTTGGACGTAATCAAGAAGATCGGCAAAAATTGTTTGATGTAGGAATGTTATCGCGCAATGAAAAACAAGATGTTTACGATCGTTTTCGTAATCGTCTTATGTTTCCTATTCGTGATCGCCGTGGGCGAACCATTGCCTTTGGCGGACGGGTGTTGGGTGATGAAAAGCCGAAATATTTGAACTCGCCAGAAAGTATGACTTACCACAAAGGTAGTGAGCTTTACGGCTTGTTTGAAGCATTACAAGTAAATGACAGCCCTGAAATGTTGCTGGTGGTGGAAGGCTATATGGATGTGGTGGCACTGGCGCAATTTGGCGTGGATTATGCCGTGGCATCATTAGGCACGGCCACCACACCGGAGCAAATTCAGCTTGCATTTCGTTCCACCGAACAGCTTATTTGTTGTTACGATGCAGACCGAGCAGGGCGTGATGCCGCGTGGCGTGCGCTGGAAAATGCGCTGCCTTTTTTAGAAGACGGGCGGCAAATTAAGTTTATTTTTCTGCCCGATGGGGAAGATCCCGATACCTTTATTCGCCAATATGGCAAAGACGGCTTTGAGGACTATATTCGTCAGGCACAACCGTTGAGCGATTTTCTGTTTTCTACCCTAAGTTCACAGGTGGATTTTTCCAGTAAAGAGGGCAAGGGAAAACTTGCAGCCCTTGCTGTGCCATTGATTAACCGAATTCCGGGCGAATTACTGCGTTTATCATTGCGTCAGCTTTTGGCGCAAAAATTGGGGATTTTTAATGAAACGCAGATAGAGCATTTAATCCCAGCACAAAAAGAAAATCATTCCTCATCGCCGAAACAAAATGCGGTGAAACGCACGCCAATGCGCGTGTTGATTGCATTACTGTTGCAAAATCCTGAATTGATCCAAATTGTGCCAGAAAATTTAAGTGTTCTATCGGTACTCAATGAAGCAGGGCTAGATTTGTTTGAAAAAATCACCGCACTTTGCCGTGAGCGTGTGGGGATTACCACCGCACAAATTTTAGAACATTACCGTGATACGGAACATTTTCGCCCCCTTGAAATTCTTGCCGTGTGGGATCATTTAGTCGATGAGGATAAAATCGAAGAAACATTTCGTGAAACCCTACGTTATTTTTATTTGCAGTTGATGGATAAAAATATCGAAATGCTTATCGCAAAAGAGCGCACAGAGGGCTTAAATGAGCAAGAACGGCAGGCGCTCGCACAATTATTATTGAAAAAACAGCAAAATAAATAGTTAATCCAACATAAGGGTGATAAAATTAAAGCCATTTTATCTCCCACAATTACACATCGAGGCGGATATATAATATGGATATGGAGCAAAATCCACAATCTCAATTAAAACTGTTAATCGCACAAGGGAAAGAGCAAGGTTATCTTACTTATGCTGAAGTGAATGACCATTTGCCAGAAGAACTTGTCGATGCAGATCAAATTGAAGACATCATTCAAATGATCAATGATATGGGCATTCAAGTGTTAGAAACTGCACCTGATGCCGATGATTTGATGTTAAATGAAAATATCACTGATGAAGATGCGGTAGAAGAAGCCACTCAAGTGTTATCTAGCGTGGAAGCAGAGTTAGGGCGAACCACCGATCCCGTGCGTATGTATATGCGTGAAATGGGGAGCGTGGAGCTTTTGACCCGCGAAGGGGAAATTGACATTGCCAAACGCATTGAAGAAGGGATTAATGAAGTACAAACTGCCGTGGCTGCTTATCCAGAAGCCTTGAATGATCTCTTGCGTCAATATGCGTTAGTGGAAGAAGGCGGAATGCGTTTGGCGGATCTCATCACAGGTTTTGTTGATCCCAATGCAGCCGTTGAAGAAGCTGCATCAGATGAACACGAAATGCTTTCTGATGAAGATGATGAAGAAAGCGTTTCAACAGGTTCAATGGAAGATGATGAAAACGAAGATGAAGAAAGCGATGAGAGCAACTCTTCCGATGACAGTGATTCTGATAACAGCATTGATCCTGAAGTGGCGCGTGAAAAATTTGCAGCCCTAAAAGCGCAACACAAGAAAACCCTAGATACTATCGAAAAACACGGTCGTCATAAAAAACAAGCAAGAGATCAAATTCAAATTTTAGCAGAGATCTTCACACAATTCCGTCTAGTGCCAAAACAATTTGATATGTTGGTGTTATCTATGCGCGATATGATGAAACGCGTACGCCAGCAGGAACGTCATATCCAAAAAATGGCAGTAGATAACGCTAAAATGCCAAAAGGCACGTTCCAAAAAGAATTTATTGGACACGAAACCAAAGATGCGTGGCTAGAAAAAGCCTTAAATGCAGGAAAAAATTGGTCTGAAAAATTAGCTCAGTATGAAGAACCTATTCGTCAGGCTATTACTCAGTTAGGGCAGATCGAACAAGATACCGGTTTAACCATTAGCCAAATTCGTGATATTTGCGATGCGGTTTCACAAGGTGAATTAAAAGCACGCCGTGCGAAAAAAGAAATGGTTGAAGCAAACTTGCGTTTAGTGATTTCTATTGCGAAAAAATATACCAACCGTGGTTTACAATTCTTGGATCTTATTCAAGAAGGTAACATTGGCTTGATGAAAGCGGTGGATAAATTTGAATATCGCCGTGGTTATAAATTCTCAACTTATGCGACTTGGTGGATTCGTCAAGCAATTACGCGTTCGATCGCGGATCAAGCGAGAACCATTCGTATCCCAGTTCATATGATTGAAACCATCAACAAATTGAACCGCATTTCGCGTCAAATGTTGCAAGAAATGGGGCGTGAGGCTTCACCGGAAGAATTAGCAGAAAGAATGGGAATGCCGGAAGATAAAATCCGCAAAGTGCTAAAAATTGCCAAAGAGCCAATTTCAATGGAAACCCCTATCGGTGATGATGACGATTCCCACTTAGGTGATTTCATTGAAGATAGCACGTTAGAATTACCATTGGATTCTGCAACGGCACAGAGCTTGAAAGCTGCAACACACGAAGTGCTAGAGGGCTTGACGCCAAGAGAAGCTAAAGTGTTAAGAATGCGTTTTGGTATTGATATGAACACGGATCACACGCTTGAAGAAGTGGGTAAACAATTTGATGTAACCCGTGAACGTATCCGTCAAATTGAAGCCAAAGCCTTACGCAAACTACGCCACCCAAGCCGTTCAGAAACCCTGCGTAGTTTCTTAGATGAGTAAGGACAATTTATCTTAAATAAAAGCCTGATTTATTAATCAGGCTTTTTTGTTCAAATTTAAGTCGCATAATTGGTGAATGATAGACTTTGCTGGGATATTTCACTATAATCAGCACACTCTTACCGCCCCCATAGCTCAGTCGGTTAGAGCAGTCGACTCATAATCGATTGGTCACAGGTTCAAGTCCTGTTGGGGGCACCAGCCAACTTGTAAAATAACGTTCGTCCTGTAAAAAATATCAGTAAAAACATAGATTTGATGTTTTTTGATATGTTCGCCTAGTAAATAAAAGTTTGTCATTGTAAACGTATTTAGATCCCCAATAGTTCCCCTGAATAATGGATCTGTTTCTGGGGGATCTAAATTTTAACTTTTGACTTTAAATGGAAGTTTAAAACAATGGCTAGAAATTTACTTACTGATAGCAAAATTAAAAGTCTGACGGTTCCAGCTGGAAAAGCTGAAGTGCAGGTTTCTGATGGTGAAAATTTATACCTTAGATTAAAGGGAGGTAAGAGCGGAAATTTTGGCAAAAATTGGGTTTTTATCTATTATCACCCAGTAACCAAAAAGCGAGTTAAAAAATCTTTTGGTTCCTATCCTTTAGTTAGCCTTACAAAAGCAAGGCAAATGGCAGATGAATATAGACTATTATTAGTTGATAAGATTGATCCTGCCGAATATTTTGATAAAAAAAAGAGCAAGGATAATGAGAAATCAGAAAGCATTTTTGAGAGTGTATTTATAAAATGGAAAGAGCGAAAAAAAGAAGAAGTAACAGAAAAAACATTGTTAAAATATTCAAGCATTATTTCTCTCTATTTATTACCTGATTTGGGTAAATTGCCCATTAATAAAATAAAACCTCAATCAGTTATGCCTGTGCTTGAAAAAATTTATATTGCTGGCAAGCACGAAACCTTAAGAAAATCCATTAAGCTTTTAAATGCTTTGCTTACTTATGCGCAGCATTCATTATTTTTGATTGAGAATAATCCCTGCTCAAATTTGATGAAAGCCTTTTACAAATTAGGAAAAGGTGAGAATCCTTATATTTTACCTGAAGAACTGCCAGAATTATTTGATAAACTCAATGATTCAGATATTAAGCTTAAAACTAAATATTTGATTGAATGGCAATTACTTACAATGACTAGACCGAAAGAAGCTGCAGAAGCAAAATGGAAAGAAGTTGATTTTGATAAGGGATTGTGGTTTATACCAGCAGATAGAATGAAAAAGAGAAAAGAGCATTTAATTCCTTTATCTCATCAATGCTTGCAGCTCTTGGATAAACTGAAATCTTTGAGTGAAAATAGCCCGTATATTTTCCCTAGTTATGTGAAATATAAAAAGGGATCTATGAGTTCGCAGACCGCAAATTCTGCTCTTATTAGGTTGGGGTATAAAGGTAAACTTACAGCGCACGGAATGCGGAAAATCGCAAGTACTTATTTGCACGGTAGAAAAATTTATCCTGATGTTGTTGAACTTTGTCTATCACATCAAATTAATGGGATTAGGGGCATTTATAACAAGGCTGAATATCTTGATGATCGTAGAATAGCACTTAGCGTATGGGGCGATTATGTAGAGCAATGCAAGAAAAATCGTTAGGTAAGAAATAAGCGGCGCAATGCCGCTTTTTTATTCTTCATCACATTCCTCTTCATCTTCACATTCCTCTTCATCATAGGAAGGATAAGGCTCTTCAGCGTAATATGATTTTG
>NZ_JBMMGT010000009.1:0-92993 GCF_049366555.1 Avibacterium volantium | reverse complement strand
AAATCTGCCCTAACTATTTTTTCTTTTTTAAGCTTCTTGCTGTGCTTTTACTGCGGCGACCGCCACCATATTAATAATACGGCGAACAGAAGACGCTGAGGTTAAAATATGTGCGGTTTTATTTACGCCCATTAAGATTGGCCCAATGGTGATTGGCGTTGCCGTGCCTTGTAGCAAGTTAAGGCTGATACGCGCCGCTTCCATTGTTGGCATAATTAGCAAGTTTGCCGCGCCTTTTAACGGGCTATCTGGCATCACTTCGTTGCGTAAACTTTCGGAAAGCGCAATGTCGCAGTGCATTTCGCCGTCAATGATTAATTCTGGCGCTTTTTCACGCACAAGTTTTAACACTTCACGCATTTTCACTGCATTTTCATCATTGAAACTACCATAGTTAGAATGAGAAACCAGCGCCACTTGTGGCTCAATACCAAAACGGCGAACTTCTGCCGCAGACATTAAGGTGATTTCCGCTAATTCTTCTGCCGTTGGATTTGGATTAACGAATGTATCGGCGATAAACAAGTTGCCTGTTGGTAACACCAAACCATTTACAGTAGCAGGAATTGCGCCTGCTTTCACACCCGTGAAATCTTTGATTGCGCCTAAGTGAGAAGCATAAGGCCCAACCAATCCGCAGAGCATTGCATCGGCTTTGCCAAGTTCTAACAACACCGTGCCAAGTGCGGTCGGATTATGCAACATTTTACGTTTTGCGCCTGATGGCGTCATTCCTTGGCGTTTTAGCTTGTCGTGATAACGTTGCCAGCATTCGTCATAGTAAGGATTGTTTTCGATGTCGATAATGTCAAAATCACGTCCTACTTCAAGATGCAAGCCAAGTTTTTTGATTTTTTCTTTGATGATGTGCGTACGTCCTAGCAACACCGGTTGTGCAATGCCTAAAGTGGCAATTTCTTGCACGGCGTGAAGCACGCGCGTTTCTTCACCATCTGTCAGTAAGACACGTTTTTTGTCTTGTTTCGCTTGGGCGAACACAGGTTTCATAAATAAATTCGTTTTGTAAACGAATTGAGTAAGTTTTTCTAAATAGGCATCAAAATCTTCAATTGGGCGAGTTGCCACCCCACTATCCATTGCTGCTTTTGCAACAGCTGGTGCAATTTTTACGATAAGACGTGGATCAAACGGTTTTGGAATAATGTAATCTGGTCCAAAAGAAATTTCTGCGCCACCATAGGCGGAAGTAACCACTTCGCTTTGCTCCGCCAAGGCGAGATCCGCAATGGCGTACACCGCGGCTAATTTCATTTCTTCATTAATGGTGGTGGCGCTCACATCTAATGCACCACGGAAAATGAATGGGAAACAAAGCACGTTATTTACTTGGTTCGGGTAGTCTGAACGGCCTGTACAAACAATGGCATCAGGGCGAACTTCTTTAGCAAGTGGCGGTAAAATTTCAGGTTCTGGGTTCGCCAAGGCAAGAATTAGCGGATTTGGTGCCATCACTTTAACCATTTCTTGGGTTAATGCGCCCGCTGCGGAACAGCCAAGGAAAATATCACAATTCGGCATTGCATCTGCCAAGGTGCGCGTGCCGTTATCTTCAATGGCGTAAAGCTTTTTGGTTTCGTCCATTCGCTCATCACGGCCTTTGAAAATCACGCCTTTGGAATCGCACACGGTGATGTGTTCTTTTTTCATTCCAAGGGAAACGAGCAAATTCAAGCAAGCAATAGACGCCGCACCTGCGCCCGATGCCACTAATTTTACGTCTTCAATTTTTTTATTCACAATGCGTAAACCGTTGATCACCGCCGCAGCTGAAATAATGGCTGTGCCGTGCTGATCATCGTGGAATACGGGAATATTCATTCGCTCACGCAATTTTTGTTCAATGTAAAAACACTCTGGGGCTTTGATGTCTTCAAGGTTAATGCCGCCGAAAGTTGGTTCAAGTGCGGCGATAATTTCTACTAATTTATCAGGATCTTTTTCATCAATTTCAATATCAAACACATCTACGCCAGCGAACTTTTTAAATAGCACGCCTTTCCCTTCCATTACGGGTTTGCCTGCTAAGGCGCCGATATTACCTAAGCCTAGCACCGCCGTTCCATTAGAAATTACCGCAACGAGATTGCCGCGAGCGGTGTATTTATAAACATTGGCAGGATCTTTTTCAATTTCTAAACAAGGCTCTGCCACTCCCGGTGAATAAGCTAAAGCAAGATCACGCTGTGTGGCGAGAGATTTGGTTGGGGTAACTTCAATTTTTCCCGGCTTTGGAAATTCGTGGAAATCAAGCGCCGCTTGGCGTAATTGTGCGTCCATAAAACAGTCCTTATAACAATTTGAAAAGGTTGTGAGAATAATTCAACGCCCTATTATAGGCGAAAAAATCAGAAAATCTGTGATTTACAACACATTATTTACAATTCATTCACAAAATCAACCGCACTTTTGTTTTCGGCTCAACTAGGGTTTTATGCCGAGATGTTGTACAATGTTTCGTTTTTATAAACGAGAAAATCACGCAATGAGATTAGATAAATTTTTAGCCGAACAAACAGGGCTGACGCGCTCTCAAGCCAATAAAGCCCTACGCCAAAGTGCGGTGCAAATTAACGGAAAAATTGAGAAAAACGGCGCAACCAAAGTGAGTGCGGAAGATGAGATTTACTTTGATGGTGAACGCCTTACTTGGTTTGAAGCGGGGCATTATATTATGCTAAATAAACCGCAAGGCTATGTTTGTTCCAATGATGACGGCGATTATCCAACAATTTATCAATTCTTTGATTATCCCCTTGCCGGCAAATTGCACAGTGCAGGACGGCTAGATGTGGATACCACAGGGCTGGTGTTGCTCACTGATGATGGGCAGTGGTCGCATCGCATCACTTCACCAAAGCATCATTGCGAGAAAACTTATTTGGTTACCCTTGCCGATCCCGTAGAAAATCATTATCAACAAGCCTGCGCCGAAGGCATTTTATTGCGTGGTGAAAAACACCCTACCAAGCCTGCTAAACTTGAAATTATTGATGATTACAATGTAAATCTCACCCTAAGCGAAGGGCGTTATCATCAAGTAAAACGAATGTTTGCCGCCTTAGGCAACAAAGTGATTGGGCTGCACCGTTGGAAAATTGGCGATGTGGTGCTAGATGAGCAATTAGAAGAAGGGGAATACCGCCCTTTAAGCGTAGAAGAATTAAACGCATTAAAATAAGGATAGCATTTTGAGCGAAAAAACGATTCATAAACCCAGCTTTATTTTCATTTTGACCCTTGGGCTACTTTCAATGTTGCCACCGCTTGGGGTAGATATGTATTTGCCTGCCTTTTTGCGAATGTCGCAAGATTTGCACGTTAGCCCTGAACAAATTCAACATACCCTAACCTTTTTCGCTTACGGTATGGCGGCGGGGCAGCTTTTCTGGGGACCTGTGGGCGATAGCTATGGGCGTAAACCCATTATTCTGCTAGGCGTAATTGTCAGTGCCATTACTGCGTTAATTCTCACGACAATCAATCAAATTGGTAGTTTTACCGTGCTACGCTTTATGCAAGGCTTTTTTGGCGCAGCGCCCGTGGTTTTAGTGGGCGCATTGTTACGCGACCTTTTCAGTAAAAATGAACTTTCACGCACAATGTCCACAATCACCCTTGTGTTTATGATCGCCCCACTGGTTGCGCCAATTATTGGTGGCTATTTGGTAACTTATTTCCATTGGCACTCGATCTTTTATGTGATTGCGGTAATGGGCGCGTTGAGTACCTTGCTGGTGTTTTTCATCATTCCTGAAACCCATAAAAAAGAAAACCGCATTCCTTTACGCTTAAACATTGTAGTGCGCAATTTCGTCAATTTATGGCAGAAAAAAGAAGTGCTGGGTTATATGTTTATGAGCGCCTTTGGCTTTGGTGGCTTGTTTGCATTCTTAACCGCAGGATCGATCGTATATATCGGCATTTATGGTATTCCAGAACAAAACTTTGGTTATTTCTTTATGCTAAATATTAGCGTGATGACCTTAGGTTCGTTTTTAAACGGGCACTTGGTAACCAAAGTCGGCGCAGAAAAAATGTTGCAAACAGGTTTGATCATTCAATTTCTTGCGGCGATTTGGCTATTATTAGTAGTGTTTTTCGATCTTGGCTTTTGGTCAATGGCTATTGGCGTAGCACTGTTTGTTGGGCAGAATTCACTCATTAGCTCAAATGCAATGGCATCAATTTTAGAAAAATTCCCTGCAATGGCTGGCACAGCGAATTCAATGGTAGGTAGTGTGCGTTTCGGCACGGGTGCTTGTGTGGGATCGCTTGTTGCATTAATGAAAATTAACAGCGCCGCGCCAATGCTTTTAACCATGGTCGGCTGCTCATTTTTAGCCGTAAGCTGCTATTATTTCTTAACCTACAAACGCCTATAATTTCGTTTTTTCCGTTAGCCCTGAAAGGATAGAACAATCAGGGCTATCATTTCCTTGGCAAGAACAATGCCAGCGCTGCAATAAATCCAGCATTTCTTGTAAGCTAGCAATTTTGTCTTTTAGCTCTGTAATATGTTGTTCTGTAATGGCTTTTACTTCGCGACTAGTGCGATTCGGATCACTATTTAACCTTAACAATTCGCGAATTTGTTGCAATGAAAATCCCACTTTACGCGCGTTACTAATAAAGCGCAGCTGGCTTAAATCCTGCTCAGAATAAAAGCGATAACCCGATAAAGTGCGTTGCGCCTCAGGCAATAATCCCGCTTTTTCATAATCCCTAATTTGCTTGGCAGATAAACCTGCTTTCTCGGCTGCTTGGCTGATGTTCATTTTTTCCTCATTTTATTTGTAAGTTTTCGTAAAGAACTTTTTAATTTTTTATTTGACTAATTCAACGACTATTCAATGATAATCTTAAAATTAGGAGATTCTTTTTATGTTATTTTCTCGGTTTAAATTAAAAAGCTCAACCCTTATTGCACTGGTTGCGCTTTATTTTACTTTAGTGCTAAATATTGCATTTTACAAAAAAGTGTGGGCGCTGCACCCATTTGCGGGTCAACCTGAAGATTATTTTCTTCTCACCGTTCCCGTCTTTATTTTCTTTACGCTAAATGCGGTTTTTCAGCTTTTTGCTTTGCCTATTTTGCACAAAGTGATTATTCCGCTGTTGCTGATTATTAGCGCTGCCATTGGCTATCAAGCCTTATTTTATGATGTGCATTTCACCACGGATATGCTCGAAAATGTGCTGCAAACCACGCCTGCGGAAAGTGTTCGTATGCTCACTTGGCAATATCTCACTTGGATCGCCGTTTTTGGCGTGTTGCCAGCCATTTTATACATTATGGTGAAAGTGGATTACCGCACTTGGTGGAAAGAGTTTGGTTTGCGCGTGGGCTTGATCGCCCTTTCTGGCGTGGTGATTTGGGGCATTGCGAAAGGTTTTTATCAAGATTACGCCGCCTTTGTTCGCAATAATAAGCCCGTTGTGAGCTTGCTTGTACCGTCTAATTTCATTAGTGCAGGCGTAAATAAAGTGAAACGCGTGCGTGAAGCCAATCGCCCTTATGAACAAATCGGTTTAGATGCACAACAAGCCAAACCTGATGAATATCGCCATTTCACCGTGATTGTGGTGGGTGAAACCACGCGTGCGCAAAACTGGGGGCTAAATGGTTATGCACGCCAAACCACCCCAAAACTGGCAGCGCGTGGCAAAGACATCATCAATTTCACGGACGTTTCCAGCTGTGGCACATCAACCGCCATTTCCGTGCCTTGTATGTTCTCCTATCTCACTCAAGCCCAATACAATGGTGGCAAAGCACAAAAAATGGACAATTTGCTCGATGTGCTACAACGTGCGGACGTGAACATTTTCTGGCTAGATAATAACAGCGATTGCAAAGGCGTTTGCTTGCGTGTGCCAAATGAAGTTACCAATATGAAAACGCCAGAATACTGTACGGACGGCGAATGTTTAGACGAGATTTTGCTGAAAGATTTCGACAAAATTCTCAACGAAAGCCAAAAAGATACGGTGCTGATTTTGCATACCATCGGCAGCCACGGACCGACCTATTATGAACGTTACAAGCCTGAATTTAAGAAGTTTGTACCAACTTGCGACACCAACGAAATTCAAACTTGTAGCAACGAACAATTAGTGAATACTTACGATAACGGCATTTTGTATATTGATAACTTCCTTGATCAAGTGATCCAAAAATTGGAACACCGTGATGATTTGGAAAGTGCGGTATATTATGTGTCAGATCACGGTGAATCCCTTGGTGAAGACGGCATTTATCTGCACGGCACGCCTTATGCTATCGCGCCAGATTATCAAACCAAAGTGCCGATGTTCTTTTGGTTTTCCAAAACGTGGCAGCAAAATGAAGGTGTGGATTTAGAGTGCCTGCGGCACAATGCCAGCGCCCAACATTATTCCCACGACAATTTATTTAGCACCGTGATTGGAATGATGGATATGAATTTAAAAACGGACGTGTATCAAAAGGATTTGGATATTTTGGCGAGTTGTAAAAAAGCTCATTAATAAAAATCACAAAAAATAAAGTGCGGTGGAAAAATTTAAAAAATTTGCACCGCACTTTAATTTGAGCCGTCAGAGATTATTTTTGTGTTAAATAATCTAGCACCACTTGATGATGCTCACCGGTTTTAAATTTCTCAAAGACTTTTTCGATTTTGCCTTGTTCATCAATTAAGAAGCTAATGCGATGAATGCCGTCATAGGTTTTTCCCATAAATTTTTTCTCGCCCCATACGCCAAATTGTTCAGCGACTTGGTGATCTTCATCGGAAAGGAGCGTGAAATTCAAGGCTTTTTTCTCGGTAAAATTAGCGAGCTTTTTCGGGCTATCGGGGCTAATGCCAAGAATCACGACATTGAGTTTTTCCAGTTCCGCTTTGCTATCACGCAATCCACAGGCTTGCGTGGTACAACCCGGGGTGAGTGCTTTGGGGTAGAAATAAACCAAGACTTTTTTGCCTTTAAAATCGGTAAGCGAAACCCGTTGCTCATTTTGGTCTAGTAAAGCAAAGTGCGGGGCAAAATCGCCCGCTTTTAATGTTTGCATAGTAAATATCCTTAAAAATTTGATGTTATTGAGAAAAAATGCAAAAAATTGCTTGCAAATTTTGGTTATTTTAGCGATCTTAAACAAACTTTTTCAAGCAAACTCAATAGACATAACAAAAATAATTCGGAGGTCTTTATGTCAGCAACGAATCCTTTATTTTACGGTAGTATTACCGCGTTGATTACCCCTATGGACTCACACGGTGAGGTTGATTTTGACGCACTAAAAAAATTGGTTGAGTACCACATCGCTGCGGGAACGCACGGTATTGTGTCTGTGGGAACAACAGGGGAATCTGCCACATTAAGCATAGAGGAAAACGTTAAAACAATTCTAAAGACCGTTGAATTTGCCGATGGACGTATCCCTGTAATTGCTGGTGCGGGCGCAAATGCCACCAGTGAAGCCATTACAATGACAAAATTATTAAACGGCAGTGGCGTTGCGGGTTGTTTATCTGTTGTGCCTTATTACAACAAACCAACGCAAGAAGGAATGTATCAACACTTTAAAGCGATTGCAGAATGCACAGATTTACCACAAATTTTATATAACGTGCCGGGGCGTACAGGCAGCGATATGCAGCCTGAAACCGTGGGGCGTTTAGCACAGATTGATAATATTGTGGCAATCAAAGAAGCAACAGGTGATGTGAGCCGTGTAGCGAAAATTAAACAGCTTGCAGGTGAAGATTTCATCGTGTTAAGTGGTGATGATGCGACAGGGTTAGAAAGTATCAAAGCTGGCGGTGAAGGGGTGATCTCGGTAACAAATAACATCGCTGCCGCAGATATGGCGAAAATGTGTGAGCTTGCTTTAGCGGGTAAATTTGATGAAGCAGAGGTGATCAACCAGCGTTTAATGGCATTACACAAAGATCTTTTTGTTGAATCTAACCCAATTCCTGTGAAATGGGCGGCTTATAAATTAGGTTTAATTCCAGAGCCAGTGTTGCGTTTACCACTGACAACATTAAGTGAAGCGGCACAACCAAAAGTGATTGAAGCCTTGAAAATTGCAGGATTGTTATAATTTTTAGTAAAAATCCACTGAGGGGTGTTGAGCAGTCAATGCCCCTTAAACTTTTCTGCATTCTGATTGTCAAAACTGGCAATGAAATTTGTTTAACCTTGAGGATAAATTGATGAAAAAGTGGTTATTAAGCACGCCAATTTTAATGACATTAGTGGCTTGTTCAGCAAGCAATGAAAGTAAACAGCAAGCTAATGATAACTTTGAAAAATACGCTGAACAGCAAGTGGTTTTTGCACCCCTAGCAAGCGGTGGGGTAAATTTACCTGCACAAGATAACACTTATGCATTGCCGCAGCTTAATAAACAAGCACATCAAAAAGTGGATATTCGCCCACCAAGCACACCAATCGCAGTGATTAATAATTCCATTGCACAGTTTGACGGTGAGCGTTCTTTGATTGTTTATCCCTCATCGAAAGAAGCAGTTTATAGCTTAAATCAAGTAGCACGTTTATTAAAAGAACAAGGGATTACTTATCAATATCAAGATAATCGTATCGAAACCAGTTGGGCGGCAACGGGGCGTGCCGATGATATTGGCGACACACAAATTCGTTATTTGATTGAGCAAGTGCAATATCAAGGGGCGAGTGCGTTGGTGGTGTCAATTCTGCAAATGAAGCGCGATAATATTATTTTTACCCCAACGGTGGCGCAAAAGCAGCGTTATACGTCTGATCGTTTAAATCAGCTGATCGGTGAGTTAAATACGGCGTATCGTAAACAGCAAAGTGAATTAAATAGCACTGCAGTAACGCCAATTCAAACGCAATTAACCACAGATATAAACGGTCGTGCGGCATTAGCGTTAAATGCACCTTTTAACCAAGCGTGGCAACGTCTGCGTGGAGCGTTAAATCAAGTAGGATTTGAAACCACGTCAGAAAATCCGGGGCGTGGCTATCGTGAATTAAAATATAGTCCATTAGAAAAAACAGAATGGGCGAGATTTGGCGTGGCTGCCGCTGAATTAGAAAAAGGGGAGTATGCAATGCAACTTTCTGATTTAGGCAGACAAAGTGCAGTGGTGATTAGCGATGAAGACGGCAATGCGCTTTCAGGTAATCAAGCACAGTCTATTTACCAAGCCTTGCAAGCGATTTTAGCCAAATAAATTGTCATCAAGTAGTTCTTTGATGACACAGGGCGAGCCAGAATGTTCGCCCTTCGTTTTAACTATCATAATCCGCAAAAATAAAGTGCGGTCTTTTTTTATCAAATTTTTAAGGGCAAACAAATGCTGAGTTATCGTCATAGCTTCCACGCAGGCAACTTTGCCGATGTGCTAAAACACATTGTGCAAATGCTGATTATTGAAAGTCTGCAACAAAAAGATAAAGGCTTTTATTATTTAGACACTCATGCCGGTGTGGGGCATTATCGCTTATTCGGCAATGAAGCTGAAAAAACCGGTGAATATAAAGAAGGGATCGGGCGTTTGTGGGATCAAACAGAAATGCCCGAAGAAGTGGCGCGTTATGTCGCCCTTATTAAGAAACTGAATTATGGCGGCAAATCGCTACGATATTACGCAGGATCACCGCTGATCGCCGCACATTTATTGCGTCCACAAGATCGAGCGTTATTAACGGAGCTACACCCAGCGGATTTCCCATTATTACGCAATAATTTCAAAGAATTTGATAATGTTACCACCAAGCGCGATAACGGTTTTCAGCAAATTAAAGCTACCTTACCGCCAAAAGAAAGACGCGGGCTGATTTTGATCGATCCCCCTTATGAATTAAAAGAAGATTATGATTTGGTGGTAAAAGCCATTGAAGAAGGCGTGAAACGTTTTGCCACGGGCATTTATGCCATTTGGTATCCTGTGGTGCTACGTCAGCAAGCCAAGCGTATTGTAAAAGGATTGGAAAACACCGGCATTCGCAAAATTCTCCAAATTGAAATGGCGGTGCGTCCTGATTCCGATCAACGTGGAATGACTGCAAGCGGAATGATTGTGGTTAATCCCCCTTGGCAGCTAGAAGCGCAAATGAAAAAAATTCTGCCTTATTTAACCAAAACCCTTGTACCAGAAGGCACGGGCAGCTGGAAGGTGGAATGGATTACGCCAGAGTAAGAATTTACCGATTAGATTAATTAGTCGCTTTACTCCGTATTTTTCGGCAAAATAAGCGCAGATTTATTATGGGCTTTTTCGCATTCACAGCCCAATTCACCAATTTAGGGAGTTAAAAATGACAAAACATTATGATTACATCGCCATTGGTGGCGGAAGTGGCGGTATCGCTTCAATTAACCGTGCGGCAAGCTATGGCAAAAAATGTGCCATTATTGAAGCAAAAGAACTAGGCGGAACCTGTGTAAACGTGGGCTGCGTGCCGAAAAAAGTGATGTGGTATGGCGCGCAAGTGGCAGAAGCGATCAACCTGTATGCACCAGATTATGGCTTTGATGTTGCAGTAAAAGACTTTGATTTCAGTAAGTTAGTGGAAAATCGTCAGGCTTATATTGGACGTATCCACAATTCTTATAACAATGTATTAGCCAAAAATAACGTGGACGTGATCAAAGGCTTTGCCAAATTTGTTGATGCCCACACCGTTGAAGTAAACGGCGAGAAAATCACTGCAGATCATATTTTGATCGCAACGGGAGCTTATCCTGCTCACCCTGAAATTAAAGGCGCAGAATACGGCATTGATTCTGACGGCGTATTTGAATTAAACGCGTTGCCAAAATCCGTTGCGGTTGTTGGCGCAGGTTACATCGCTGTGGAATTAGCGGGGGTATTAAACAGCCTAGGTGTGGACACTCACCTATTCGTGCGTAAACAAAGCCCATTGCGTAGTTTTGATCCGCTTATCGTAGAAACCCTTGTGGAAGTGATGGCGCAAGATGGCATTCACCTACACACACACGCCATTCCAAAAGAAGTGGTTAAAAATGCCGATGGTTCTTTCACCTTAAAATTAGAAGATGGACGGGAGCAAACTGTTGAAAAAGTGATTTGGGCGATTGGTCGTAAACCAAATACGGCAAACATCAATCTTGCCGCGGCAGGCGTGGAAACTAACGATCAAGGTTTCATCAAAGTAGATAAATATCAAAACACCAATGTGAAAGGCATTTATGCGGTGGGTGATATTATTGAAGGTGGCATTGAACTCACCCCTGTTGCCGTTGCCGCAGGACGCCGTTTGTCTGAGCGTTTATTCAACAATAAACCAAATGAACATTTAGATTACAATCTTGTGCCAACCGTAGTGTTTAGCCACCCACCAATCGGCACTATCGGCTTAACTGAACCGCAAGCCATTGAGCAATATGGCGCAGAAAACGTGAAAGTGTATAAATCATCGTTCACGCCAATGTACAGCGCAGTAACCCAACATCGCCAACCTTGTCGAATGAAATTGGTTTGTGTGGGTAAAGATGAAAAAATTGTCGGCCTACACGGCATTGGTTTTGGTGTTGATGAAATGATCCAAGGTTTTGCTGTTGCCATTAAAATGGGTGCAACCAAAGCGGATTTCGACAACACCGTTGCTATTCACCCAACGGGTTCAGAAGAATTTGTAACAATGCGTTAATGTTAAGTGCGGTGTAAATTTTCATCATTTTTAATCAATCCAACCTTTCGGGGTTGGATTTTTTATTTATCTACGCACAAATTGAATGTTTTTTAATCTTTTTCTTTCCTGAAAAGAGAAAAAATAAAATTTATGTGAAAAAATGACCGCACTTTTAATTTGAATGGGGTACACTGAACGGCATAAATCTTATTTTGCATAATTTGTGTTGCGAACTTGAACTTTGCTAAATTGCCCCAATATGGGAGAGTAATTTCAAGTTTTAAGGAAAGAGAGAAAATATGAACGCCAGACGAACAAAACAAAAAACCATGCCTGTTTTACCATTACGCGATGTGCTGGTTTTCCCATATATGGTTATGCCATTGTTTGTGGGACGCGAAAAATCCATCGCCAGTCTTGAAGAGGCAATGGAAAATGGCAAACAATTATTATTAGTTTCGCAAAAAGCGGCTGAGTTAGAACAGCCTACGGTGGACGATGTGTATGATGTCGGCACGGTGGCGAATATTATTCAATTACTCAACTTGCCAGATGGCACAGTAAAAGTGCTAGTGGAAGGGCAGCAACGTGCCAAAATTTCCCATTTAGAAGACAATGGGCGTTTCTTCGAGGCAAAAATTGAGTTAATGGATACCCAATTTGGTGATGAAACAGAATTAGAAGTGGCACAGAATACGGCACTGAAAGAGTTTGAAAAATACATTGAACTCAACAAAAAAGTGCAGCCAGATGTGCTTTCCGCCTTGAAAAATATTGCAGATCCAGAACGTTTAAGCGACACAATGGCAGCCCATATGCCGGTTTCAGTGGCGCGTAAGCAAGAAGTTTTAGGCATTGCAAATGTTGCTGAGCGTTTTGAATATTTGCTTGGTTTAATGATTAACGAAGCAGGCATTTTAGAAGTTGAGAAACGTATTCGCGGCCGTGTGAAAAAGCAAATGGAAAAAAGCCAGCGCGATTATTACCTTAACGAACAAATCAAAGCTATCCAAAAAGAGCTAGGCGAAACCGAAAGTACCGTTGATGAAGTGGAACAACTTCGTCAAAAAGTGGAAGAAGCCAAAATGCCGAAAGAGGCGAGAGAAAAAGTGGAAGCAGAATTGCAGAAACTGAAAATGATGTCGCCAATGTCAGCAGAGGCAACGGTGGTGCGCAGCTACATTGATTGGATGTTGCAAGTGCCTTGGCATAAGCGTAGCAAAGTGAAAAAAGATATTGTTAAAGCGCAAGAAATTCTTGATGCGGATCATTATGGCTTAGAGCGCGTGAAAGATCGCATTTTGGAATATTTAGCGGTACAAAGCCGTTTAAATCAGCTTAAAGGGCCTATCCTTTGCTTAGTTGGGCCACCGGGGGTAGGGAAAACGTCCTTAGGACAATCTATTGCCAATGCCACAGGACGTAAATATGTGCGTATGGCGCTAGGCGGCGTGCGTGATGAAGCGGAAATTCGTGGGCATCGCAAAACCTATATCGGCTCATTGCCGGGTAAATTAATCCAAAAAATGGCAAAAGTGGGGGTGAAAAATCCGCTCTTTTTACTTGATGAGATCGACAAAATGGCATCAGATATGCGTGGTGATCCTGCCTCAGCATTGTTAGAAGTACTTGATCCAGAACAGAATGCCAACTTCAACGATCATTATTTAGAAGTGGATTATGATCTTTCTGATGTAATGTTCGTGGCAACCTCAAACTCTATGAATATCCCAGGTCCGTTGCTTGATCGTATGGAAGTGATCCGTTTATCAGGCTATACGGAAGATGAAAAACTCAATATCGCCACACGCCATTTGCTTAACAAACAAATTGAGCGTAATGGCTTGAAAAAAGGTGAGTTGAAAATCGAAGACAGTGCGATTTTAGATATTATCCGCTATTACACTCGTGAAGCGGGCGTGCGTGGTCTTGAACGTGAGATTTCTAAAATCTGCCGTAAAGCGGTGAAAAATTTACTGTTGAACCCGAAATTAAAATCGATCACGGTAAACAGCGATAACCTGAATGAATATTTGGGCGTAAAACGCTTTGAGTTTGGCCGTGCAGATACACAAAACCGCGTGGGTGAGGTAACAGGCTTGGCGTGGACGCAAGTAGGTGGTGATTTACTCACTATCGAAGCCACTTCTGTTATCGGTAAAGGCAAATTAACCTACACAGGATCGCTAGGCGATGTGATGAAAGAATCCATTCAAGCAGCGATGACCGTGGTGCGTTCTCGTGCAGAAAAATTAGGCATTGCGCCTGATTTCCACGAAAAACGTGATATTCATATTCACGTTCCAGACGGTGCAACACCAAAAGATGGCCCAAGTGCGGGGATCGCAATGTGTACCGCCTTAGTTTCTTGTTTAACGGGAAATCCTGTGAAGTCTGAAGTAGCGATGACAGGGGAAATCAGCTTGCGTGGTAAAGTGTTGCCAATTGGCGGCTTGAAAGAGAAACTACTCGCAGCGCACCGTGGTGGCATTAAAACGGTGATTATTCCAAAAGATAATGTAAAAGATTTGGAAGAAATCCCAGATAATGCGAAAAACAGCTTAGATATTCGTCCAGTGGAAACCATTGATGAAGTGCTAAGCATCGCCTTAGAAAATCCGCCAGAAGGGGTTGATTTTTCTCACTTGATTACAAAAGAAGAAAAAACAACGCCACGCCGTAAAAGTAAACGTGCGGAAAGTGCGGTGAATTAATTGCAAGTTTTTTTCATAATAAAGTCGGTAAAGAACAATCTTTGCCGACTTCTTTATTTTTATGCTGGCAATCAAAGCACTTTCGATTATAATTCTCAAGAATTGTCTTAATCTTACATTTAAGGATAACTTCAATGTTAATGGAAAAACTCAGCGATGCGTCAAACAGCATCTTGTGGAAGATTATTTTCGCACTAATTGTGGTTTCATTTGTATTAAGTGGCGTGGCAGGCTATATGTTCACACGCGTTGATACTTCTGCTGCCAAAGTAAATGGCGAAGAAATTTCCCAACAAATTTTCTTAGAACAATATAACCAAGAATATCAACGTTTTAGTGAACAGCTCGGCGCACAATTTACCGCAGTAGCAGATTCCCCAGAATTTATTAATGGTTTACGCAGCTCCATTTTAGAGCGTTTAATTAACCAAGAATTATTGCGCCAATATGCTGCGGAATTAAAGCTTGACGTGAGCGATAGCCAAATTCAACAAGCTATCGTGACCAGCCCAATTTTCCAAAAAGACGGCAAATTTGATAACGAGCTTTATCAACAAATGTTATCAAACAATGGGTTAAGCGGTGAACGATATGCACAATATTTACGCCAAGGATTAACCTTACAACAGCTTAATGACGGTATTGCGCGTTCTGCGTTTACCGTATCTAGCCAAAATGAACGTGTAGCCCAACTATTTTTCCAACAGCGTGATGTTCGTTTAGCTGAATTTCCTTTAGCAGCCACTGTGGCGCAACAACAGGTGAATGAAGAAGAAATTAGCGCTTACTATAATGCGAATAAAACTGCATTTGCCGTGCCTGAGTTGGTGAAGGTGCAATATCTTGATTTAACCCAACAAGCCGCGGAAAAAAATGTGAAGGTTACTGATGTAGAAATTGCGCAATATTATCAAGATAACAAAGCGCAATATATGACTCAGCATTTGGCGCATATCCAACTTCCAACGGAGCAAGAAGCCCAAGCGGTTTATGCGGATTTACAAAAAGGTGAAAGCTTTGCAGCGTTAGCGAAACTTTATTCTACGGATAAAATTTCTGGCGCAAATGGTGGGGACTTAGATTGGGTCGTGGCAGGAATGATGCCGCCACAATTTGAAGCCGCGGCGCGTGAATTAAAAGCAGGGGAATATAGCCAACCAGTTAAGGTGGATAACGCTTACCATATCATCAAAGTGGAAGATGAAAAATTCCTGCCATTAGAACAAGTGAAAAATGATATTGCTGCCAAACTTCGTAGCGAATTAAGTGCGAAAGAATTCTACGCAATGGAAAAACAAGCCAATGAGAAAGCCTTTGAGCAGCCAGATTCGTTACAAGGAGCAGCGCAAGCGGCAGGCGTGAGTGTGCAAGAAACGGGTTATTTCTCACGCAACGATATTCCAGCTGCCCTTAATTATGGCAATGTGGTTTCGGCATTATTTGATTCTGAATTAACTCAGGGCGGAACAAACTCAGAAGCCATCAATGTGGGCGATCAGCATTCTTTGATTGTTCGTGTGGTGGAACATAAACCAGAAGGTGTGAAAACACTTGATGAAGCAAAAGATGAAATTGCGCAATATTTAAAACAGCAAAAAGCGGAAAAAATTGTGCTAGCTCAAGCTGAAAAAGTGGCGCAAGTGCTAAATGAAAATAGCAATGCCGCTCTGCCAAATGGCATTAAATTCGGCGAGAAAGAGCAATGGGTTTACGCTGAAAATAAAAATCCACAATTGCGTGATGTGATCTTTGCAATGAAAAAAGACACTGATAAACCTGTTTATACCGCAGCGAAGAATGGCGATAATAGTATTGTGGTGATTGAACTTACTAATGTTAAAGATGGCGAGTTAAACGCAGAACAGCTTAAACAGTTTGATGCACAGCTAAAACAAGCACAGCAAGTAGAGCTACAACAAGCGTTATTACAAGCGTTACGTGCGAAAGCAAAAATTGAAATTAACCAAGAGTTTTTAGCTCAGCAAGAGCAATAATTCTTAGCTCAAAAATTAAAGCGGCAATTTGCTATGACAGATTGCCGTTTTTTATTGGCTTTTAAAAAATTCGCTAGTTTTTCACCGCACTTTGTGGTATAAAGTGCGACGTTATTTTGGCTAGAATTAGAAAGCAATTTTTATTTTAGGCGAAATAATTTTTAACAATAAATCACACACATATCGCACGGATAAATCGGGGTGCCAAACGGTCGATTTATTTGGTATGTGGAGGCTAAACCCCAAACAAAAGGAAAATTATTATGGCACAAGTTTCAATGCGCGAAATGCTACAAGCTGGCGTTCACTTCGGTCACCAAACTCGTTACTGGAACCCAAAAATGAAACCATTCATTTTCGGACCACGCAACGGCGTTCATATCATCAACCTTGAAAAAACCGTTCCAATGTTCAATGCTGCATTAGCAGAATTAACTCGCATTGCGGGCAACAACGGTAAAATCTTATTTGTTGGTACAAAACGTGCAGCAAGTGAAGCAGTGAAAGCAGCAGCATTAGACTGTCAGCAATACTATGTAAATCACCGTTGGTTAGGTGGTATGTTGACTAACTGGAAAACAGTACGTCAATCAATCAAACGCTTAAAAGATTTAGAAACTCAATCTCAAGATGGTACTTTCGACAAATTAACTAAGAAAGAAGCATTAATGCGTAGCCGTGAGATGGAAAAACTTGAATTAAGCCTTGGCGGTATCAAAGATATGGCGGGTCTTCCTGATGCATTATTTGTTATCGGTGCAGATCACGAACACATCGCAATCAAAGAAGCAAATAACCTTGGTATTCCAGTATTTGCAGTGGTTGATACAAACTCTGCACCAGACGGTGTTGATTTTGTTATCCCTGGTAACGATGATGCAGCGCGTGCAATTCAACTATATCTTGCAGCAGCAGCGGCTGCAGTAAAAGAAGGTCGCCAACAAGAAGTGGTAGCCGAAGAGAAATTTGCTGAAGCAGAAGCAGCTGAATAATTCAGGTGAATGCGGCGAAAGCCCTTATTAATCACAACGATTAATTGGTTAGCAGGGGGCTTATGTTCCCTGCTTTTTTACATAAGTGCGGTCAAAAATCGCATCAAATTTTGTGGATAGAGGATTTTAAAATGGCTGAAATTACAGCATCTTTAGTAAAAGAACTTCGTGATCGTACCGGCGCAGGTATGATGGAATGTAAAAAAGCATTAGTAGAAGCAAACGGTGATATCGAATTAGCGATTGATAATATGCGTAAATCAGGTCAAGCAAAAGCGGCGAAAAAAGCAGGCCGTGTTGCGGCTGAAGGTGTTATCATCGCGCGTGTTGCTGGCGACTACGGTGTAATGATCGAAATGAACTGTGAAACTGACTTCGTAGCAAAAGACGCTGGTTTCTTAGGCTTAGCGAATGAAGTGGCAGATTACGCATTAAACAACAAAGGCGTAACCATCGAAGCATTACAAGCTGAATTTGAAGAAAAACGTGCTGCATTAGTGGCAAAAATCGGTGAGAATATGACAATCCGCCGTGTGGGTTCAGTACAAGCACCAGTTGTAGGTTCATACTTACACGGTGCGAAAATTGGTGTATTAGTGGGTGCAGCAAACGCTGATGAAGAATTAGTGAAACACGTTGCAATGCACGTTGCAGCAAGCCGTCCAGAATATGTAAACCCAAGCGATGTACCAGCAGACGTAGTAGAACACGAGCGTCAAATCCAAGTGGATATCGCAATGCAATCTGGTAAACCACGCGAAATCGCTGAAAAAATGGTTGAAGGTCGTATGAAGAAATTCACTGGTGAAGTGTCTTTAACTGGCCAACCTTTCGTAATGGATCCTTCTAAATCAGTGGGTGAATTACTAAAAGAGAAAGGCGCAGAAGTGGTTTCATTCTTACGCTTTGAAGTAGGCGAAGGTATCGAAAAAGTAGAAACTGACTTCGCCGCAGAAGTTGCTGCAATGACTAAATAATCATTGTAAAAGCATAAATAGAAAAGCAGATCTTTTGGGATCTGCTTTTTTGTTTATGTAGATAATAAAAACCTAGCGCTATCACTAGGTTTTTTATGAATTATTTATTAACATTAAACGCCTCTAAAGCTCTTAATGAATAAGTATAGGCAGCGCCAGCGTTGAGGGCGATAGCTGTAGCTAATGCTGCGGCAACTTCTTCTTCCGTTGCGCCTGCTTTGACAGCTTCATCTGCGTGTACTGCGATGCAGCTTTCGCAACGTGTGGTTACGGCAACGGCAAGGGCAATGAGTTCACGGGTTTTGGCATCGAGTGTGGAGGCTTCCATTGCACTTGATAATGCGCCATATGCCTGTAGCATTTTCGGGTATTTTTTGCCAAGTTCACCGAACGATTGTTTAACGTGGGTCTTTTCTTGTTTCCAGTCTTTAAACATTGTTTACTCCTATTTAATCAAATCATAGCTGTTTAACTTGTGTTATTATGAGATGATTTATTAGAGTTATCTTGCAAAATCATCTCAAGTTTTGGTTAAAAAAGTCTAACAAAATACGTTATGATGCTGGTTTAGCATAAGGAGAAAGCATTGGATATTTTGGATCATTTAATTGAACTGGCTCAAATTGAAGGAGAAATTCACACCCATTGTTTGTTTCAGGGAGATTGGCAGTCGCTACAACCAAGTGCAGGGCAAAATATGGGCGTTTTTCATATTATTGTGCGTGGTGAGTGTGAAGTTATTGTCAATAAAGAAAAAATTTTACTGAAAGCGGGAGATATTTTCTTTTTGCCTGAGGGGGAGTTGCACTATATTCGAAGCCGAAAATTTGCGGAAAATACACAAACCTTAATTGATAAGCGTGAAAATGGACTATTTCAAGTGGCGCGCAATAGTGTAGAAAAAAGTGATTTTGAAATGTTCTGTGGGGCGTTTTATTACGATAAGCAGTCTATTTTATTCAAAATTCTGCCGCATATTTTGCATTTTTCGATGTATCAAACGCCGATTGAGCAACTTGTTGCATTATTCCGTATTGAAGCCGAAGGGAAAGCGCAATTTGCAGGCAGATCTATTATTAATGCCCTTTCATCGGTGCTATTTTCCTACATTTTACGGCATTATATTGAAAAGCACGAAAGTAAAATGGGGCTGCTCGCGGTGCTACAGGACAAGCGTTTAGCGGTAGCGGTGCGAGCAATTTTGCAGAATCCAGAGAAAAATTGGAATATGGAAACCTTGGCAGAAATAGCGAATATGTCGCGCGCCAATTTTATTCGCGTTTTCCAAAAGAAAATGGATACGACACCCGGGAAATTTCTTTTCCAAGTTCGTATGCAGCAGGCATCAATGCTATTAAAAACAACGCAGAAAAACATTCTTACCATTGCTTTGGATATTGGCTATCAGTCAGAGGCTTATTTTAGCCGCGTCTTTAAGCAATATTACGGCATTTCGCCAAATCAATATCGTAAACAAGGAGAAACAGATGGCTGATCCACATATTCAATCACCGATGGATTGGTGTGATTATTTTACCGTCATCATTTATCGTTTAGGTTTTGTCTTAGCGGCAATAATGACAGCGCTTTTGCCTTATTATCCAGAGGTGGCTTATTTAGGATTACTCAGCGCGGCATTATGTTGTGCTTCATCATTACATATTTATTTGAAAAATATCCGTTTTCTACTGCAATTTGGCACTTGGGTGGCATTGTTATGCCATTTATATGGAATGCCGCAACTGGCTATGGGCGGTGCTTTGCTGACACTTGGCGGTTTGGCATTTAAAGAATATTTTTGTTTTCGCATTTGGGGATTAAATTGGCAACCTGTTTTTCTTGCTTTATTGTGGTTTGCAAAAGTGCTGAATTATTCTTTACTTCTCAATGGATTATCCGTTATTTCTGGATTACTCTTTGCCGTGCTTGCGATCCAAAAATGGCGAATGCCGCTACATTTTGATATTGGCGATAAGGGCAAATATCAAATTTAATAGCCAACAAAATGAAATGCTGAGATAAATTTTATTTACAAAGAGATTATTGTCTTGACTGATTTCGCATTATAGAATTCAGCAGTTTCATTCCTGCTTTTATCAAAGTAGGATTTTATTGATATTTTTATGAATAGGATAAAACCGTGATTTCACCTGAAAGCCAAGTGCTAGAACGCCATCTTTCTTTATTTGAAAATCGAAATGTATTATTTGCTGGGGCATTGAATGATGATTTTCCACAGCAATTACGCAACAAAGCGCAATCAGTTCATTGCTGGACGTGGTATTTTGATTATGCCGAAAACAAAAGTGCGGTGGATTTTTCCGTAGATTTTGTGCCAAGGGCCGATTTAATCGTTTATTATTGGACAAAAAACAAACAAGAAAATCAGTTGCAATTAATGCAGCTTTTATCGCAATGCACGCCTGAGCAAGAAGTGTTGATTATTGGTGAAAATCGCAGTGGCGTGCGTTCGGCGGAAAAAATGCTTTCCCCGTTTGGTGAGATTGGCAAAATTGATAGCGCAAGACGTTGTGGGCTTTATCATTTTTGTTTGAAAAATCCACCGTACTTTGATTTAGCCAAATATTGGAAATCTTATCAGCACGCACAACTTGGTGATTTGACGATTTTCAGCTTGCCGGGAGTCTTTAGTGCGGCGGAATTAGATGTGGGAACGGCATTATTGCTTTCTACCTTAGAGCACCCGATCAAAGGTCGTGTGCTAGATATGGGCTGTGGTGCTGGTGTGATTGGAAGCTACATTAAACAGCATAATCCAAGTGTGAATCTTGTGATGACGGATATTCACGCTTTAGCTATTGCTTCAGCAGAGCGTACTTTGATAGAAAATCAACTTGAAGCAGATGTGTTAGCAAGCAATGTGTTTTCACAAATAGAAGGCAAGTTTGACTTGATTATTTCTAACCCGCCTTTTCACGATGGCGTGGATACCGCATTTCGCTCAGTGTCTGAGCTTATTCAGCAAGCCAAATGGCATTTAAACGAAGGGGGCGAGCTACGCATTGTTGCTAATGCTTTCTTACCTTATGCGGATTTGTTAGACCAGCATTTTGGCTCGCATCAAGTGTTAGCCAAAACCAATAAATTTAAAGTGTACTCAGTGCATTATTAAGATAAATAAAGTGCGGTGGTTTTTTGCTAAATTTTAACAAATTTTCCACCGCACTTTTTTTATCGGCTGTTGTAAGCCATTGTAACTAAACGAGCTATTCTTTTTTCAGCAAGAACACGCCATAGTCAGCAAAATGCACATAGGCTTGCTTGATAGTAGGAGAAAAATTATCAGGTTGGCAGTTGATGAGTAGCGGTTTGCCACCCCATTGCGCCACAATTTCCCAGTGATTGCCCATATACACCGCGCTTTGAATTTCACAGCGTTGGGCCGCATCGCCTTGCGCTGAAAGACGTACGGCTTCAGGGCGAATGCCGACTAAACACTCTCCGTCTGGCAAACCGAAGGATTGTACATTTGGCAAGGTGAACGCGTATTGATTAACCGTTATCGTGCCGTTTTCAAGTTTGCCGTCAAAGATGCTACTTTCCCCCATAAAATTCGCCAAAAACAACGAGTTAGGGTGTTGATAAAGCTCTTTCGCAGAAGCCTTTTGCATAATTTTGCCTTTGTGCATTACGATCACTTCATCAGACACGGCGAAGGCTTCGCTTTGATCGTGGGTTACATAAAGGGAAGTGATGCCAAGGCGTTGTTGCAGCTCGCGGATTTTTTCACGCATACTACGGCGTAAATTCGCGTCAAGGTTGCTCAGTGGTTCGTCAAACAATAGCACTTTAGGCTTTAGCACCAGCGCACGCGCTAAGGCGACACGTTGTTGCTGACCACCGGAGATTTGATCCACATAGCGATCTTCAAAACCCGCCAAATCCACCAATTCCAAGGCTTCTTTAACCCGTTGTTTGCGCTCTGCTGATCCTACGCCCTGCATACGCAAGCCGTAGCCCACATTATCCCCAATGGACATATGCGGGAACAGCGCATAAGACTGAAACACGATACAAATATCACGGTTTTGAATGGAAGATTTGGTGACATCTTCTCCGTCAATAAAAATCTGTCCTGAAGTAGGACTTTCTAGCCCTGCTACAAGGCGTAGCACGGTGGTTTTTCCGCAACCAGATGGCCCGAGCAGGGTAACCATTGAGCCTTGTTTGATAGAAAGATTGAGATCATCGATCACTACCGCTTTACCGAAGGATTTAGTCACATTTTTTAACACTAAAAAATCATTATTCTTCATTTTTACAACCTATTAATTCATTTTTTTCGCTTTAGAACGAGCAATTCGCGTGTCGCCCACCAACCAGTCAAATAGCAAAATAATTGCCATCATTACCACGATTAAAATTGAGCCATAAGCAATGGCAACGCCGTATTCGCCGTCTTCCACGCGGTTTAGAATATAAGAAGTGGCAACCCTTGTATCCGCAGTAACTAAGAAGACAATGGCGCTGACCGTAGTCATTGCGCGCACAAAACTGGTTACCAACGCGGAGAGCAACGCGGGCTTAAGCAGTGGGAAGACAATATACCAAATGGTTTTTAACGAGCTGCCTTTGAGTGAAAGCGAGGCTTCATCAAGGGATTTATCGAGCTGTCCTAAACCTGCCACGGCAGCACGCATACCTACAGGCATATTACGCATTACCATTGAAAGCACGATGATGATGCTTGTCCCCGTGATATAAATTGGCGCATTATTAAAGGCAAGAATATAGGAAACCCCCGCCACCGTTCCCGGTACGGCAAAGCAAAGCAAGGTTAAAAATTCAAGGGTTTTCTTGCCTTTAAAATCACGGCGCACGGTGATGTAGGCAATCAATAAGCCAAAAATCGCTGTAATCGGAGCGGCGGTGGCGGCAAAAATCACCGTATGAATCAACGATGGCCAAGCGCCGTCACTAAAGCCTTGCCCGAATAAGGTGAGATAATGTTTAAAGGTGAAAGTGTAATCCACGCCCCAGTTCATTGTAAAGCTACCGTAGAAAATACTGCCGTATAGCACCGCATTAAACAGCACCCAGAAACCAAGGGTAAAAATAATGAAAAATTTCATCGCACTTGGCAAATCTTGCACATCACCGCGATAAGATTTGCCTGAAACGGTAACATAAGAGCGATTGCCGATCCATAAATATTGGATCACAAAAATCGCCAAAGAGAAGATCAGCAAAATACTGCCTAAGGTGCTGGCCGAAGCGTAATCTAACTGCGAGCCGGCAATGTAGAAATAAATTTGTGAAGAAATCACATCAAAGCTACCACCTAGCACAAGTGGGGTACTAAAATCTGCTAAAGATTGGATTGCCACCACTAAAAAGGCATTGGCAAGCGCCGGTTTGAGTAGGGGGAAAATAATATTGAAAAAGGCTTGATAGCGGTTTGAACGCAGCGTATATGCCGCTTCTTCAATAGACGGGTGAATGGATTTTAACGCCCCTTCTAAAATCATAAAAGCCATTGGCGTTAGCGCAAGCGTGTGGGCGATGATAATCCCAGTAAAACCATATAACCAGTTGCTGCTAAAGCCAAAATATTCCACTAAAAATTCCGTAACATAACCTGAACGCCCAAGCATTAGGGTTACCCCTAACCCCACCACAAAAGGCGGCGTCACAATCGGCAAAATGGAGAAAATTTTTCCGATCACGGCGGTGCGTTTAGCAATGCGTGTGGTGTAAAGGGCAAAAATCAAACCAAATAATGTGGCTAAAATGCCCACCGTAATTGCTACACTAAGGGAATTACCGATTATCCGAATGATGTAAGGTTTTTCCACAATGCTGATTACTTGGCTTGGCACAAATTCCCCGTTGTCGTAAAACATCGAGATAAAAATCGCCAAGGTGGGATACACAATAAAAAAGAAAATCAGCAAGACAATGCTAATGAGCGAGGCGATGATGAATTTATCCCCTTGCATCACCTTCATTTTTGCCAAGCCTTGAGTGGCAAGGGCAATCAGGCTCAACATTAGGACAAAAACGGAATAGCCAAGATTGAATTTTTCTATTGTGGCAGAAATAAACACAAATAGGAAAATCGCCAACACCGCCAGAAATTCTGCTATACCTTGCAGCCGTTCCCCTTTCCCTTTGAAAATGGCAGATAGAATTGGCACAAAGGCTAATGCAGCAAACCAAAACCAACTTAAATTAAAGTTCGCCCAGCCCATTGCTTCATAAATTTCATCAGGCGTGGATTCCGCCAAACCATAATACAACGCCATAGATGGCAAACAGATAAAGCCCAACAACGCGAGCAAAATCCAAAATAGGCTACTATTAAACATCTGTGACAGCTTTTTCATAACATCTCCGTGAAACAGCGATTATTTCGCCAATTTTACTTCATTCACCCATCTGTCAATAAGATGACGGCGCGTTTCGTTTGAACCAAATTTATCAAAATTATAATCGATCAAATTCAAATCAGCAGGTTTGAGTGCGTAAGGTGACGGCTCGGCATTAATGTTTGTGGCAACGTGATGAGATTGCGCTTCTTTCCATGACAATTCTTGCGCCTCTTTTGACATTACCCAATCAGCAAATAATTGTGCATTTTTTAAGTTACGCGCATTTTTAATAACGCTTACGCCACCAAGCTCATAACCTGTGCCTTCGCAAGGTACGACAAGCTCAATGGGCGCACCTTGCTGTTTTTCAAAAGAATAATTTTGTAAAAAACCGATACCAATCGCCGTTTCGCCCCTTGCTGTGTTGCGTGATGGGGCTGTTCCTGCTTTTGGATATTGTGAAATATTTTGATGGATTTGTTTTAAGTAATCAAAGGCTTTATCTTCTCCCCAAAGTTGCGTAAAAGTGGCAATGGCGGTGTAAGCTGTGCCAGAACTTTGTGGATCAGCAATTTGTACTTCATTTTTTAAGCGAGGATCTAACAGATCTTTCCAGCATTTTGGTGTTTCAGTAATACCTAGTTTTTTCAACCGTTCTGTATTAACGCCAAAACCTAAAACGCCCATATAAATAATAGAACTTTTTCCATTGCCAAGTTTTTGGAATTGGGTCATTACTTCATTGCGTTTCGGGAAATCATAAGATGCAATTAAGCCTAATTCACCTGCTTGGAGGTGGGTATCAAAAGGGCCGCCAACCCAAACATCTGCTTGAGGATTATTTTTCTCAGCTTCCATTTTGGCAAGGGTACTGCCAGAGCTATTACGAATAAAGGAAGTTTTTACATTGTATTTTTTCGCAAATTCTTGCACTGCTTTTTCGCATACAATATTCTGCGCACTACAATAAACCACCAATCGCCCTTCAGCAAAAGCCATATTAGAAAGACTTAATCCTGCTAATAATAGACTAGATAAAATTAGATTGGACGTTACTTTTTTCATTACCCACCTCACTATGACAAAACTATTTACTGCGCCAATTTCACTTCATTAACCCATTTGTTAATCAAGCGTTTGCGTTCTTCTGATGCACCGTATTTCTCAAAATCATAATTGATGAGATTAAGTTTGGTTGGATCAAACGCGGTTGGTGATTGTTCGGCGGTGGTGTTGGTTAGCGTTTGGAAAGCACGGCCTTTTTTCCACGCTAATTCTTGGCCTTCTTTTGACAATGCCCAATCCACGAATAATTTGGCGTTATCTAAGTTACGTGCGCCTTTTAAGATACTCACACCGCCAAGTTCATAGCCTGTTCCTTCGCAAGGCACGACTAATTCAATTGGCGCGCCCTGTTGTTTTTCAAGGGCGTAATCGTGTAGGAAGCCAATTCCTACTGTGGTTTCACCTCTGGCTGTGTTGCGTGAAGGGGTGATGCCCGATTTGGTATATTGAGAAATGTTCGGGTGAAGTTGCTTGAAGAAATCAAAGGTTTGATCTTCGCCCCATAATTGCACAAAGGTAGCAATGGCGGTGTACGCGGTGCCTGAACTTTGTGGATCGGCCACTTGAATTTCGCCTTTTAAGCGTGGATCGGTTAAGTCTTTCCAGCATTTAGGGACTTCTGTGATGCCTAATTTTTTCAAGCGTTCCGTGTTTACCCCAAAACCTAAAATCCCCATATAAATGGCGGAGGTGTAGTTGCCTTTGACTTTGGCAGGATCTTGGAATCTTGGCATAATTTGATCGACATTTGGCGAGCGGTAGGCTTCTAATAAACCAAGCTCGCCGGCTTGAGATTGTGGATCGAGCGTGCCGCCATACCATACATCAGCTTGCGGATTTTTCTTTTCTGCTTCAATTTTCGCAAAGGTACTGCCTGAACCATTACGGATAAAGGACGTTTTCACATCATATTTTTTGCCGAAGGCTTGGGTTTCAGCTTCACACATTTCATTTGTGGCGCTGCAATATACCACCAAGCGTCCTTTGGCTTGTGCTTGCACACTGAAGATTAAGGCAGAAGTGGCAAGTGCGGTGGAAATTGCGAGAGAAATTGCTTTATATTTCATTGGGGTACTCCTTATGGTTTGGCGCAAAATCGCCTAGATCATTGATTAATCTCAATTAAATGAGCCTAATCCTATCCGAATGGAGCAAAAAATGCTGTGAACCACTTCACAAAATGGAAGATTCCTTTCGTTTTATTTCATTAAAAGGGTGAAACTATGGGGGGCTGTTGATAACTCAAATGTCAAATGAATTATCAACAGCCCCTATAAAAAAACAAAATTTTTCTTTATAATTCTACAATCACTGTAACTCGTCTAGTTGAGCCATATTATGTCAGATCAAGATTGCATTATTATCGCTATCGCAGGGGCTTCCGCCTCAGGAAAAAGCCTTATTGCCTCCACCATTCATAAAGAACTTCGTGATGAGCTAAGTTGCGAAGATATTGGCATTATTTCCGAAGATAGCTACTACAAAGATCAAACCCACCTTGCTTTTGAAGAGCGCATTAAAACCAATTATGACCACCCAAATTCAATGGATCGCGATTTGTTGTTACAACATTTGCGCGCCTTAAAAGCAGGGCAGGCGGTGGATATTCCCGTTTATAGCTATGTGGAACACACACGCACGGGCGAAACCACGCATTTCAAGCCGAAAAAAGTGATTATTTTAGAAGGCATTTTGTTGCTCACGGACGAACGCATTCGCCAAGAAGCGAGTATTTCTGTATTCGTGGATACGCCGTTAGATATTTGTTTTATCCGCCGTTTAAAACGTGATATGGAAGAGCGTGGGCGTTCTTTGCAATCGGTAGTGGATCAATATCGTGCCACCGTGCGTCCTATGTTCTTACAATTTATTGAGCCGTCTAAACAATATGCCGATATTGTTGTTCCACGCGGTGGAAAAAACCGTATTGCAATCAATATGTTAAAAGCACAAATTAGACACCTGCTGAAAAGCAAATAGGGGGCAAAATGAGATTGTGTGATACCGACATTGAACGTTATTTAGATGAAGGCATTATCAGCTTAACGCCGCGCCCAGATAACGACAAAATCAATGGCGCGACCGTTGATGTGCGCTTGGGCAATTCTTTCCGCGTGTTTCGTGAACATACCGCGCCTTACATTGATTTAAGTGGCAAAAAAGAAGAGGTTTCAGCCCAACTTGAAGCGGTGATGAGCGATGAAATTCTCATTGATGATGGCGAAGCCTTTTTCCTCCACCCCGGTGAACTGGCACTTGCCACCACCTTTGAAGCGGTATCCTTGCCTGCCAATATTATCGGTTGGCTAGATGGACGCTCTTCCCTTGCCCGCCTAGGATTAATGGTACACGTTACGGCACACCGTATCGATCCGGGTTGGAATGGGCGCATTGTATTAGAATTTTACAATTCAGGCAAACTGCCTTTGGCATTGCGTCCGAAAATGGTGATTGGTGCGTTGAGTTTTGAAGTACTAAGTGGCGAGGCAGCGCGTCCTTATAATCGCCGTCAAGATGCTAAATATAAAGATCAGCAAAATGCGGTGGCCAGCCGTATTGATAAGGATAAATAAACAGTGAAAAAGAAAGCAATATGGCTAATCGCACTGTTGTGCGTGGGGCTGTGCTTTCTTTTTTGGCAGAAATCTCGTTTAACGGCACAGCTTTCTGAGCGTCTTGCGCAGCAGTATATCCAAGTGGAGCAACTGGAAAGCCAGCTTTTCCCCACTCAACTATCCTTACATAATGTTAAGTTCCAACAAAAAGCGCGGTGGTTTTTTTTCGAAAAAATTGTGCTTGAGCTCAATCCCACAGCATTGCTCGGCGGTGATCTTAAGCTCAATGAAATCCAGCTACATAACGGCAATATTGCCAACTCCCAATGGCAAAGGCTAAATTTTAGCCTAAAACCCACCGCACTTTCTTGGCAGGACGTGGCCCATTTACTCAATGCCTTACCACAAAATGCTCCGCTGAATTTGCAGAAACCTGTGCAAATGGCGTTTAGCGCACAAGCAACACGAGCAGCAAGCCAGATCCAGTTACAAGGCAATGTGCGGCTTTCTCAGAATGGCCTAGCATTTGAACAACTTGCAGGGCAATGGCAGTTTGAACGTCCTCTTTATGGTGATGTGAAAACAATGGCGTTACAGTTAAAACAAGGGCATTTACGCAGTGAAGCGCAAGGCGAAACGAACCGCTATCAGCTTGATTTCACGGATTTGAGCATTAATCAAATTCCCTTTTCGCAAGGCAAAATTTTGCTTGAATTTCAACCGAACTTTATTAGTGGCAAACTTGCTTTAGCACCGCAAGGAAATGTGGATTTCCAATTCTATCAACAACCCGAGCGTATGCAGTTTTCCGCGCAAAATATCGCCATAGAACAATGGCTTGCCTTGTTTAAGTTGCCTGTGCTAGCAACGGGGCAGGCGCAATTAAAAGGGGAAGTGGCACTTGTTGATATGCAAATCGAGAAAGGGCAGGCCAGCTTACAAATCGCGAATGGTAAGGTGAAAAACGTGAATTTGTTAGCCATTGTGGCACAACGTTTACCGATTAATTATGATGCGGAACAATTGCAAAATATGGATTCCCCCTTTGAACAGCTTAATGCGCAATTAATCTGGGATCAGCAAAAAATGCAATGGCAGAATTTACAATTGCGCGATCCTTATTTTCAGCTCACGGGCGAAGGTACGGTGGATCAAGTGAGCCAACAATGTGATTTTCTCGTTAATCTCAATTTGCGTGAGAAAAAATATCAAAACTTCCGCTTGCCGTTGCATTTCTTCGGTGATTGCCATTCGCCGCAATATAAAATTGAGTCCACCCAAGGCTTGAAAAAACAGCTCAAAGATTTATTCAAACAACGCCTTTCTCGTTGAACAAAATCTAAACTTCTGTGCTAGAATAGCCCACTTTTTTGCTAACCCTAATTTAAAATGTTATCTCCCAAAATTGTTCGCCGTGTGAAATTATGGCGTGTTATTTGTATGGCGTTTTCCGCCTTTATTTTCAATACGACTGAATTTATCCCTGTGGCGTTGCTTTCCGATATTGCCGAAAGTTTCCAGATGCCAGTCAGCCAAACAGGGCTGATGATCACCATTTATGCGTGGATTGTTTCTTTGCTTTCCTTGCCTTTTATGCTGCTCACCGCCAAGCTAGAGCGGCGTAGTTTGCTGATTAAGCTGTTTATTCTCTTTATTGTGAGCCATATTTTGTCTTGCATGGCGTGGAATTTCCAAGTGCTGCTGATTTCTCGCGTTGGCATTGCGATTTCTCATTCTGTATTTTGGGCGATCACCGCTTCGCTCACCGTTCGCCTCGCGCCAAAAGATAAAAAAGCACAGGCGCTCGGCTTGTTAGCAATGGGCAGCGCCTTGGCAATGGTGTTAGGCTTGCCGTTAGGGCGTATTATCGGGCAATGGCTTGGCTGGCGCACCACCTTTGGCGTGATTGGCGTAGTAGCGTTTATCGTATTGATTTTTCTATATAAATTATTACCGCACTTAGTGAGCAAAAACGCCGGCACATTAAAAAGCGTTCCGCTATTATTTAAACGCCCGCTATTGGTGGGATTATTTGTTCTCACCGCCATTGTGATTTCCGCCCATTTCACTGCATACAGTTATGTTGAACCTTTTATGATTCAAGAAGTGAGCATCGCCCCAACGGAAACCACTTTGATTTTATTGCTATTTGGCTGTGCAGGAATGATCGCCAGTATGCTATTTAGCCGTTTTCACCGCTTTGGGCCAGCAAAATTTCTGCTGATTGCAATGAGCAGTCTAGCTCTTTCGCTATTTGCTTTAGTGCTATTAAAAGGCCATTCCGCCTTTACTTATCCCTTGGTGCTATTGTGGGGCATTGGCATTGCAGGCATTGGCTTGAGCTTGCAAATCCGCATTTTACAACTCGCGCCAGATGCCACGGACGTCGCAATGGCGATTTTCTCAGGCATTTATAATATCGGCATTGGCGGCGGCGCATTGCTCGGCAATCAAGTAATGCAACATTTGGGGTTGTCTTATATTGGAATGGTGGGCGGTATTTTTGCCTTGGTTAGCATTATGCTGTTTTTGGCGATTCATCTACGCTATCGGCATTTACCGCTACAAGCCGTGCAATAATGAAGTGCGGTGGAAAAATAGAAAGTTTTTGTGTGGGTAATAAAAAAGGCGATATTAAATCGCCTTTGTTTTTATTATTTTTTCGATTTCTTAATAAATTTCATCAAACGTTTACGTTTACGCAGCTGATTTGGCGTAAGTTTATTGCGTTTTCCAGAGAATGGATTGCTGCCTTCTTGGAAAATCAAACGAATTGGCGAGCCAATAATTTTCAGGCTTCGGCGATAATAGTTTGATAAATAACGTTTATAGCTATCTGGCAAGCGATCAATTTGGTTGCCGTGTACCACAATAATTGGCGGATTATAGCCACCGGGGTGAGCATATTTTAATTTAATACGGCGACCACTAACCATTGGCGGTTGATGTTCATCTGTTGCCATTTGCAGAATACGCGTGAGCATTGAAGTCGTCATTTTTTGCGTGGCACAAGCATAGGCTTCTTTAATGGAATCAAACAGATTGCCCACACCACTGCCGTGCAAGGCAGAAATAAAATGGACGCGAGCAAAATCAATGAAGTCTAAACGGCGATCTAATTCTGATTTCACGCGATCTTTCACTTCTTGATCTAAGCCGTCCCACTTGTTCACCACAATCACTAAAGAACGCCCTGCATTGAGGATAAAACCGAGCAAGGAAAGATCTTGATCGGAAATGCCTTCACGCGCATCAATGGTGAGTAGCACCACATTGGCTTCTTGAATGGCTTGTAAGGTTTTGATCACAGAGAATTTTTCTACCGTCAAATGCACCTTACCGCGTTTACGCACGCCCGCAGTGTCAATAATGGTGTAATGCTGACCATCACGTTCCATTGGAATGGAAATACTATCGCGCGTTGTGCCGGGGAGATCGTAAACCACCACGCGATCTTCGCCTAAAATACGGTTAGTGAGAGTGGATTTCCCTACGTTCGGGCGGCCTACAATGGCAATTTTGATGTTTTGCTCTTGTTCGCTTTCTTCTTCCGCAAGGGCTTCATCTAATAGCTGGCCATCTTCTTCGTTATTAAAATCAAATTCGTGATCCCATTCATCTTCTTGATTTTCTTCGTTATTTTGAACCGCACTTTGGTTTTGCTCAGCCTCTTTTTCAGCATTTTGCTCAGCAAGTGGCGCAAGCACTTGTTCCATTAAGGCATTCACGCCACGGCCTTGTGAGGCAGCGATTTGTACCACTTCGCCTAAACCAAGCTGATAAAATTCCGCACAATGGGAATCCGCATCAATACCGTCCGTTTTATTGGCAACTAGCACGGTGGTTTTGTTTTGTCGTTGGCGTAAATATTGGGCAATACCTATATCGGCAGAGGTTAGTCCTGCGCGCGCGTCCACCAGAAATAACACAATGTCTGCTTCTTCAATGGCAAGTAAGGATTGCTCTGCCATTTTTTCTTCTACGCCTTCTTCTGTGCCGTCAATACCGCCAGTGTCAATCACAATAAAATCATAGCCAGCAATATTAGCTTGGCCATATTTGCGATCGCGAGTTAAGCCGGGGAAATCGGCTACAAGGGCATCACGGGTGCGCGTTAGGCGATTAAATAAAGTGGATTTTCCCACATTTGGGCGACCCACAAGGGCAACTACGGGAGTTGTCATAAAAACCTCTATATTCGTTAGGGCAAATTTTCTTTCACAGCAAAAGCAAAGTGCGGTGAAAAAATAATAAGTTTTTTGCAAAATTGGCTAATTATAGCGGATTTTGCCCTTAATGAGAAATGACTTCTCAGACTGGCTAAAGGCTAACCATAAGGAAGTATTTTTAGCGAAATGTTAAAATTTTTTGTGATCGTTGTCATAATTTCTTAACAAATGTTTTACTAAAACGTTTAAATCAGCATAGAATGGCGCTCTCATTTAAGTCATAACATTAATTATTGATGGAGTAGTTTGTATGGCTCTTTTTCTTAGTATTTTTCCTATTGTTTTATTAATTTATTTAATGGTAAAACGCAATGCGTTGCCATCTTATGTTGCATTGCCGTGGATTGCGGTAGTGGTCTTAATTATTCAATTTATTTTCTTTGGCACAGATATTGCTATCGTGAGCGCCAATGTAACAGCCGCATTGGTGGCGGTTCAAACACCAATTACGGTAATTTTCGGTGCGATTTTATTTAACCGTTTTTCTGAAATCTCAGGTGCAACGAATACGTTGCGTAAGTGGTTAGGTAATATTAATCCAAACCCTGTTGCACAAATTATGATTATCGGTTGGGCATTTGCCTTTATGATTGAGGGCGCAAGTGGCTTCGGGACACCAGCAGCGATTGCTGCGCCGATCTTAGTGGGCTTAGGCTTCCCACCATTAAAAGTGGCAATGCTTGCCTTAATTATGAACTCTGTACCCGTTTCCTTTGGGGCGGTAGGGACGCCAACTTGGTTTGGTTTTGGCCCATTAAATTTAACCGATAACCAAATTCTTGAAATCGGTTCAATGTCAGCGCTTATTCACTCTTTTGCTGCATTAATTATTCCATTAATGGCGTTACGTTTAATCGTAGGCTGGAGCGAAATTCGTAAAAACCTTGTGTTTATTTATATCAGTATTTTCGCTTGTGTTGTGCCTTATTTCTTATTAGCTCAAGTGAACTATGAATTCCCATCATTAGTGGGTGGTGCAATTGGTTTATTGGTGTCTGTGTTTGTAGCGAATAAAGGCATTGGTTTAGCCAAAGTAGAAAATAACCTTGATGATAATGCAGTAAGCACAGGGCAAGTAGTGAAAGCTTTATTGCCAACAGGTTTATTAATTGCGATTTTAATTGTGACACGTTTACAACAATTGCCATTCAAAGCAATGATGAACGATGCGACAACTTGGTTTAGCGTACAATTAGGTTCATTAGGTTTATTTGAAATTAGCCACGGTTTAATTTTCAGCTTAAAACAAATTTTCGGTACATCGGTGAATGCAAGCTATAAATTGCTTTATGTGCCAGCATTAATTCCATTTGTGGTAACGGTATTAATTTCAATCCCATTATTCGCATTATCGGCAAGCAAAACCAAAGATATTTTTATGGGCAGCTTAAGACAAACTCGCAACCCATTCTTAGCCCTTGTTGGTGCATTAATTATGGTGAACTTAATGCTTGTGGGCGGCGATAATTCAATGGTGAAAATCATCGGTAGAAGTTTTGCGGAAGCCACAGGCGAATATTGGACATTATTTGCGTCTTACTTAGGTGCGGTGGGTGCGTTCTTCTCTGGTTCAAACACCGTTTCTAACTTAACCTTTGGTAGTGTTCAGCTTTCCACTGCGGAAATTACTGGTCTTTCTGCAACCCTTGTTCTTGCCTTGCAATCTGTCGGCGGCGCAATGGGGAATATGGTGTGTATCAACAACATCGTTGCGGTAAGCTCGGTATTAAATATTGATAAACAAGAAGGCACAATCATTAAGAAAACCATCGTTCCAATGATCGTTTATGGTATTATTGCCGCACTTGTTGCACTCTTTATTATTCCACTTTTCTTTAACGTTTAGTGTGAATTATTACAAATCAGGCAGAGGTAACTTTGCCTGATTTCTCATTTCTATTTGATTATGTTGGAGTAATTTATGAACGTAAATTTTTACGTTACTTGTATCGCTGATGTGGTAAAAGCAGGCGTTGCAAAAAACACCGTATTATTACTAGAAAAGCTTGGCTGTAATATCGTTTTCCTTGAAAAACAGGGTTGCTGCGGTCAGCCTTCCCTTAACAGTGGTTATACCAAACAAGCCTTAGCTGGAATGAAAAACTTGGTAGAAACCTTTGAAGTCAATGATTATCCGATCGTTGCCCCTGCGGGTTCTTGTGTTTACGCGATTAAAACCTACCCTGAATATTTTAACCGTTTTAATGAGCCAGAATGGGCAGAGCGCGCGCAGAAAGTGGCCGATCGTTTTTATGATTTAACGGATTTTATCGTCAATAAATTAGGCGTAACCAATGTGGGCGCGACTTTAACAGGAAAAGCGGTATATCACCCATCTTGTAGCTTAAGCCGTAAATTAGGCATTGTGAACGAGCCTTTAACCTTATTACAAAATGTGAAAGGGCTAGAATTATTGCCAATTCACAACCAAAGCACTTGTTGTGGGTTTGGTGGAACATTCTCGGTAAAAATGGCGGAAATTTCTGGCGAAATGGTAACTGAAAAAGTGGAACATATCACGGAAGTTCACCCTGATTATTTAATCGGAGCTGATGTCAGTTGTTTGCTCAATATTGGTGGACGTTTAAGTCGTGAAGGCAAAAAAGTGAAAGTGATGCACATTGCCGAAGTATTAATGCAGGAGGGAAAATAAGATGTCATTAAAAACCAGCAATCTTGCATTTAAAAAACGTGTGGATAATGAAATTCACAACGACATTATGCGTAAAGCCATTGTAATGGCGCAAGAACGCATCGGCACAAATCGCCAAAAAATGGTGGACGAACTTGGTCATTGGGAAGAATGGCGTGATGAGGCGAAGCATATTCGTAACCACGTTTTAGCTAATCTTGATGCCTATTTATATCAATTAAGCGAAAATGTGACAGAAAATGGCGGAAAAGTGTATTTTGCCGAAACCGCAGAAGATGCCACCAATTATATTCGCCAAGTTGCTCTTGAGAAAAATGCCAAAAAAATCGTGAAATCCAAATCAATGGTAACCGAAGAAATTGGTATGAACGAAGTGCTGGAAGCCGAAGGTATCAAGGTGATTGAAACGGATTTAGGGGAATATATCCTACAAATTGCCGGGGATCGCCCTTCTCATATCGTGGTGCCAGCCATTCACAAAGATCGCCATCAAATTCGTAAAGATTTACACGAGAAATTAGGCTATGACGGCCCAGAAACGCCAGAAGCAATGACCTTGTTCATTCGTGAAAAAATTCGTCAAGATTTCTTAGAAGCAGACATCGGCGTGAGTGGGTGTAACTTTGCCGTGCCTGAAACAGGTAGCCTTTGCTTGGTTACCAACGAGGGAAACTTACGTCTTGCTACCACCGTGCCAAAAACGCACATTGCAGTAATGGGAATGGAGCGTATTGCACCCACTTTTGAAGAAGTGGACGTGTTAATCACAATGCTTGCCAGAAGTGCCGTAGGGGCAAAATTAACCGGTTATAACACTTGGCTCACTGGCCCACGTCTTGCGGGTGAAACGGACGGCCCTGAAGAATTCCATTTGGTTATCGTGGATAATGGACGTTCTAAAATTCTTGAAAGCGAATTTAAAGAAGTATTACGTTGTATCCGTTGTGGCGCGTGCTTAAATACTTGCCCAGCCTATCGTCAAATTGGTGGACACGGTTATGGCTCAATTTATCCCGGCCCAATCGGATCGGTAATTTCACCATTATTAGGCGGTTATGAAGACTTCAAAGAGTTACCGTATGCCTGCTCGTTATGTACTGCCTGTAACTCCGTTTGCCCAGTGAAAATTCCATTGGCACAGCTCATCTTAAAACACCGTGAGCATATTGCCCAAAGTGGTATGACGCCAACCGCAGAGCGTTTATCTATCTTTGGTTTCAACTTTGCCAACTCTCACCCAACCTTATGGAAAGTGGGTGTGAATGTGGGCGCGAAAGTGGCAAGCAAATTCATCAAAAATGGTAAAGCGCCGCTTGAATTTGGCGCATTGGCCGAATGGACAAAAGCGCGCGATCTGCCAAGTGCTGATGGCGAAAGTTTCCGTGAATGGTTTAACAAAAGAGAGGCAAAATAATGGACGCACAAAATAGAGAAAACTTCCTAAACAAACTTGCGGAACGAATGGGGCGTCCACGCCAGCTTGTGCCAGAGCCAATGCCTGCGCCGCTAAATGATTACGCCACAACGCGTTTAACCGATCTTGATCCGCAAGCCTTATGCCAAACCTTTATCGAATCGGCAAAAGCGATGATGGTTGATGTGATTGAAACCAATGAAGCAGAAGCCAAAAGTGCGGTGCTTTCTGCCTGTGAAAAATATGGCGGAGGGCCAATTATCCTTACTGGCGATGAACACTTAGAGCAACTTGGCATTACACAAGATGTACAAGCCAATTATGATGCGGATATTTGGTTACCACAAAATGGCGATGAAAACTTAAAACACGCAGAACAAGCTAATATCGGCATTAACTATGCAGAATATGGCTTGGCTGAATCAGGCGGTGTTGTGCTATTTTCGGGCAAAGACAAAGGCCGTTCAGTGAGCTTATTGCCAGAAAAATCCATTGTTGTGGTGCGTAAAAGCCTTGTTTTACCGCGTGTGGCACAACTTGCCAAAATTCTGCACGACAAAGCCGTGTTAGGGGAAAGAATGCCATCTTGCGTAAACATCATCTCAGGCCCAAGTTCCACTGCGGATATTGAGCTAGTTAAAGTGGTCGGTGTACACGGCCCGACAACCAAAGTGTATGTAGTGATTGACGATCTTGCTTAATCGCGAGTGATCGATGATAACAAGCCGAATGGATTTCCGTTCGGCTTTTTTGTTTAACCTGAGTTTGAGGTTTAGTAAAGATTGCTTTAGAAAAAATGGGGAAGAATAGCAGAGTTTGTAATAAGAAAAGTGCGGTGGAAATTTGCTAAAAATTTAACAAAAAACCACCGCACTTTTTATTAGTAATAATCAGAATTAATGCGTGCTTGTGCTAGTTGTTGTACGGCTAGCACGTTTGCGTTCCATTTCAGTGAGTAATTTCTTACGAATACGCACTGATGTTGGGGTAACTTCTACTAATTCGTCATCATCAATAAATTCAATGGCTTGCTCAAGAGAGAAGCGCACAGGCGTGGTTAGCGCGATAGCATCGTCTTTTCCTGAAGCACGCATATTGGTGAGTTTTTTCCCTTGTAAGCAGTTTACCGTCAAATCGTTTGAACGGCTGTGAATACCGATGATTTGTCCTTCATACACTTCCACACCGTGATCGATCATCAGCTTACCACGTTCTTGTAAGCCCCATAGCGCATAAGCGAGGGCTTTGCCCGTACCGTTAGAAATCAACACGCCGTTTTTGCGCTGACCAATTTCGCCTGGTTTTACATCGTCATAATGGCTGAATGTGGAGTAGAGTAAGCCTGTTCCTGACGTCATTGTCATAAATTCATTACGGAAACCGATTAAACCACGGCTTGGGATAATATATTCTAAACGGGTGCGTCCTTTGCCGTCTGGAATCATATCTTTCACTTCACCTTTGCGGATACCCAAGGCTTCCATTACCGCACCTTGATGTTGTTCTTCAATATCAATGGTTACTTGCTCGAATGGCTCTTGTTTGCGACCGTCTTCTTCTTTAAAGATAACTTTCGGGCGTGATACCGCAAGCTCATAGCCTTCACGGCGCATATTTTCGATTAATACAGAAAGGTGTAATTCACCACGTCCTGAAACGCGGAATTCATCTGGGTTTTGGGTTTCTTCCACGCGTAATGCCACGTTATGCACGAGTTCTTTGTTTAAGCGCTCTAAAATTTGGCGTGAGGTAACAAATTTCCCTTCTTTACCACAGAGTGGGGACGTATTTACGCAGAAGAACATGGTTACCGTTGGTTCATCAACACTTAAGGCCGGTAAGGCTTCTACATTGTTTACATCACAAATGGTGTCAGAAATATTGAGTTCGCCTAAACCGGTGATTGCCACAATATCACCCGCTTGTGCAAGATCTTCTTCATAGCGTTGTAAACCTAAATGGCCTAACACTTGGCCGATTTTGCCGTTGCGTGTTTTGCCTTCGCTATCAATAATAGTTACCGCTTGGTTTGGTTTTACTGTACCACGTTTGATACGACCAATCCCGATTACGCCTACATAGTTGCTGTAATCAAGTTGAGAAATTTGCATTTGGAATGGCGCATCAAGTTCCACTTTTGGAGGCTCAACGTGTTGTACAATGGCTTCAAATAATGGCGTCATATCTTGTGCCATATCTTCGTGTTCTAAGCCTGCCACACCATTTAACGCAGAAGCGTAAATAATAGGGAAGTCGAGCTGTTCGTCTGTTGCGCCAAGATTCACGAATAAATCGAACACTTGATCCACTACCCAATCAGGGCGTGCGCCTGGTCTGTCCACTTTGTTAATTACCACGATAGGTTTTAAGCCGTGGGCGAAGGCTTTTTGCGTTACGAAACGGGTTTGTGGCATTGGGCCGTCAAAGGCGTCCACCACTAACAATACGCTATCCACCATAGAAAGCACGCGTTCTACTTCACCACCAAAATCGGCGTGTCCTGGGGTATCTACAATATTTATACGGTAATCATTCCAGTTAATTGCGGTATTTTTTGCAAGAATGGTAATGCCACGTTCTTTCTCAAGATCATTGGAATCCATCACGCGTTCGTCCGCGTCTGCACGGCTTGCTTCAAGCGTGCCTGACTGCTGTAATAATTTATCAACAAGCGTGGTTTTTCCGTGGTCAACGTGAGCAATAATTGCGATGTTACGCAATTTGTTAATATCAATGGTATCTGTCATTTGAAAAGTCTTTTGTTATCAATAATGATGTTTGAATAATGTGCAATGTTGTTAGCAAGATTGCACGAAAAGGTTGCAGATTATACAACGTTTTGCCACGTTGAGCTATGAATAATTGGAAATAAGTGGATTTCTATCTTTTTTGGAGAGAATTTCACAAAGTGCGGTGTAAAAATTCCTGATTTTTTTACCGCACTTGAGTGAAATTAAAATCACGTTCGCCCCTTGAATTTTGCAGGTGATGTGATATTTTAGCCAGCGTGCATTAAGCACACAGCATCTCAACTCTAGCAATCATATTTATGAGGATTATCACTATGTCAAATGAAGCGGCCGTTGCCAATGTGTTTAAATTAATCGAAGAAAATGACATTAAGTTTGTTCTTCTTCGCTTTACCGATATTAAAGGAAAAGAGCACGGCGTATCCTTACCTGTTAACCTAATTGATGAAGATTTATTTGAAGACGGTAAAATGTTTGACGGTTCATCGGTGGAAGGCTGGAAAGCCATTAATAAAGCAGATATGTTGTTAATGCCAATCGCTGAAACCGCCGTAGTAGATCCTTTCGCACAAATCCCAACCTTATCCCTTCGTTGCAGTATTTATGAACCAACCACAATGCAAAGCTATGATCGCGATCCGCGTTCTATTGCGATCCGAGCAGAAAATTATATGCGCTCAACAGGCATTGCAGACGATGTGTTTTTCGGCCCAGAACCTGAGTTTTTCTTATTTGATGATGTTCGTTTTGGCTCGGCAATGAATGGCAATTCTTATGTGGTCGATGATATTGAAGGCGCGTGGAATACCAACAAAATTTATGAAGGCGGCAACAATGGTTATCGTCCACTTACCAAAGGCGGTTACTGTGCGGTTGCACCAAATGATACCGCGCACGATATTCGTTCAGAAATGTGCTTATTGCTAGAAGAAATGGGCTTGGTGATTGAAGCGCACCACCACGAAGTGGCCACCGCAGGACAAAATGAAATTGCCACCAAATTTAACTCGCTCACTTTAAAAGCGGACGAAACGCAAATTTATAAATATGTAGTGCAAAATGTGGCGGCAGAACACGGTAAAACCGCCTGCTTTATGCCAAAGCCAATCATTGGCGATAACGGCTCAGGAATGCACTGTAATATGTCCTTAAGCAAAGACGGCAAAAATATTTTCCAAGGGGATAAATACGCAGGGCTTTCTGAAACCGCACTTTACTACATTGGCGGGATCATCAAACACGCTAAAGCCTTGAATGCCTTTACTAACCCTTCAACTAACTCATACAAACGCTTAGTACCAGGTTTTGAAGCGCCTGTATTATTAGCTTACTCAGCAAGCAACCGCTCTGCGTCAATCCGTATTCCAGCGGTAACTAGCCCGAAAGCGATTCGTATTGAAGCGCGTTTCCCTGATCCAATGGCAAACCCATATTTAGCTTTCTCGGCATTATTAATGGCTGGCTTAGATGGCATTGTAAACAAAATTCACCCAGGCGATGCAATGGATAAAAACCTGTATGATTTACCGCCAGAGGAATTAAAAGAAATTCCAGCCGTAGCAGGATCATTGGAAGAAGCATTAAACGCATTGGAAAAAGATTATGAATTCTTAACCCAAGGCGGCGTGTTCAGCAAAGATTTCGTTGATGCCTTTATTGCGATTAAGCGTAAAGAAGTGGAACGCTTAAATATGACGCCACACCCAGTGGAATTTGAAATGTATTATGCGTAAAAGCAAATAGTGCTTAACAGTAAATAAAAAAAGAGCGGTTGAAAAATCGCTCTTTTTTTAGTTATCAATCAGATTAAGCTTTCACCCCTAAATTCCCAATTTTTACGCCTAAAAATCCTAATGCCACAGGATCAAGATATTCGCCTAAAAATTTGAATAATTCGGTTAAATCAGTAAAAGTGCGGTTGATTTTTACTTGATCTTCCACTTTGCGGGTGAATTCATAGGTGATCTTTTCCCCGTCAATATGGGCATCAAGCGTGATATAAATTTTCTCAAAAAAATGACTGTGCGCGCCTTCCTCACCGGGATCGCTAATTCGTACGTTCCATTCGTTGCTAAATAAACATTCTGTTCTGATTGACATAATGACTTCCTCTATTTGCTATTTTTGTTAAGAAAAACCCGATTATAAAATCTCTGTTGCCAAAAACTTGATAATCGGGCTTTTCAAAATATTTCCCTTGATGTTTCGCTTTTCGCTGATAACTGCCTTTGCCTTTTCGTTTCTTTTCAATGCGTTGGCGAAATAATTTGTCAGATAATAATGCCTGAATGGCGTTATCTCGGATTGTCCCTTTATTATGCTGATAGGTGGTGCAACCTTGCACGTCAGCAACGGGCGCAAAAGATTTTTTCTTTTTCATCATTGCCTCTCAATAAATAAAATGGGTAAAAATAATGCCCGCTCAATGATTATGGCGGAGCGGGCGTTATTATAGCGAAGAAATTATAAAATTGCTAAAACACTTTCTGGCGGACGGCCAATTTTGGCTTTTTCGCCGTTCACCACAATAGGACGCTCAAGCAAAGCAGAATGCTGTGAAATAGCTTTGAGCAACTGTTCTTCGGTGAGATCAGGATTATCAAGCTGCAAAGTGCGGTATAAATCGTCCTTAGTTCTCATCATTTCTCGCACGCTGTTAAGCTGTAACTTTTGCGCAAGCTGTTGTAAGAACTCAACGGAATATTGCTTTTCTAAATAAAGCTCGATCTCTGGCTCAATCCCCTGCTGTTGCAATAAGGCAAGGGTTTCGCGGCTTTTGGAACAACGTGGGTTGTGATAAATTTTAACAGTCATAGAAAATTCCTTATATTAAATCAGTCTCATTTTACCTTATAATCAGCACAAATTCTCGCCGAAAGGAGCTTTTATGTTAGAAATGTTGAAAAATTGGTATAAGCGCCGATTTAGTGATCCGCAGGCAATGGCATTACTCGCCATTTTGCTGTTTGGCTTTATCGCCATTTATTTTTTCAGTGATTTACTTGCGCCGTTATTGGTGGCCATCGTACTGGCTTATTTGCTGGAAATGCCAATCCGCGTGTTAAATGAAAAACTCAAATTCCCCCGCTTACTAGCCACCATTTTAGTGCTTGGCGGCTTTATTAGTATTGTGCTGATTATCGCGCTGGTACTCATTCCGACACTGGTTAATCAAACTATTAACTTGTTTAGCGAATTGCCACATATGTTTAATTCGCTCAATGATTGGCTACTTTCCTTGCCCGAGCATTACCCTGAAGTGGTGGATTACCAAATGATCGACAGCTTCTTCACCAGCGTGAAAAGCAAAATTTTAGGCTTTGGTGAATCAGCGCTCAAACTTTCAATTTCGTCCATTATCAGCCTTGTAAGCCTAGGTATTTACGCTTTCCTTGTGCCATTAATGGTATTTTTCTTATTGAAAGATAAACAAGAATTACTCACTTACATCAGCGGATTTCTGCCACGCAACCGCAAACTGGCTGATAAAGTATGGCAAGAAATGCAAAAACAAATCGCCAATTATATTCGCGGCAAAATTATTGAAATTTTGGTGGTTGGGGTGATTACTTATGCAATCTTCCTCTTTTTCGATCTGCGCTATGCCTTGTTGCTCGCCGTTGCCGTGGGGCTATCCGTGCTAGTGCCTTATGTGGGGGCGGTGTTAGTCAGCATTCCCGTGGCGTTAGTGGCAATGTCGCAATTCGGCATTACACCGACTTTCTGGTCATTAATCGCCGCATATGTGATAAGTCAAATTTTAGACGGAAACTTGCTTGTGCCATTTTTATTCTCTGAAGCGGTAAACCTTAATCCGCTGACCATTATTGTCGCCGTGCTGATTTTCGGTGGATTATGGGGCTTCTGGGGCGTATTCTTTGCGATCCCGCTTGCAACCTTAGTTAAAGCCGTTGTGCATTCTTGGCCTTCCGATGAAAGTGCGGGACAAAATTAAGGGATTTTATCTCAAAAGCGCCCATACAAAAGTGCGGTGAAAATTTTTTGACTTTTTATTTGCATAGTTATGCAAAAAACATTAATATTATTTCAACTTTAAATTTAGAGCTAACAACAAAAATGACCATTAGTGTAAAAAATCTCAATTTTTTCTACGGTTCATCGCAAGCCCTGTTTGACATTAACTTAACGGCGGAAGATGGCGATACCGTGGTTTTATTAGGGCCAAGTGGTGCAGGAAAAAGTACGCTAATTCGCACCTTAAACTTATTAGAAGTGCCAAAGTCTGGTGAATTGGTGATTGCCAACAATAAATTTGATCTTTCTGCGGCAACGGCAAATCCAAAACAAATGCGTCAATTACGCCAAGATGTGGGAATGGTATTCCAGCAATACAATCTATGGCCGCATTTAACGGTTATTGAAAATTTAATCGAAGCGCCCGTAAAGGTGCTTGGACTAGATAAAGAAACGGCGAAAAAACAAGCCCTTGAATTGCTTGCCCGTTTACGTTTAGAAGAATTTGCTGATCGCTTTCCATTGCATCTTTCTGGTGGACAGCAGCAGCGTGTGGCGATTGCGAGAGCATTAATGATGAAACCGCAAGTTTTATTATTTGATGAACCAACCGCCGCGCTCGATCCTGAAATTACGGCACAAGTGGTGTCCATTATTCAGGAATTACAAGAAACAGGCATTACCCAAGTGATTGTTACCCACGAGGTTTCTGTGGCACAGAAAGTGGCTACTAAAGTGGTATATATGGAAAAAGGCCATATTATTGAAATGGGCGATGCAAGCTGTTTTGCTCAGCCTAAAACGGAACAATTTAAACAATATTTATCTCATTCACATTAAGGAATTACACAATGAAAAAATTACTTTTAGCAACCCTTTTAGCAAGTTCAGCGGCAATGGCGCAAGCACAAGATATTACTTTTGCAATGGAACCAAGCTATCCGCCATTTGAATTAACCAATGAAAAAGGTGAAATCGTTGGTTTTGATGTGGATATTGCCAACGCAATTTGTAAAGAAATCGAAGCCACTTGTCATTTCAAAAGCCAAGCTTTTGACGCGTTAATTCCAAGCTTAATTAAAGGCCGTGGGTTTGATGCCGCAATTTCTGCTATTGATATTACCGAAGCGCGCGCAAAACAAGTGGCATTCAGCCAACCTTACTACGAAAGCTCAGCAAGTTTCATCGCAGTAAAAGGCAAAGCAGATTTAGCTACGGCGAAAACCGTGGGCGTGCAAAATGGGACAACTTACCAACAATATGCTAACGCAGAAGCCAAACAATACACGGCAAAATCTTACGCAAGCCTGCAAGATGCCATTCTTGACTTAAAAAATGGGCGTATTGATTTGATCTTCGGTGATACTGACGTATTGCGTGATATGTTCGAGAAAAACCCTGAATTAACTTTCGTGGGCGAGCGTGTTACGGATAAACGTTACTTCAACAACGGTTTAGGTATCGCGGTAAATAAATCTAACACTGCTTTAGTTGAAAGCCTAAACAAAGGTATCGAAGCCATTAAAGCAAACGGCGAATATCAAAAAATTTACGACAAATGGATGACTAAATAATCGCTATGTTTGTGGATTATCTTCCTTTAATGTACACCGCAACCCTAATGACCTTAAGGTTAGCGGTGTGTTCCTTATTATTAGGACTCATTTTATCGCTCATTTTTGTTAGCCTAGAAATGAGCAAATGGCAATGTGTGCGTAAACCGAGCGCCGTTGTCATCACCCTTTTGCGTGGCTTGCCTGAAATTTTGGTGGTTTTCTTAATTTATTTCGGCATTCCTGAAGTATTGGAATTAATCACCGGAAAATATTTGGAGCTTAGCCCATTCTTTTGTGGGGTGTTGGCGTTATCCATTATTTTTGCCGCCTATGCTTCGCAATCTTTACGCGGCGCAATTCAAGCTATTCCGCTTGGTCAATGGGAATCAGGTGCGGCTCTTGGTTTAAGCCGTAGCTACACCTTTTTGCATATCATTATGCCGCAAGTTTGGCGACACGCCTTACCGGGCTTGAGCAATCAATGGTTAGTGCTATTAAAAGATACCGCCCTCGTTTCATTGATTGGGGTACACGATTTAATGCGTCAAGCAGAATTAATTAACACCAGAACCCACGAACCTTTCACTTGGTATGGCTTCGCCGCATTGATGTATTTAGTGATTACGCTTATCAGCCAAGCGCTAATTCGTAAGCTCGAATGGCGTTTTACCCGCTTTGAAAGAGGAGTGGAATAATGATTCACGATTATTTCATCACCATCGCACAGGGGATTCCAACAAGTCTATTGCTTACGGTTTCGGCGCTCTTTTTTGCGTTTATTTTGGCCATTGCTTTAACCTTTATTCTTGCGATGGAAAATAAACTGCTAAAAAGTGCGGTGAATATTTTCCTAACTTTATTCACTGGCACGCCACTATTAGTGCAATTTTTCTTAATTTATTACGGCCCAGGACAATTCCAATGGATCGTAGAAAGCCCCGCGTGGGCGTTATTGTCTAATGCGTGGTTTTGCGCAATGCTCACCCTTGCGCTAAACAGTGCGGCTTATTCCACACAATTATTTTACGGCGCAGTGAAAGCGATCTCAAAAGGACAATGGGAAAGTTGTGCAGCGCTTGGATTAAGCCGTTGGCAAACGCTGAAAATCTTAATTCCTTATGCTTTAAAACGTGCCTTACCGTCTTACAGCAATGAAATTATTTTGGTATTTAAAGGCACATCGCTTGCTTCAACCATTACCATTTTAGATATTATGGGCTATGCAAGACAGCTTTACGGCACAGAATATGACGCTCTCACCATTTACGGCATCGCAGGTGTCATCTACCTTGCCATTACAGGCATCGCCACATTATTACTACGCAAACTAGAAAATAGAGTGTTGGTGTTTGAAAGATTGGAAGTGGAGCGTTCTTAAAACTAATGGTAGTTATTATGAAATAATAAGGGGGGAAAGTTTCCCCCTTTATTTTTATATAAAATGTAATTAAATGTTGAAAAGGAAAGGAGTATAAAACCGAGTACAAGTTTAATCGTTTTGAGTTTATTCTTCCATATACCCCAAGCTGCGCAAGGCACGTTCGTCATCTGCCCAGCCTGATTTCACTTTCACCCAAAGTTCTAAATGGACTTTGTTATCAAAGAGGCGTTCCATATCCGCACGAGCTTCTGTACCGATGACTTTAATTTTTTGCCCTTTATTGCCGATAACCATTTTTTTCTGGCCATCGCGTTCAACCAGAATTAGCGCGTTGATTTCATAAGTGCCACGTTCATTCGTTTTGAATTGTTCGATTTCAACAGTTACGGAATAAGGCAGCTCTTCGCCCATAAAACGCATTAATTTTTCACGAATTATTTCAGATGCCATAAAGCGTTGTGAACGGTCGGTAACGTAATCTTCAGGGAAATGATGTACGCCCTCGCGCAAGGATTCACGCACAATTTTTTCCAATTCTTGCACGTTGTTGCCACGTTGTGCCGAAATAGGAATAATGGCTTTAAAATCAAATTTTTGGCTGATTTCGGTAATAAATGGCAGCAAATCCTCTTTATCTTTGATATTGTCGATTTTGTTTATCGCCAACACCACAGGCGCTTTAGCACGGCGCAGTTTATTTAGCACCATCTCATCATCGGCATTCCAATGCGTGCCGTCCACCACGAAAATAATTAAATCCACATCACCAATGGCACTGCTTGCTGCGCGGTTCATTAAGCGGTTAATGGCGCGTTTTTCTTCAATATGCAGCCCTGGGGTGTCCACATAAATGGCTTGATAAGGGCCGTCTGTTTGAATGCCCAAAATGCGGTGGCGAGTCGTTTGTGCTTTTCTTGATGTAATGGAAATTTTTTGCCCTAAGATTTTGTTTAATAAGGTCGATTTACCTACATTTGGACGACCTACAATGGCAATAAATCCACAGTAGGTTGGCTGTTCTTGGTGATGTTCTGTCGTTTGTGTCATTTTATATCCAATATTTTTAAAATTTGTTCTGCGGCGGCTTGTTCCGCTTTACGGCGGCTTGAACCTACGCCAATAAAAGTGCGGTCAATTTTTTTGATTTTTTCCACACGACATTCTACGGTAAAGGTCTGGTTATGCGCTTCCCCTTTAATATCAATTACCTTGTAGCTCGGCAAAGGGAAATGGGACGCTTGCAAATATTCCTGCAAGCGAGTTTTCGGGTCTTTTTGATTTTCCCCCGGTTTGATATTTTTCAACAGATCTTGATACCAGTTACGCGTAATTTGCGTACTCGTTGGCAGATCTTGATCAAGCGAAATTGCCCCAATAATGGCTTCCACGCAATCAGCTAAAATAGATTCGCGGCGAAAGCCACCGCTCTTTAATTCGCCCGGCCCAAGCAGCATATATTCGCCTAGCTCAAATTCTCGCGCCAGTTGGGCAAGGGTGGGTTCGCGCACAAGGGTGGCTCGCATACGGCTGAGCTCCCCCTCGTTGCATTTTGGAAATTGCTGATACAAGGCATCTGCAATGGTGTAGTTTAAAATCGCATCGCCTAAAAATTCCAAGCGTTCATTGTGATTTTTCGCCGCACTTCGATGGGTCAGTGCTTGCTTAAGCCAATTAATATCTTGGAATTGATAGCCAATTTTACGCTGTAAGCGTTCTAAGTTTTTTGTCATTATTCTGATTATTCGATTTTATTCAATTTTGCTAAACATTCTTTCAAAGCGCAGACCGGTTGGCCATTCGCCTTGTTTTTTATCAAGGCTGAGCCAAATATATTTCGCTTTGCCGACAATATTTTTCTCTGGCACAAAGCCCCAAAAACGGCTGTCTGCGCTGTGATTACGGTTATCCCCCATAACAAAATATTCCCCTTCAGGCACAACCCATTCGGTGATGTAATTTTGCTGGTTGCGATAACCTTGATACAAGTAAGTGGCATTCGGTGGTTGTGGATCCCAATGAATTTGGTGGGTTACATCGCCTGTTTCAGTTACTTTTAACGGGTGAACATTGCTATATACCGGCTTACCTTGGCGATCTTGCCCGATGATAATGTTGAAATCCGCATCAGGTTGCGGTTCGCTATAAGTAAACGCTTTAGTTACGCAATTTTCCGTACATTCTTTGCCGTCTTTGCCATAAGTAATCGTAATGTGGCGATCCGCTTCGTTATATTCAATGCGATCCCCCGGAATGCCGATAATGCGTTTAATGTAATCCACATTTGGCTCAGGCGGGGCTTTAAAGACGATAATATCGCCACGTTGCGGTTTGCCTGTTTCAATTAAGGTGTTTTGGAAAACGGGATCTTTAATGCCGTAAGCATATTTTTCTACCAGTAAGAAATCGCCCACACGCAAGGTCGGTTCCATTGAGCCAGACGGAATCTGGAATGGCTCAAATAAGAAAGAACGCAAAATCAAAACAAAAGCAAGCACAGGAAAAAGTGAAGCTAAAAACTCACCGCTCTCTGAAATGGGTTCAATTTTGGCTTTTTCTTCTTCGCTTAACGATTTTCCGCTACGCTGTTCAACACGCTGAATTTGGCGCTCACGTCTAGGCTGCAGTGCAAAACGATAATAAGCCCAAAGCGCGCCACAAAGTGCGGTTAATAAAATCAATAAAATGGTGAAGGTATTTGGCAAGCCTAAATGCTCCAACCATTTCCATATTCCATAACCTGCGGCAATTAATAGAATAAAAAATATGTTTGATTTTGACATAAGCTTTCCTTATTTGTCTTTGCCAACGTGTAAGATGGCTAAAAACGCTTCTTGTGGCACTTCAACGTTACCTAAAGATTTCATTCGTTTTTTACCCTCTTTTTGTTTCTGTAACAGTTTTTTCTTACGGCTCACATCCCCACCGTAACATTTCGCCAATACGTTTTTGCGTAACTGTTTCACCGTTGAACGTGCGATAATATGGTTACCAATGGCCGCTTGGATCGCAATATCAAATTGCTGACGTGGAATCAGCTCACGCATTTTTTCCACCAATTCACGTCCGCGATATGGGGCGTTATCTTTGTGTACAATCAAAGCAAGGGCATCAACCCGCTCACCGTTAATCATAATATCTACGCGAACCATATCTGCCGCTTGGAAACGTTTAAAACCGTAATCCAATGAAGCATAACCGCGCGAAGTGGATTTCAAACGATCGAAGAAATCGAGTACCACTTCCCCCATTGGAATTTCATAAGTCAGCGCGACTTGGTTGCCGTGATATACCATATTGGTCTGCACACCACGTTTTTCAACGCACAGGGTGATCACGTTACCCAAATAAGTTTGCGGCAACAGCATATTACATTCTGCAATCGGCTCACGAATTTCGCTAATATTATTCAGCGGTGGCAATTTTGATGGGCTATCTACATAGATCACTTCACCGTTAGTTTGCAACACTTCATAGACTACGGTTGGCGCGGTGGTGATTAAATCAAGATTATATTCACGTTCTAAACGCTCTTGAATAATCTCCATATGCAATAAGCCTAAGAAGCCGCAACGGAAACCAAAACCAAGTGCGGTGGAATTTTCTGGCTCATAGAATAAAGACGCATCGTTTAAGCTTAATTTACCTAGCGCATCGCGGAAAGCTTCATAATCGTCAGAACTAATTGGGAATAAACCTGCATAAACCTGTGGTTTTACTTTCTTAAAACCTGGTAACGCGGTGCTTGCAGGATTATTATGTAGGGTTAAGGTATCCCCTACTGGTGCGCCTAAAATATCTTTAATGGCACATACCACCCAGCCCACTTCGCCGCAGTTTAACACTTGGGTATCCACTTGTTTCGGGGTGAAAATCCCTAAGCGATCCACGTTGTAAGATTGCCCAGTGGACATCACTTTGATTTTATCGCCTTTGCGTAGCGTACCGTTTTTAATACGCACGAGAGAAACCACGCCAAGATAGTTATCGAACCAAGAGTCAATAATCAAGGCTTGCAATGGAGCATCAGGATCGCCCTCAGGTGCGGGGATTTTTTTCACAATTTCTTCTAGCACATCTTCAATGCCCACGCCCGTTTTAGCAGAGCAACGCACTGCGTCAATGGCATCAATGCCGACAATGTCCTCAATTTCTTCCGCAACACGCTCAGGTTCAGCAGCAGGTAAATCAATTTTATTCAGAATCGGAACGACTTCTAAATCCATTTCAATGGCGGTATAACAGTTTGCCAAGGTTTGCGCTTCAACCCCCTGCCCTGCATCTACCACAAGCAACGCGCCCTCACAAGCAGCAAGGGAACGTGAAACTTCATAAGAAAAATCCACGTGTCCTGGGGTGTCGATAAAATTCAGCTGATAGGTTTCACCGTCTTTCGCTTTATAATTGAGCGTTACGCTTTGCGCTTTAATGGTGATCCCACGCTCACGCTCTAAATCCATTGAATCCAAAACCTGTTCCGCCATTTCACGGTCAGACAGCCCACCACAGGTTTGAATTAAACGATCGGAAAGGGTTGATTTCCCGTGGTCAATATGCGCAATGATTGAAAAGTTACGAATGTTCTTCATATTTTATAAATAAACTAAACTCTAAAATTTGACAAAATTTAACTGGGCGATTGTACCTGAATATGCGTTGCTATGCTATATGAAAGGGAAAGTATTTCTGTGTTTGGAAGATTGAGTGAAGAAAACATTAATGCTTTTGTGCGTTTGAATTTATTTTTTTGTTTTAAATAAACAAAGCAAGAAATTACAAGAACTTTTATCATTCTTATTGCTCTAACAAGCACAAACTTTTTCTTTTTTAGGAATATTATGAACTGCCTTAAAAAACGACTTGGTGCATTTTCCCCTATTTTTATTTTTTTCTGTATTAATCTCATTATTTTATCTATTAGCCGATTGTTACTTGGCATTTGGCAGGCTGATCGCATTTCAGCCGTTGATGGCTGGTTTCCACTATTCTTACAAGGCATCAGGATTGATATAGCAAGCCTATGTTGGTTATTCGCTTTGCCCATTTTGCTCACTTGCTTTCTGGCCGGTAATGGATCAGTTGGACGGCTGGTAAATGGCTTTGTGCGCGTATGGCTCGTGTTAAGTAGTGTGTTTATTATTTTTATGGAAATTGCCACACCTGCTTTTATCGAAACCTATGATTTCCGCCCAAACCGTTTGTTTGTGGAATATTTAGTCAATCCGAAAGAAGTGTTTACTATGCTCGCAAACGGCCATTTTCTGGCGTTAATTTTAACCCCAATTTTGACCGCACTTTTTGCTTATGGCTTCTGGCGACTGTCCGCTAATTTATGGAAAAATGTGCTTTATCCAAAATGGTATTGGCGGCCCGTGGTGTTCTTACTTGTCGGCGCACTTACCTTTATTGGCGCGAGATCAAGTTTTCAGCATCGCGGTATTAACCCAGCAATGGTGGCATTTTCTTCCGATCCCTTAGTGAATTCTTTGGTATTAAATTCCAGCTATTCCGTAATGTTTGCCATTCAGCAAATGAAAGACGAAGATCGCTCTTCCGAAATTTACGGCAAAATGCCGCTAGACGAAGTAGTCGCTACGTTGAAACAAGTGAGAAACCGCCCCGAAAGCGATTATATTTCTGACAGCTTGCCAACAATGACGAAAAATGTGGCGAGCTATCAAGGCAAGCCAAAAAATTTAGTGATTATTTTGGAAGAAAGCCTTGGCGCGCAATTTGTCCAAACCCTAGGTGGCAAGCCGCTTTCCCCTTATTTTGATGAGTTGGCAAAAGAAGGCTGGCTGTTTGAGAATCTTTATGCCACAGGTACACGTTCTGTACGCGGTATTGAAGCTATAACGGCAGGTTTTCCTCCAACTCCAGCCCGTTCGGTAGTGAAATTATCGGGTTCGCAAAATAATTTCTTCACCATTGCTGATTTTTTAAAGCAACAAGGCTATCAAACTTCGTTTATCTATGGCGGAGAAAAGCACTTCGACAATATGGCGAGTTTTTTCTATGGCAATGGTTTTGAAACCATTATTGATGAAAAAGATTATAAAAATCCACGCTTTACCGCCACTTGGGGTGTGAGCGATGAGGATCTTTTCGCCAAAGCCAATGAACAATTTAGCCAATGGCAAACAAGTGGAAAACCATTCTTTAGTCTAGTGTTTACTTCTAGCAATCACGATCCGTTTGAGTTTCCTGATGGCAAAATTGAACTTTATGAACAGCCTAAGCAAACTCGTAACAATGCTGCGAAATACGCCGATTATGCCTTGGGGTATTTTTTCCAATTAGCGAAAAAATCCAATTACTGGCAAGATACCGTGTTTTTAGTGATTGCCGATCACGATTCGCGCGTGAATGGTAGCACCTTAGTGCCAATCAAGCATTTCCATATTCCAGCTCTGATTTTAGGGGAAGGGATTGCACCACGCCGTGATAATCGTTTAGTGAGCCAAATTGATATGCCGACTACCTTGCTTTCGTTGATCGGAGCAAGTGGCAATTATCCAATGCTCGGTTATGATTTAACCCAGCCACAAGATCCAAACCGTGCATTAATGCAATTTGACCGCACAATGGCTTATCGCAAAGGGGACGATGTCGCGATTTTACAGCAAAATCAACCTGTACAAGGCTTCCGTTATGATACGCAAGCAGGAAAGCTTATTCCAGCGGAGATTCCCGAAGCAATTAAAAAAGAAGCCTTAGCTTACGCCCTGTGGGGTAGCTATGCTTATAAGCAAAAGCTGTATCGCACGATGCCAGCTACAAAATCGAAATAAAACAAAGTGCGGTGCTTTTTGACGGAATTTTTTCTTTCAATATAAGAAAATCTTCCCTGCCCCTTGCTCAGTGGTTAAGTTTTGATATGATAGCCCGACTATTTTTTCATAAACCAAGAAGATAAGAGATAACAAAATGGCCGATGATAGCCAAAATACTGGCTTAGAAACAGTAAATAAAAAGAGCTTTTTGCAATCCCTATTTGGGCGATTTTTCCAAGGTGAGCTGAAAAATCGTGAGGAATTGGTGGAGGTGATCCGTGATTCCGAACAGAATGAATTAATCGATCAAGATACCCGTGAGATGATCGAAGGGGTAATGGAAATCGCTGAATTACGCGTGCGTGATATTATGATCCCGCGCTCGCAAATAGTGTTTATTGAAACAGATCAGGATCTGGATTCTTGCTTGGAAACCATTATTGAAAGCGCTCACTCACGTTTTCCTGTGATCACGGACGAAAAAGACAACATCGCAGGGATTTTACACGCCAAAGAATTGCTCAAATTTTTACGTTCTAATGCAGAAGAATTTGATTTACTTTCCTTGCTTCGCCCTGTGGTGATCGTGCCAGAAAGTAAGCGGGTGGACAGAATGTTAAAAGATTTCCGTTCTGAACGCTTTCATATGGCGATTGTGGTAGACGAATTTGGTGCGGTGTCGGGCTTGGTCACTATTGAAGATATTTTGGAGCAAATCGTTGGCGACATTGAAGATGAATTTGATGAAGAAGATGTGGCAGATATTCGTCAGCTTTCGCGTCATACTTATGCCGTGCGCGCATTAACGGATATTGAAGACTTCAACCAGCAATTCCACACCCATTTTGCTGATGAAGAAGTGGATACCGTGGGCGGTGTGGTAATGCAAGCCTTTGGTCATTTGCCGAAGCGGGGCGAAGAAATCACCCTTGAAAACCTGCACTTCAAAGTTACTTCCGCAGACAGTCGCCGCATTATTCAGTTGCGCGTTACTGTGCCTGATGAATGTTTGGAAGAAATGGAAACTCACGAAGAAAATAACGATAACACTCAATGAAATCAGCATTAATTTATCTCATTGCTTTATTGTCAGGGGGATTAGGCGTTTTTGCCTTTTCTCCTTTTGATTTTTGGGGCGCGGCCTATGTTTCCCTATTGGGATTATTATGGGTGGCAAAAACAGCGAAAAAAAGCACCGCACTTTGTGGCGCATTTTTATGGGGATTGAGCTTTTTTACTTTTGGGGTGAATTGGCTACACATTAGTATTCACCAATTTGGTGGTTCACCTTTGTGGCTCAGCTATATTTTGGTGGTGTTGCTAGCGGCTTATCTTGCCCTGTTTCCAACGTTATTTGCCTATTTAATTCAACGCTTTAAAGTGAATAATTTGGCACTTTATCCCGTGCTTTGGACATTCACTGAATTTTTACGTGGTTGGTTATTTACAGGCTTTCCGTGGTTGCAATTTGGCTACACACAAATCGACAGCCCATTTTCGGGGCTTGCGCCTATCTTTGGTGTGCAAGGGCTAACTTTCTTTGTAATGTGGGTAAGTGCGGTGCTTTTTTCGCTGATTTCTCACTTATTACAAAAAGATAAAAAATGGTTGGTGATCACTTCACAATCGGCGTTGTGTTTAATCGTAAGCAGTTTAGCGATCTGGTCATCGTCCGCCAATTATACGCAAGAAAAGCCAGAAAAAGCCTTAACCATCACCCTTGTGCAAGGAAATATTGAACAAAATTTGAAGTGGGATCCTGAATATCTTAATACCACATTAGGCATTTACAGCCGTCTTATTGCCCAGCACTTAGGCAAAACTGATTTGATTATTTTGCCAGAAGCTGCATTGCCGACTTTAGAAAATCATATCCAACCGTTTTTGCTTTCTTTGCAACAAGCCGCACAAGAAGCGGGAACAGAAGTGATGATTGGTACAATTTATCAAGACTGGCAAAAAGGGAAATTATTCAATTCCATCATAAACTTAGGTGATCCTGATTTACCTTATAGCGAGCAAACCAGCAACCGCTATAACAAACATCATCTTGTGCCATTTGGTGAATATGTACCGTTGGAAAGTTTGCTGCGTCCACTAGGCTCTGTGTTTAATTTACCGATGTCAGCGTTCCAATCAGGGGAAGAAATTCAGCAACCATTTTTAGCCAAACAGCGTAAATTTACCCCTGCAATTTGTTATGAAATTATTTTCGGTGCGCAAGTGCAGAAAAATCTGCACGCAGAAACGGATTTTTTACTAACCATTTCCAATGATGCGTGGTTCGGCAATAGCATCGGCCCTTGGCAACATTTGCAAATGGCCAGAATGCGTGCGTTAGAATTAGGCAAGCCTGAAATTCGCGCTACTAACACAGGAATCACCGCCTTTATTGATGCCAAAGGTCAGCTGATCGCCCAAGCACCACAGTTCGTGGAAACCACCTTAACCCAGCGTATTGCACCAACCGTAGGCAAAACGCCTTATGCGCAATTAGGTGATATGCCATTGTATTTATTGTGCTTTTTGCTAGTGTTATTGCGTGGTGTGAATCTCTTGTTGTGGCGAATGATGCGTAAAAGAGCGGTGTAAATTTTGCTCATTTTTTCTTTCGTAGAAGCAAGTGTGTAAATGAATTAATGCTTGCTTTATAAACGAAAAAGCGTATTATAGCCGTCTAGACGCAAAAACATCTAAACAAATTTAATTGAAAATTTAAGGAAAGCTATGTCATCTTATTTATTTACTTCTGAATCTGTGTCAGAAGGGCACCCAGATAAAATTGCCGATCAGATTTCTGACGCGGTGTTAGACGAAATTCTAAAACAAGATCCAAAAGCTCGCGTTGCCTGTGAAACCTATGTAAAAACAGGTATGGCACTTGTGGGTGGCGAAATCACCACTTCAGCTTGGGTGGACATTGAAAATCTTACCCGCCAAGTAATTTGTGATATTGGTTACAAGCACTCTGATATGGGCTTTGATGGCCATTCTTGTGCGGTGTTAAACGCCATTGGCAAACAATCTTCCGATATTAATCAAGGCGTGGATCGTGAAAGTCCGTTAGATCAAGGGGCGGGCGACCAAGGCATTATGTTTGGTTATGCCACCAATGAAACCGAAGTGTTAATGCCTGCGGCGATTACCTATGCACACCGCTTAATGGAACGCCAAGCGCAAGTGCGTAAAGACGGCACATTGCCTTGGTTGCGTCCTGATGCGAAAAGCCAAGTAACGCTAAAATATGAAAACGACAAAATTGTGGGCATTGATGCGGTGGTGCTTTCCACTCAGCACGCCGACAGCGTAAGCCAGCAAGAGATTTATGAGGGCGTGATGGAAGAAATCATCAAGCCCGTGCTGCCAAGTGAATGGCTCGGTAAAGACACCAAATATTTTATCAATCCAACAGGACGTTTTGTGATTGGCGGCCCAATGGGAGATTGTGGCTTAACAGGACGTAAAATTATTGTGGACACCTACGGCGGTGCAGCACGCCACGGCGGTGGTGCGTTCTCGGGTAAAGATCCGTCAAAAGTGGATCGCTCAGCCGCCTATGCTGCTCGCTATGTGGCGAAAAATATTGTTGCCGCCGGCTTGGCAGATCGTTGCGAAATCCAACTTTCTTATGCTATCGGCGTGGCAGAACCGACTTCAATTATGGTGGAAACCTTTGGCACGGGCAAAGTGAGCAACGAATTATTGGTGAATTTAGTGCGCGAATTTTTTGATTTACGCCCTTATGGATTAATCAAAATGTTAGATTTAATCCAGCCAATTTATCGCCAAACCGCCGCTTACGGCCACTTCGGCCGCGAACAATTCCCTTGGGAAAAAACCGACCGCGCCGCAGAATTAAGAGCGGCAGCTGGGTTGAAATAAATTAAAGTTAGTTTGGAAAAAAGCCATTTCAATCTGTTGCAATGGCTTTTTTATTACCTAGATTGGCTAATAATACTGACGAATTTCTAGATCGGTTTTTTCAGATAAAATCTTTTCTATGGTTGTAAGGTGTGCTTTTTTGTTTCCCGTTAGCAAATCCGTTTTACCAAACTGAAATGCCTTAATCACAAAGTTCCCTTTTTCCACATAAACAAAGATCACTACATTTTGTGGTTTTCGTTTAACAAAAAATTTCCTTGCCTGTTTACGCAGAAAAATAGTTTTGCGGATATTATCTGTTAGCTGCCTTTCCAGTTCTTTCTTACTTTCTTCGCTTAAAATACGATAATAGACAAAGGAAATAAATCGGTTATGAAACTGCAAATTCGCTAACATTTCAATAATCTAACAATTTTGCCAAACTCTCGCCATTTCTCACTTTCTCACCAATTTTTAAGGCTTCATCTTGCGTTAATGGGGGAGTTAAATGCTGATTTTCAGGTTTATCAAAAAATGCCGTTGAACGTGCAATAATTTCTCGCTCTTCTGCGGTGAGATCTTCACCCGCGGCAAAAAAATCGTTTAGCATTTGTTCAAAGAATTCTTTTATCGTAATTTGATGAATTGAAGTATAAACCTTGATTTTATGCTTCATTTCTTCAGATGTATCAAAATTTATCCTGCTCATTTTATCCCCCTTGATTTACGCAATGACACAAATGATACTTTACTCATTTGTGTATGTAAAAATAAAATTGATCTTAGCTTTTTTACCCCCATATTGTAAAAAACTTAGTGATATTTTTTATTTATGCCAGACACTCATTCTTCATTACGTTTACTTAATATACAAATTCTTCGCCAATTACGCCATTATTTGCAACTGGCGGAGCAACATTTTCAACGCACTTTTCCAATGCCAATAGTGAGTTACCAATTGCGTGGGGTGAAAGCGGGTGTGGCATATTTACAGAAAAATGAAATCCGTTTTAACCGCACTTTATTATTGGAAAATTCTGACTATTTTTTGCAACAAATTGTTCCGCACGAATTAGCCCATTTAATTGTTTATCAAGTATTTGGGCGAGTAGCGCCGCACGGTAAAGAATGGAAAGCGTTGATGGAAAACATCTTCCAGCAACCTGCAGAAATTTACCATAATTTAGATGTTAAAAGTGTGCAGGGGAAAACCTTTACTTACCGCTGCGGTTGCCGCACTCACGATCTTAGCGTACGCCGCCATAACAAAGTGCAAAAGCAAAGTGCGGTATATTTTTGTCGAGAATGTAAACAAGCATTAACCTATTTAAAAATAGCTTAAGGGTTTGTTTGAACTGATTATATAAATTCTTACTATGAAGCATTAATGTTAAGTACGGTGGTTTTTCACCGCATTTTTATGCTGAAATATTTTGCTTTATTTGATGAACCTTTGCTAAATGTTTACAATACAGCAATTTCCTTAAGCTATGATTACACTATGAAACGGCATCAACTTCTATTACAAGAAATGGGGCTTTCCCAATGGCAACTGGTGCGCCCTGAAAGTTTGCAAGGCGTGGTAAATATTCCTATTGATGAGCAGGTGCGGTTGGTGATCATTAGCGAAACCGAAAATCCCCCAACCTCATTATTACAAGATATTTTGCGCAGCTTAGATCTAAAGCAAAATGAATATTTAGCGATCCATTTTGATTTTATCCCCCATTTGCACGTCAGCCACGAAGTGCATTATTGGCTATTAAGTGAAAATTCTGAAAAAATCCACCGCACTTTACCTTATTGCCAAAAAGCGTTGAGCCAATGGCATTCACCAGACTGGCAAACCTTTATGGCAAGCCCACAAGAAAAACGTAAATTATGGCAACAAATTCAAGGAATTAACCCATAATGGTAAAAATTTCCCCTATTCTATCTCAAGATTTTGATCGATTATTTGAGATCGAACAGCAAGCGCATCTTGTGCCTTGGTCATTAGGTACATTAAAAAATAATCAGGGCGAGCGTTATTTCAATTTAAAATTGGAAAAAGAGCAACGTATTATCGGCTTTGCTATTTGCCAAAAAGTGCTTGATGAGGCGACTCTGTTCAACCTTGCCATTGATCCAGGTTATCAAGGACAAGGCTTAGGAAAGCAATTATTGCATTCATTAATTGATGAATTGCGTGGGCAGGGCATTTTGACATTATGGTTAGAAGTGCGTCAATCCAATGAAATTGCACAAAAACTTTATCTACAATGCGGCTTTAATGAAGTAGATATTCGCAAAAATTATTATCCAACGTTAGACGGTGGACGAGAAAACGCCGTGGTTATGGCGTGCTATTTATAAGGAAAAACAATGTTAGAACGTTATCGTGGGGAAATTATCCTTTTATTTGTTACTATTTCGGCTGCTATTGGCTGGTTCTTTTCCAAATATGCCATTGATGCTTTGCCCTCGGTAGGATTCATCGGTTTGCGTTTTTTTCTTGCCGCGCTGGTTTTTCTGCCCTTTGCTTACATTCACTTACGCCGTTTAAGCCGCCAGCAAGTGATAAGTGCGGTGCTAATTGGTGGTGTTTTTGCGGTTTTTCTTGGTGTTTGGATTTTAGCTATCACCAATAATACCAATTTTGGTGAAGGCGCGTTTCTCACCAGTTTGTCAATGTTGATCGCACCGTTGCTGGCTTGGATCGTATTTAAACAAAAGCCACAATCGAGCTTTTGGCTCTGTTTACCCATTGCGGTTTTAGGCTTGTACTTTCTTGCCTTAGGCAACAATGGCTTTGATCTTTCTTCCGATAACAGCCTGTATTTGCTCACTTCATTATTGGCCGCTAGCTATTTTGTGCTTAATCATCATTATGCACGGCACATTCCCGTGTTGCCACTCACCACCATTCAGCTTGCTATGGTTGGAATTTTATGTGGTTTGTATTCAATGTTTGTAGAAACTTGGCCTGCGAATATTCCTAATGTAACTTGGGGCTGGTTGGCGGCCAGTGTGTTGATCGCCACCAATTTCCGCTTTTTACTGCAAACGCTCGGGCAGAAATATTCCAGTGTCGGTAATGCCGCATTAATTATGCTGCTTGAGCCGGTATGGACGCTGTTTTTGAGTATGATAATTTTCTACGAGCCGCTCACACCCCATAAGGCACTAGGCTGCGGCTTAATTTTTATTGCCTTAATTTTCTACCGCTTGCCGAAAGAAAAAGTGAAACAGTTTTTGCGTAGAAAAAATGCTAAAAAATGACCGCACTTTCTGTGCGGCGAGTTATATCCAGCGTGTAACTTGCTGACAATATTGTTGATAGGCTTTGCCGAAAAGCCGTAGTAGAACTTGTTCTTCTTGCTTAATTTGAAACTGGTTCATAATGAGAACAAAGAAAATCAGCCCAAAAATTGCCAGCCCATTGCCCAGCCATAAAAACCAGCTGAGTAAAATCAACCATAAACTAAGATACATTGGATTGCGGTTAAACGCATAAATGCCTGTTGTGATAAGCTGCGAAGTTTTTTCTACCGACAGCGGATTGATCGTGGTTTTAGCTTGATGAAATTGCCAAAGGCTACAAATCGCAATAAGGCTTGCGAGTAACACTATCGGCAAAATAACTAGTCGTGAAAGATGAAACATACCAAAAGCAGGAAGAAGATACATTCCGCCCGCACAAGCAAGGAAAACGAGAGGTGGGGGAAGGATAATCTTCCCCATTAATAACTCACCTTATGCCCATAGCTTTCAAGGATTTGCTTGATATGCTCAAGGGACTCTTTTGTTGGTGGTTTAACATCTTCCAGCTCATATTTTTCTCCCATTGCTTCCCATTTATGCGCGCCAAGGCGGTGGTAGGGGAGTAACTCAACTTTTTCAATATTGTGCATATCTTGAATGAACTGCCCAAGCAAATGCACGTCTTCATCGCTGTCTGTCCAGCCCGGCACAACCACATAGCGTATCCATACAGGCTGGTTGCGTTTTTGTAAATATCGAGCAAATTCTAAGGTGCGTTTATTGGGCACACCAATCAAATTTTGGTGTACGCGATCATTGAGCTCTTTTAGATCAAGTAGCACTAAATCGGTAACATCAAGCAGTTCATCAATAATATGATCATAATGACGAACAAATCCGTTGGTGTCTAAGCAAGTGTGAATACCTTCCTTTTTACAAGCACGAAACCAATCGCGCACAAACTCTGCTTGTAACACGGCTTCACCACCAGAGGCAGTAACGCCACCGCCAGAAGCATTCATAAAATGGCGATAAGTAACCACTTCTTTCATTAGATCTTCTACGGAAATTTCTTTTCCGCCGTGTAGATCCCAAGTATCGCGGTTATGGCAGTATTTGCAACGCATTAAGCAGCCTTGCAAAAACAGGATAAAACGGATTCCCGGGCCATCAACCGTGCCGCAAGATTCATAAGAATGGTAGCGAGCTAAAACAGACATAATGTTCCTTTGTTAGAGAGAATGTAAAATCGTTAATTTCTATTTAAGGCTTTCAAAAAAGCATTAAATGGAAATCAATCTGCCTAACAGCAAGGCAGATTGTGTGTATTATAGCGTAATCTTGGCGAAAAAACTTATTTTCCGCTCCACGCTTTGATAGCATCGTGGCGAATTTTGACACGGCTTTGATCATCACCTTTGTAATAATCTTTAGCTAAACCACCTTCCCAATCGCCATAGTTTGGATTTGGTAACATAATGAATTTTTTACCAAATTGCTTACTATTTTGTTGAACGAAAGCACGGCGTTCTGCGTTAGATTTTTTATAGGTGGCATCGCCAAAATCGTTAAGGTTATCACCAACATAAAGGACGATGTCGTAGCCCAGTTTTTCAATTTCAGCAAAGCGAGGGGATTTATTTGATTTGTTTTTTTTCAAATAAAGCACGTCTTCACTTGCGCCGATAAAGCCAAGGGTTTTCAGATCATCAAGGGTTGCTGCTTTTTCTGTGGCATCTTTACGATTAGAAACATAGAAAACTTTACCATTGTGGCTGTTCACATAGTTGTTAAATTCAACCGCCCCTGGTACAGCAGCGGTCTGGCGTGCATTCACCCAACGCGTCCAGTCATCGCCATTAAAACTGCTCCCTGTTTGCACTTGCCACCCCGCATAAGCACTGTTGTCCATCATTGTTTCATCAAGATCCACCACAACCGCTTTCTTTTTACCTTTAGCCGCTTTCGCTTGGTCAAAGGCAATTTTTGCCATATTAAAGGCTTGATAGGCTAAGGCTTGATATTCACCAGATTGTTGTACCCAGTTTAAGCCTAGCACGGCTTGCTCTTGTAATTGCTGTTCAGCAGCTTGCTGGTTTGACGTACAAGCAGTTAATGCTAGAAGTGAAGAAACCGCTAAGATTGATAGTTTAAATGTGGTTTTCATAGAATCTCCCGTTTAAAAAAGGATTATGTAAAAATAGGGTAAAGATCTTACCGCTCTTTATTATGGCAGATAAATTTAAGGGAACAATAGATTTTCTCTATGTTCCCTTTTTTTATTCACAACTTAAATTCGCATTGGCGAAAAGCTTACAACGCTTGTGTAAACGTACGCGTAATTACATCTTGTTGTTGCTCTTTAGTTAAAGAGTTGAAACGCACGGCGTAACCAGAAACACGAATGGTTAATTGTGGGTATTTTTCTGGGTTTTCCATTGCATCTAACAACATTTCACGGTTCATTACGTTCACGTTTAAGTGTTGTCCGCCTTCAACAGTCGCTTCGTGGTGGAAGTAACCGTCCATTAAGCCTGCAAGGTTACGTTTTTGTGCTTCGTAATCTTTACCTAATGCGTTTGGTACGATTGAGAAGGTGTAAGAAATACCGTCTTTTGCATAAGCAAATGGTAATTTCGCTACAGAAGTTAATGAAGCTACCGCACCTTTTTGATCACGTCCGTGCATTGGGTTTGCACCCGGCCCGAATGGCGCACCAGCACGGCGACCATCTGGGGTGTTACCTGTTTTCTTACCATAAACCACGTTAGATGTAATAGTAAGTACAGATTGTGTTGGGGTTGCGTTGCGATAAGTGTTGTGCGTTTGAATTTTCTTCATAAAGCGTTCAACTAAATCTACCGCTAAATCATCAACACGGCTGTCGTTGTTACCGAATTGTGGATATTCACCTTCGATTTCAAAGTCAATAGCTACATTAGATGCCACTACGTTGCCGTCTTTATCTTTAATGTCGCCACGAATTGGTTTTACTTTAGCGTATTTGATCGCAGCTAATGAGTCTGCTGCCACAGAAAGCCCTGCAATACCGCAAGCCATTGTGCGGAATACATCACGATCGTGGAATGCCATTAATGCCGCTTCATAGGCATATTTATCGTGCATAAAGTGAATGATGTTCAATGCAGTAACGTATTGGGTAGCAAGCCAATCCATAAAGCTGTCCATACGTTCCATTACTGTATCGAAGTCTAACACTTCATCTGTAATTGGGGCAGTTTTAGGTCCTACTTGCATACCTGATTTTTCATCAATACCACCATTGATTGCGTATAACAAGGTTTTTGCAAGGTTCGCACGCGCACCGAAGAATTGCATTTGTTTACCCACAACCATCGGGCTTACACAACAAGCGATCGCATAGTCATCACTGTTGAAGTCTGGACGCATTAAGTCATCGTTTTCATACTGTACAGATGAAGTATCAATAGACACTTTCGCACAATAACGTTTGAACGCTTCTGGTAACTGTTCAGACCAAAGAATGGTTAAGTTTGGCTCTGGTGAAGGCCCCATTGTGTAAAGGGTGTGTAAGATACGGAAGCTGTTTTTGGTTACTAATGTACGACCGTCTAAGCCCATACCAGCCAATGTTTCTGTTGCCCACATTGGGTCGCCAGAGAATAATTGATCGTATTCTGGAGTACGCAAGAAACGCACCATACGCAATTTCATTACAAGGTGGTCGATTAATTCTTGTGCTTCTTGTTCAGTGATTTTGCCCGCTTTAAGATCGCGTTCAATGTAAATATCTAAGAAAGTAGAAACACGACCGAAAGACATCGCCGCACCATTTTGTGATTTTACCGCTGCAAGATAAGCGAAATAAGTCCATTGTACCGCTTCTTGAGCGTTAGTTGCTGGGTTAGAAACATCGAAGCCGTAAGAGGCTGCCATTTCTTTAATTTTACCCAATGCACGGTGTTGTTCAGCAATTTCTTCGCGTAATTGAATTGTTGCTTGAATATCTTCACCACGCTCTAATTTTTCTTGTAATGAATTAAATTGGTTGAATTTATCTTTCATTAAGAAATCCGCGCCATAAAGCGCTAAACGGCGATAGTCCCCGATGATACGACCACGACCATAAGCATCTGGTAAACCAGTGATTACGCCTGATTTACGGCAACGTAAAATATCTGGGGTGTAAACATCAAATACCCCTTGGTTATGGGTTTTACGATATTCTGTAAAGATATGTTCAATTTCAGGTTTTAATTCGCGGCGATAAACTTGGCACGAACCTTTCACCATTTTGATCCCACCGTAAGGCATAATGGCACGTTTTAATGGTGCATCAGTTTGTAAGCCGACGATTTTTTCCAAGTCTTTTTCAATGTAACCCGGTTTGTGAGAAGTAATGGTTGATGGCGTATCTGTATCAATGTCATAAGGTTCGTGAGTTTTGTTCTCAACCTTAATTTTTTCCATTACATCATTCCATAATTTTGTGGTCGCTTCTGTTGCGCCAGCAAGGAATGATTCATCACCTTCATAAGGGGTGTAGTTTTTTTGAATAAAATCGCGTACGTTTACTTCGGTTTGCCAGTCACCTGGAGTAAAACCTTCCCACGCTTTTTTTTGCGCTTCTGTTAGTTGAGTCATTACTATTTTCCTTTAACGTAAATAAAATTTTAACTATGTAAAAACGGCAAAAAAACAACCGCTCTTACGCCAAACTAATGTGAATGTGGTCTGTTAGTAAACCACTGCATTAATGCAATACATACCCCGCCACCAACGATATTACCAAGCGTAACAGGAATAAGATTTTTTACGACAAAATGATAAACATCTAAATCAGCAAATTGTGCAGCATTTAGCCCAAGTGATTGCCAAAACTCGGCTGAACTGCAATGGGCTGCAATGATCCCAAGGGGAATCATAAACATATTCGCCACACTATGCTCAAAGCCCGAAGAAACAAACAAGCCGATCGGTAAAATCATAATAAAGGCTTTGTCTGTTAAGGTTTTTCCTGCATAGCTCATCCACACCGCAATGCACACCATAATGTTACATAAAATGCCTAAGCTAAAGGCTTCAAACCAGCTATGATGAATCTTATGTTGGGCTGTTTTCAAAATCGTCAAGCCCCATTGTCCATTGGCCGCCATTGTTTGCCCAGCGAACCAAATTAAGCCTGCAATGATGATTGCGCCCACGAAATTACCTGCATAAACAGCAACCCAGTTGCGTAACATTTGAATGGTATTGATTCGTTGCCCTGCGCGCGCCACCAATGTCATTGTTGATGAAGTGAATAATTCAGATCCACAGACAACTACCATAATCACGCCCACAGAGAACACTAAACCGCCAACCAGTTTAGCCAATCCCCAAGACACATTCGCTAGCCCTGTTTGCGTGGTGGTATAAAAGACGAAAGCAAGCGCAATAAATGCCCCTGCTGAAATTGCGGAAAGAAAAGAATAGAATTGATTTTTCGTTGCTTTATATGTACCGACATCTTCGGCAAATTGAGCCATTTCTGTTGGCGTTGCCATAAAGCTGACTGAGTTTTCTTTTTTCATCACACACCCTACAAAAATTAACTGTGCCTATTCTAAGGTATAAACCTACAACTTAAAACTAAAAAAAATTTTATTTTTTATAAAATTTGTTCAAAATCAAATTTGTTTACATTTATGTAACATATTGAAATAAAAAATAAGTTTTGCATTAACATAAATTTAACAAATGGATTGCAAATTGCTATTTGGGGACTTTTCTGATAAAAATAACCGCACTTAATTTATCGCAAAATAGCAATTAATGAGCGAATAAAAAGTGAGCGATAAAGATTGTATTTACCTCTAAATATCCCTTTAAAATATAAGGACTTCCTATGGCAGAAGAAACCATTTTCAGCAAAATTATTCGTAAAGAAATCCCAGCAAATATCGTTTATCAAGATGAATTAGTCACCGCATTTCGTGATATTTCACCGCAAGCGGCAACCCATATTTTGATTATTCCGAATAAACTGATCCCAACTGTGAATGAAGTTACTGAACAAGATGAAGTGGCGTTAGGGCGTTTATTTACTGTGGCGGCTAAGCTGGCTGAGCAAGAAGGCATTGCGCAAGATGGCTATCGCCTTATCGTTAATTGCAACAAACACGGTGGACAAGAAGTGTATCATTTACATATGCACTTGCTTGGTGGTGAACCTTTAGGAAAAATGTTGGCAAAATAATGAAAAAACTGTTTTTTCTGTGCGGATTAAGCCTATTGCTTGCGGCTTGTAGTTCCACTCCTTCGCAAAATATTGTGAGCGAAAATGAGCCTATTTTAAATGTAGAAGCCAATCTTGCGCCGTTGATTGAAACAAAATTACGCAGCAACAATGTTTGGTTGAAAAACAAAAGTCAGCAGCAGCTTGATGTGGCTTATTATTTCTTTTGGTATAACAAAAATGGCGTAACCCAAGGGGAAGAGCCGAATTTAAAGGCGCCCTCTAGTTTGCTGCTGCAACCAAGCCAACAAACCAACTTAACGCCTGTTCCACCAACAGAACAAAGCGTCAATTACCGTTTATATCTTCGTTTGAATAAATTGCAATAAGGATTTCAATGTCAGCGTTACTTATCGATCTTACTGGACAAGAAGTTAGCCAAGAAGAATTAGAATTGCTTGCGCATCCCTTAGTCGCTGGCGTAATTTTATTTACCCGCAACTTTTATGATCGTGAGCAAATTCAATATCTTGTCGCCACCTTACGGCAGAAAGTAAAGAAACCCTTATTGATTACCGTCGATCAAGAAGGCGGGCGCGTACAACGTTTTCGTGCAGGCTTTACTCAACTGCCCGCAATGCAAAGTTTCGCTAGCCTAATCGCTGATCCGCAACAGCAACAAGCAATGGCATTGCAAGCGGGCTGGCAAATGGCGGCAGAAATGATCGCGCTAGATATTGACTTGAGTTTTGCCCCCGTGCTGGATTTAGGCCATCAATGCCGTGCTATTGGTGATCGTAGTTTTCACGATGAAGCCGCACAAACCCTCGATCTCGCACGTCAATTTATTATTGGAATGAAGCAAGCAGGAATGGCTAGCACAGGCAAGCACTTCCCCGGACACGGCCACGTTCTGGCAGATTCTCACCTTGAAACGTCTTATGATGAACGCCCAAAAGCAGAGATTTTTAAGCAGGATATTGTGCCATTTCAACAACTGATTGCGGAAAATTATCTTGATGCCGTAATGCCTGCGCACGTAATTTATACCCAATGCGATCCGCAACCTGCTAGCGGCTCAGCTTACTGGCTACAACAAGTACTCCGCCAACAGCTTGGCTTTAAAGGGGCGATTTTCTCTGATGATTTAGGAATGAAAGGCGCAGGCTTTATGGGGGATTTTGTGGCGCGTTGTCAGCAATCGCTCAATGCAGGGTGCGATTTACTATTACTATGTAACGAACGTGAAGGTGTGATCCAAGTATTGGATCATTTCCAACCGCAAGAAACAGCTGAGCAATATGCTTTGCGCCAACAACGTTTGCAAGGTTTGTTTAAACGTAGCCAGTTAGATTGGAAAACCTTAGAAAAATCATCACGTTGGCAAGAAAATCAGCAAAAATTGACCGCACTTCAACAAACTTGGTTAGCGAGCGCCTAAATGTCAGCAATGCCAATTTGTCCACATTTTATAGCTGGAGAATGCCATTCTTGCCAATGGCTTGAAATGCCTTATGCAAAACAGCTTGATGAGAAAAAATCCCATTTAGTTCAACAACTTAATGGGCTTGATCAATCACAGCTTGAATGGTTGCCACCTTATACTTCTGCGCAACAAGGTTTTCGTAATAAAGCGAAAATGGTGGTGAGCGGTTCGGTGGAACGTCCGATTTTAGGCATTTTGACCGATCCCAATGATCCACAAAGTGCGGCGGATTTATCCGATTGTTTGCTCTACCCTGCACATTTCGCTGAGATTTTTGCCCAATTAAAAACCTTTATCGGGCGCGCGGGCTTAGTGCCTTATAATATCGCAAAACGCAAAGGTGAACTGAAATATATTTTGCTCACCGAAAGCCAAAGTAACGGCACATTAATGTTGCGTTTTGTGTTGCGATCTACCGCCAAACTGGCGCTTATTCAACGAGAACTCCCACAATTATTGGCGAACTTGCCACAAATAAAAGTGGTGAGCCTAAATATCCAACCGAAACACGCGGCAATTTTAGAGGGGGAAGAAGAAATTTTTCTCACGGAACAAAAACAGCTCGCTGAAAGTTTTAACCAAATTCCGTTATTTATTCGTCCGCAAGGCTTTTTCCAAACCAATCCAAAGGTGGCAGAAGGCTTATACGGCAGGGCACAGCAATGGATTAAAGATCTTCCCATTAGCAAAATCTGGGATCTGTTTTGCGGCGTTGGGGGCTTTGGCTTGCATTGTGCGGCGATCTTGCAACAAAAAGGCGTAAACGTGCAATTAACTGGCATTGAGATTTCCCCTTCTGCCATTGCTAGTGCTAGCTTGTCAGCAGAAAAATTGGGCTTAGCAGAGGTGAAGTTTCAATCCTTAGATGCAGCAAATTTCGCCTTAGCACAAAATGAAAGACCAGATTTGCTGATCATCAATCCGCCACGCCGTGGCATCGGCAAAGAGTTGGCTCAATTTCTCAATAAATTACAACCGCACTTTATTTTATATTCCAGCTGCAATGCGGTTTCAATGGGCAAAGATTTACAAGAACTAGCCAACTACCAAGCACAAAAAATCCAACTTTTTGATATGTTTCCTAATACGGCGCATTATGAGGTGTTGGTGTTGTTAGAACGCTCAGGGGGATGATGAGCGTTCTTTCTCAAGTCCTTAGTGAGATTGAAGGTTTGTCGTGTTTTTACGATGTCTAATCAGTTGAATAACATTGATGATAACGATAAAACCGTCTAACAGCACTACCGGCAAGGCATTTGTGTAGATCGCATAAATGGTAACAAAAAAAGCACCTGTGGCATTTAACAAACGTAATTTTAATAGTGAGTTGGTCATAAATGAAAGTACCACTAATGCCGTGCCAAAATAGCCAAGAATATTCATTAATAAATCCATAAAATTTCCTTAAAAAGAATGGAAAAGAAAAAGGGGCGTATCTTAGCACAATGACGCAAAAAATACGGTGAAAAATCACCGCACTTTTTATTTTTAGCAAATCTCTGCGTTAGCAAAAATGCCCAATCAACTTACTCAACAGTTCGTGAGTAGGTTTGATAAATTCGGCGGAGAGATATTCATCAGGTTGGTGGGCTTGTTCGATTGAACCAGGACCTAGTACCAATGTTGGGCAAAGTTGTTGAATGAAAGGGGCTTCGGTGCAGTAGTTCACCGCTTCGCACTTTTCGCCAAGTAATTTTTCCACCACTTGGACAACTTGGGCGGAGTGTTCGCATTCATAACCTGGAGTGGGTTCGTGTAAGGCTTTGAGTGAAATAAGATCGCCCCATTTTTCAAACATTGGGCGCAACTTTTCTTGTAGCATTTCATTGAGATCTTCTAAGCGCATTTGTGGCAATGGGCGAATGTCAAAATGCAGTTCGCAGCACGCACAAATACGGTTTACCGCATCGCCGCCGTGGATTGCGCCAAAATTCATTGTCGGATAAGGAATAGCAAAGGCGGAATGATGATATTTTTCCTTTAACTCATTACGCATTTCCATCAAATAACCGGTGGCTTCGTGTATTAATTCAATGGCATTGATGCCTTTGTCAGGATCACTGGAATGCCCTGTTTTCCCCATAATTCGCACCGCTTGCCCGATATGCCCTTTATGCGCGCGTACGGGTTTTAAGGAAGTTGGCTCGCCGATAATGGCACAATCTGGACGGATATGGCTGTGCTGGCTGAAAGTTCGTGCGCCCAAAAGTGTGGTTTCTTCATCGGCGGTAGCAAGAATGCGTAAGGGTTTGCTTAATTTGCTTAGATCAATATGGCGCAAGGTTTCTAGCACAAACGCAAAGAACCCTTTCATATCCGCGGTGCCTAAGCCGTAAAATTTGCCGTCTTTTTCGGTGAGTTTGAAAGGATCAAAATGCCAGCGCCCTTCATCGAAAGGCACGGTGTCCGTATGCCCTGCGAGCAATAATCCCCCTTCCCCTTCGCCATAAGTGGCTAATAAATTGAATTTATTTCGGCTGCCTTCCACAGGAATAATGTTGGTTGCAAAGCCTAGATCACCAAGCCAAGTGGCAAGCAATTCAATTAAGGCTTTATTCGATTGATCAAATTCTGCTTCTACGCTACTAATGGTGGGTAATGCGATAAGCTGAGAATACATTTCAAGGAAAGGCGGCAATTTTTTCATTAAGTTTATCCTGTATTAAATTAAAGGTTGATTTATGATTAATTATGCACAATAATAGCATAATTAATCAAGTGTTATATTTTTTATCTACAAGGTGTTCTATGCAAAAAGCCATTATTATTGGGGCAAGTGGTTATACAGGGGCTGAACTGGCTCGTATTCTAACCCTGCACCCTGCATTTCAGCTCAATGGATTATATGTTTCAGCGCAAAGCCAAGATGCGCATAAAGCTATTTCTGATATTTATCCGCAACTGAAGCAGGTTGTTGATTTACCGTTGCAACCTTTGGACGAAAATTTAACCGCACTTGCACAACAAAACGACCTGGTCTTTTTAGCCACCGCACACGAAGTTAGCCACGATCTTGCGCCAATTTTCTTGCAAAATCAATGTAAAGTGTTTGATTTATCTGGCGCATTTCGGGTAAATAATGCGGAATTTTATCCACAATATTATGGCTTTGAACATCGCTATCCTGAATTATTAGAAAAAGCGGTTTATGGTTTAGCGGAATGGAATGACAGTGCCATTGCACAAACGGATTTAGTAGCGGTAGCTGGTTGCTATCCAACGGTGTCGCAACTGAGTTTAAAACCGTTAATTAAAAATAATTTATTAGATCTCAATCAGTTACCTATTATTAATGCAGTCAGTGGGGTAAGCGGTGCAGGACGCAAAGCCTCGCTCACGAATAGTTTTTGCGAAGTCAGCCTGAATGCTTATGGCGTATTTAACCATCGTCATCAGCCTGAAATTGCCACCCATTTAGGCACAGAAGTGATTTTTACCCCGCACTTAGGTAATTTTAAACGGGGAATTTTATCCACCATTACCGCCAAATTGAAAGATGACGTGGGCGAACAGCAAATCCGTGAAGCCTATCAGCAATATTATGCGCATCGCCCTCTTGTGCGTGTCTATGAACAAGGCTTGCCAAGCATTAAAGCGGTGGAATTTACCCCTTATTGCGATATCGGTTTTGCAGTGAAAAATGGCTACATTATCATTGTCGGCGCAGAAGATAATCTACTTAAAGGCGCGGCAGCACAAGCGGTGCAATGTGCCAATATTCGTTATGGCTTTGCGGAAACCTTAGGATTAATTTAGTGGAAGAAAAGAATGAAACCTTTAGTAATTAAATTAGGCGGCGTGCTATTAGATACCCCGCAAGCAATGGAAAATCTGTTTACCGCACTGGCAAATTATCAGCAAAATTTCGACCGCCCTTTGCTTATCGTACACGGTGGCGGTTGCGTAGTGGACGAATTAATGCAGCGCCTTGCATTGCCTGTACAAAAGAAAAACGGCTTAAGAGTAACGCCCGCGGATCAAATTGATATTATCGTCGGTGTGCTGGCAGGCATTGCCAATAAAACCTTGGTGGCGCAAGCGGCAAAATTTAATCTCAACCCCGTGGGGCTTTGTTTAGCAGATGGCAAACTCACCAGCGCAAAAGCCTTTGATGAAGAGCTTGGCCACGTTGCCAATGTGAAGCCAAATAATCCAACGCTTTTGCATACTTTATTAAGTGAAGCCTTTTTACCCATTATTAGCTCCATTGCGGTGGACGATCAAGGGCGTTTAATGAACGTGAATGCGGATCAAGCGGCAACGGCAATTGCCGCATTAATTGGCGGCGATCTGGTGATGCTTTCTGATGTTGATGGTGTTTTAGATGCCAATAAACAGCGCCTGCCACAGCTTAATAGCGAACAAATTCAAAAACTTATTCAGCAAGGTGTGATTACAGATGGAATGATCGTGAAGGTCAATGCCGCCTTAGATGCAGCAAAAATGCTTAACACAGGTGTGGATATTGCCAACTGGAAATATCCAGAAAAATTGACCGCACTTTTTGCAGGTGAGATAATCGGCACCAGAATTTTACCGTAAACATAAAGCAATTTGGTATGGGCGAACATTTGGGTTCGCCTCTACATTTTTTAATCATAAAAATCAAAAAGATAAGGATAAACTATGGCACTTTGGGGTGGACGTTTCACACAAGCAGCAGATAAACGTTTTAAAGATTTCAACGATTCACTACGCTTTGACTATCGCCTTGCAGAACAGGATATTGAAGGCTCAATCGGCTGGTCAAAAGCCTTGGTCAGCGTTGGCGTGTTAAGCGCGCAAGAACAGCAACAATTAGAGCAAGCCTTAAACGAACTGCTGATTGAAGTGCGGTCAAATTTGCAAGGTATTTTGCAAGATGACGCTGAAGACATTCACAGCTGGGTGGAAAGTAAGCTCATCAACAAAGTGGGAAATCTGGGTAAAAAATTGCACACAGGGCGTAGCCGTAATGACCAAGTGGCGTTAGACATCAAAATGTGGTGCAAACAGCGTGTAACCGAGTTGCAATATTCCATTCGTGCCTTGCAGACCAAATTGGTGGAAACCGCAGAAAACAACCAACACGCCGTAATGCCGGGTTATACCCATTTGCAACGTGCGCAGCCCATCACGTTCGCCCATTGGTGTATGGCTTATGTGGAAATGCTTGAGCGTGATTATTCTCGCTTGGCAGATGCTTATCATCGAATGAATACTTGTCCTTTGGGGAGCGGTGCCTTAGCTGGCACGGCGTATGCGATCGATCGTGAGCAATTAGCACAAGATCTCGGCTTTGCAATGGCAACCCGTAACAGCTTAGACAGCGTTTCCGACCGCGATCACATTATCGAATTGCTTTCCTCCGCTTCGTTAAGTATGGCTCATCTTTCACGTTTTGCGGAAGATATGATCATCTTCAACAGCGGTGAAGCGGATTTCGTGGAGCTTTCTGACCGCGTTACTTCCGGTTCTTCCTTAATGCCACAGAAGAAAAATCCTGATGCTTGCGAACTCATTCGTGGTAAAGCAGGTCGCGTAATGGGCGCGCTAACTGGAATGTTGATGACGGTGAAAGGCTTGCCACTGGCTTATAACAAAGATATGCAAGAAGACAAAGAAGGCATTTTTGATGCTTTGGATACTTGGCAAGACTGTTTGGATATGGCGACTTTCGTGTTAGATGATATTAAAGTGAACGTTGAGCGCACCCGTGAAGCGGCACTAAAAGGCTACTCAAATGCCACCGAGTTAGCTGATTATTTAGTGGCAAAAGGCGTACCATTCCGCGATTCTCACCATATTGTGGGCGAAACAGTAGTATATGCCATCAGCGTACACAAAGGCTTAGAAGATCTGAGCTTAGAAGAGTTCCGCCAATTCAGTGATGTGATCAGCGATGATGTATATGAGATCCTATCGCTACAATCCTGCTTAGACAAACGCTGCGCCAAAGGTGGGGTGTCCCCATTACGCGTGGCAGAAGCCATTGCTGAAGCAAAAGAGCGGTTGAAATAATTTGAGTTTTTGAAATGAAGGGCAAAGGAAACGTTGCCCTTTCTTTTTGCTTATGATTAAGCAAGCGCTGTTCTCCGACTTAAATAAAACTCTGCCAACGCTAAATCTTCAGGACGGGTGATTTTGAGATTATCGCTTCTGCCTTCCACAAGATGAGGGTGAAAGCCCATTAACTCCATTGCAGAGGCTTCATCTGTGATGGTGAAATTGTTGGTTAAGGCTTGCTGTAAAGCGTGTTTTAGTGTTTGAGCGGGGAAAAATTGGGGCGTTTGAGCAAGCCAAAGTTGTGAGCGATCTTCTGTTTGTTGAATTTGTAAGCTTGAATTTGTACGTTTGATGGTATCCACCGCTGGAATGGCTAAAATTGCCCCATTGATGTCGTTGATTTGTAATAATTTATCGAGATCTTGATGAGCCAGGCAAGGGCGTGCTGCATCGTGTACCATAACCCAAGTATTCGCGTTGTTTTTAATTTGTTGTAAGCCGTTTAGCACAGATTCCGCCCGTGTTTTTCCCCCTTCAACAAGCTGAATTTTTGAATGATTGAGTAAGTCGATTTCCGCTAAATAAGGATCGCTGGAGGTTACCGCCACAATAATTTGGCTAATGGCAGGGTAGTGAATTAGCACTTCAAGGGTATGCTCAAGAATAGTTTTTCCCTGAATTTTTAAATATTGTTTCGGTTTATCCGCCTGCATACGGCTACCAATACCCGCTGCTGGGACAACGGCAATAATTTTACGAGGCGAATGTTTCATTATTGATGCTCTTTACTTATGTTCTTTCACAATGCGATAAAAAGTTTCGTTATTTTTTACCATTTCGTGTTGTAATCTGGCGCGCTCTTCAATGGCGTCCACCCCTTCTTTGAGATCTTTAATTTCTGCCGCAATCACTTGATTACGCTGGGAAAGTTTTTCATTTTCTTGTTGGCGAAGGGTGATTTCTTTTTCGGTGTTTTTGTAATCTAAATAACCGTTTTTGCCGACCCAAAAATCGTATTGAAAAAGTAGGGCAAAACCCGCCAAAATAAAAATTAATAAACGCATAAATTTTCTCGTCAATTAAAAATAGCGATAGTTTACCTTGAAATGAGTAACATTTGTAGTATAGTCGTTTGATTTCAAAATAATACTGCGTTACTTCGCCTTGCCGTACTAATTGTACTGTCTGCGGCTTGTTGCCTTGCCTTATTTTGAACTTAAACGACTATAAATGGATATTTTTAAGTGCGGTGTAATTTTGGCGAATTTTTATGAAAAAAGCCTCGTCAGACGAGGCTTTAGATTATGTTTATCGGTATGTTTTATTCAACAACCAGTTTTTTTCCGTCATAACTCATTATTTGAACTGCGGTGAGTGCTTTTCCTCCTTGACCTTCACCACCGATTAATAGCACTTTGTTATCATAGCTGACACTTACCCCATAACCAATCGGCTCTGGTAAGTTACCAATGATTTTCCAAGTGCCTTTCTTGGCATTGAGTGCGTAAATATCACTATGCCAAGTTTTTTTCAACCCACCAGTGCGATGTGCATCGGTGATACCATTTTGATAATTTGCTCGCGCCCCCGGGAAGTTTGCCCCACCGGTTACGATATAGTTACCGTAGGTGTAGCCCCCCATTGCGCCAGCAATACCTTCTTGTTGTTTTTGCCCTTTCGGTGTTGGTAAATCGCCTAATTTTTTCCAAGTAACTCCATTTTTACCGATTGTACCAAGTTCCGTGGTTTGGGTTCGCAATCCTGCTTTTACTTCTCCGTTTACAACAAGAAGTTTGTTATCCTTAATTGCTACAGCTGCCCCTGCTCGTCCTGAGTATGGGAAAATGCCTTCGTTACGCCACGTGTTGGTGGCTGGCTCATAGCTGACAATTTCTGGTGAGAAGAAGAAATCCTGTACGCGTAAATTGAAATAAGGATCAAAAATGGCTTTTTCTTTGTCTTTATCGCCACCTGCGGCTGCGATGTCTTGGAAAAGTCCGTTCCAAATTTCTTGGTTAATTCCGCCTACAAAATAAATTTTACCGTTGGTTTCTGCCACACTAGCTCCTACGGCTGAACGTGGTGAGCGAGTTTGCAATTTTGTCCAAGTGTTTGTTTTTGGATCATAGCGATAAGCATCATTGATGACTTGATTTTTCGCCACATCAGTATCTTGGAAACCGCCAAACACATAGAGCTTACCATCTACGCCAGCAGAAACCGGTTGATTACGTTTTCCACCTGGGAAAGCTGGCAGTTCTTGCCATTTAGCGTCTTTCTCTTTTAAATTAAGAGAATAAAATTTATCTCCACCCGTTCCTAAACCTACATAAACGGTATCGCCAATTAATGCCCCTGTTCCGCTTTTAATCCCTACAGGCAGATCAGGATATTGGCTTGATTGTGCAGCAAATGTTGTCATTGCAATGGCAGCAAATAATGCACTGTGTAATGCTGTTTTTTTCATATTGACCTCTTGTCGTTAAGGTTATTGCTTAATAGATTGAGTAAGCAAACCACTTATTTAGCTAACTCAGAGATTTCTTCTACAGCTTGTTTTCCAACTTCACCATTCTTTTTCAAGTATTCATCGTAATATGGTTGTAACGCTGCTTTGAACGGCGCAAGATCAGGTTTCGTTACGGTTACGCCTTTTTCTTGGAAGAAAGCGATTAACTCATTTTCGCCGTCCACAAATAATTTTGTGTGATAATCTGCGGCTTTAAGCGCAGCTTCTTTCACCACAGCTTTCAAATCATCTGGCAACTCATCAAGGGTTTCATTACTGATAACGTAAAGTTGGTCATTTAAAATGTGGTTGGTTAACGCTAAGTATTTTTGCACTTCATAGAATTTTTGCGCTTGAATGGTTGGTAAGGGGTTTTCTTGGCCATCTACCGCATTGGTTTGTAACGCAAGATACACTTCAGAAAATGCCATTGGTGTTGGGGTTGCACCGACATATTTAGCGAAAGCAAGGTTAGTCGCCGCATTCGGCACACGAAGTTTCAAGCCTTTCATATCCGCAATGCTGTTAATTGGGCGGTTTGAGGTGGTTTGGCGAGTACCGTTATAACCGATAGAAAGCACGCTCACACCTAACTCTTTATTGATTTTAGCGAATAAGTTTTTACCAAAGTTGGTTTCTAACACGGCTTTTTTCGCCACATCAAAATTTTTCAACATATAAGGCAGTGCAAACACTTCCGCTTCAGGATAGAAAATTTGGAAACGGGCAGATTCTGCAAGAGTGAAGTCTAATGCACCATCTTTAAGTTGCTTTAACATTACGCGGTCATCACCAAGTTGAGCGCTTGGGAAAATTGCAACTTCAATTTTACCTTGAGATTTATCTTTCACTTCTTTTGCGAAGAACTCAACGGCTTTGTATTCATTGGAGCTTGTACCAGCAACCATACCAAATTTTAAGTTATAGTCTGCGGCAAACACCGAGCTAGATAGACCTAAACATAATGTAGCAAGAGCAAGTTTGTTTAATTTCATTGCAATTCTCCTTTCATTGATTTGCAGAGTGAACAGAACATTTCAATCTAAATGGTTAGGGCATATTTCTCTTTGGGGATACGACAACGCCAAACAACGGAGGAAACGTCCTAATGGCTATATAATAAATGAAGTAATATTTCATTACTGAGAGCTGTATCACAAAATTGAAAAAAGATTGAAAAAACTTTTAAACGCATTTTTTCTTGAAATGACTTGGTTTTAAACGCATTAAGCATTTTTTGATATGAAATGATACTCCATTTTTTGCAAAAAGGATTTTTCTAAAAATCAAAGTGCGGTGCTTTTTTTCGGAATTTTTAGTGATAAATTGGCGATAAAAAAGCGGGTGAATTTTCACCCGCACTTTGGTTTTTCTTTTCTCTTATGGCATTAAGAGATTTGGTATAAAGGTAATAATTTGTGGGAAGATGGTGATAAGCACCAAGGTGGTAAACACAGGGATTAAGAACGGTAGCACCCCTTTGGTTACCGTACTCACTGGCATATTCCCTACACGGGCTACCACGAACAATGCCATTCCCATTGGTGGGGTTAAAATGCCCACCATCATATTTAATGTGGTCATCACGCCAAAGAAGACTAGATCAATACCAAAATGCACCGCGATTGGAATGAGCATTGGTAGCACTAAGAATTGTAGCGCAAGAGCATCAATAAACATTCCTAAGAATAAGAGCAGCAAGTTGATCATAATGAGCACCATTGTTGGTGTATCTGCCACGGCCATAAAGAGATCGGCAATGCGCATTGCCACTTGCTCACGTGCTATCATATCGCCGAAGAAGGTTACCGTCATCACCATTAGGGCGGTTACTCCGGTGATTGCCATTGCTTCCACACAGCTTTTGAATACCATTTTTAGCGTGAGTTCGCGGTACGCAAACATTCCAATAATAATGGAGTAGGCAGCAGCGATCACAGCAGCTTCTGTTGGGGTGAACAAGCCTGAGAAAATGCCGCCAATAATTAAAATTGGGGTGAGGATTGCCCAAATGGCTTTTTTGAATGCTTCACAACGCTGTTGTAGTGAGGCTTTTGGCGTTCTTGGATAATGACGTTTTTTCGCAATGGCATAGTTCATCGCCATTAATGCGATCGTGAGTAAAACCCCAGGTACAAAGCCTGCGACAAAGAGTTTGGCGATAGATTCATTGGCGATCACACCATAAATAATCATCGCAATACTTGGTGGCACAAGGGGACCAATAATACAAGATGCCGCCGTGATCCCTCCACAAATATCATCATCATAGCCCGCATCACGCATTGCTTTAATTTCAAGCTGACCTAAGCCACCAGCGTCTGCCAGTGCTGACCCCGACATTCCAGAGAAAATTAAACTTGCGCCGATATTAACGTGTCCCATACCGCCAGAATAATGCCCTAACAAGGCTTTGGCAAAGTTGAAAATCCGTTCGGTTATGCCACCTGTGTTCATCAAAATCCCCGTTAGAATAAAGAACGGCACGGAAAGCAGTGGGAAACTGTTTAGGCTATCAACTAATTTTGATGAAGCAGAATTGACCACATTCCAGCGAGTCATTGCGAAATATAAAATGGTAACGATAAATAGCGACCAGCCCACAGGTGTGCCAAGGAACATAATCACAAGCCACACAATTAAGCAGACATACACCGCATTGCTGCCAAGTTTGATGTAGTTGCTAATGCGCAAGGCTTTGAACCATTCTGGGTGGGTCATCAAAATTGCAAACAGAAGCAAAGCGAAAATAATGTAGAAAGTGGCAGGCAAATAGCTCAATTGATTTTTGTAATTTTCACTTTGCGCTTGCAGAAAGCGAACAAACACTAAAATTGAAATGAATGGCAAAGGCGCATAAAGCCATTTTTCCGAAATCTGCAAGGATACAATTTCAAAGCTGGCATCTAAAAAGACTTTGAAACCTAAATAGATAAACAAGAAAATACAAGCAAAGATAATCAGTTGAACAAAAGAGTTGATGGCTTTCCGCACCTTCTCATGCATTAAATTTGTGAGAAAGTCGATGTAAACGTGTTGTTGCGAACGCGTTGCCATACTAACGCCAAACATCGCGACATAAACAAAGAGTAAGCGAGCCAGCTCTTCACTCCAGATAAATGGAGAATCAAAAACTTGGCGAGCGATAATTTGGGCAAGAAGAATGATAAAAATGACAAGGAATAAAACGCCGCCCACCCATTCTTCTAATTTATTGAAATATTTCATAGGAACTCCAAAGATGTTCAACTAAATAGTGCGATACTTATCTATAATGAAATGCGAAACAGATTTGCCTTGTAATGCTTTCATTCTCAAATTTTAATGAAGTAATATTTCAAGAAAATCCTAATTTTGGTTTGAGAAGAGAGATGTAGCATTTTCAGCAAAAAATGTATTTCCCTTTAAAAATACAAGGTGGCTGGAGTTTTTTCAAATTGTTTATGAAATTTTACTCCAATTTATGATCTGGATCTCACTTTTAAACTATTTTTCTTGTATTTTATTTTCAGAGGTCTATCCTAGCACCCAGTGAAAATTAACTTCCTTTCTTAAAAATATCTTGGAGTTTATATGTCAAAATTATCACATCAAGATGTGTTAAACCAGATTCGCTACGGGCTTATTGCCTCTTGCCAACCTGTTGATGACGGCCCGATGGATAAGCCTGAAATCGTGGCGGCAATGGCACAAGCCTCAGTGCAAGGAGGCGCAGCTGGATTGCGAATTGAAGGAGTCGAAAACTTAAAAGCCACGCGCCCTGTGGTGGATAAGCCCATTATTGGGATTGTAAAACGTGATTTGCCAGATAGCCCTGTGCGCATTACGCCGTTTTTGCAGGATATTGAAGATTTAGCAGCGGCGGGCGCAGACATTATTGCCGTGGACGGCACGTTGCGCACGCGTCCTGTTTCCCTTGAAAGTGCGGTGAAAAAAATCAAAGAATTAGGCTGTTTAGCGATGGCCGATTGCTCGAACTTGGAAGAAGGGCTGTATTGCCAAAAACTCGGCTTTGATATTGTGGGCAGCACAATGTCGGGCTACACAGGCGGTGAAGTGCCTGATGAGCCTGATTATCAGCTAGTGAAAGATCTCAAAGCGGCGGGCTGTTATGTGATGGCGGAAGGGCGTTACAACACCCCAGAGCTGGCGAAAAAAGCCATTGAAATTGGCGCAGATGTGGTTACCGTGGGATCGGCGCTGACTCGCTTAGAACATATTGTGAGCTGGTTTTCCAGTGCGGTGAAATCAGCAAAATCATAACCAAAACAAGGACGGCGTATGCGTTGTTTAGCATTAGATATTGGTGGCACAAAAATTGCTGCCGCATTGGTGGAAAATGGCGTGATTTCACAACGTCAGCAAATTAGCACCCCGCAAGATCAGTCTGCACAAGGAATGGAGCAGGCGTTAAAAACCTTAGTTACAGGCTATGCAGGGCAGTTTGATGCGGTGGCTGTGGCGTCCACAGGGATTATTAATCGTGGCGTGTTAACCGCATTAAATCCGAAAAATTTGGGCGGTCTTGCCAATTTTCCACTGAAAGCGTGTATTGCGCGTTACACCGATAAGCCCATTGGCTTACTCAATGATGTGCAAGCTGCGGTCTGTGCAGAATATCAAGCACAAGATAAAAGTGCGGTGCAAAATTTCTTATTTATTACCGTATCCACCGGCGTGGGCGGTGGAATCATTTTAAATGGCGAATTAACCACAGGCGAGAACGGCATTGCTGGACATATTGGGCATACCCTTGCTGATCCCAATGGGCCAATGTGTGGTTGTGGGCGTAAAGGTTGTGTGGAAGCCATTGCATCAGGACGCGCCATTGAAGCGGTGTCTTCACAATGGGCAGAACCTTGTTCACCAAAAGAAGTGTTTGAACGCTTTAGAAAAAATGACGAAAAAGCCACCGCACTTGTGCAACGTTCTGCGCAAGCCATTGCCAATTTAATTGCCGATATGGTGATTAGCCTAGATATTCAAAAAGTGGTGTTAGGCGGTAGTGTGGGCTTGGCGCAAGGTTATTTGCCTTTAGTACAACAATATTTACAGACAATGCCAACGTTTTATCAATGCCCTATTGAAGCCGCTCAATCTGGCGCTGATGCAGGTTTATTAGGTGCGGCTTATTGGCTAGAGCAACAAGTCATAAAACAATAAAAATCGAAGGAGTACAAAATGATTTTAGGCGATTTAACCCGTGATGATTTTGCCAGAGGTTTACCAATGGCGCTGGCAGAAATTTGTCATCAATTAAGAAGAATGGAGCTCACCAAATTAACTGTTGGCCGCCACGATCTCACCGATCAAATTTATATGAATGTGATGGAGTTTGACACCGCACCAAGCGACAGCAAACAAGCAGAACTTCACCATAAATACATTGATGTTCAACTGCTTATTAGCGGCAATGAAGTGATTGAATATGGCGTAAATGAGCCTGATCTCAGCACTTATAATGAATACAACGAAGCAGATGATTATCAGCTCACGCCAGATATTCCAAACAAAAGTGCGGTGCGTTTAACGCCGAAAATGTTTGCCGTGTTTTTCCCTTATGAGCCTCATAAACCGGGCTGTGTGGCTGGGGAAGCGCCAGAATTTATCAAAAAATTAGTGGTAAAAGTGCCAGTGGAGTTGGTGAGTTAAACAAACACAGGGGGAAGTTTTATGGTTGCAACAAGCGGGAATATTCTGGATACCATCGGGGCGTTGTATAACAGCCTGACAAAAACGGAGAAGAAAATTGCGACTACGATCTTATCTTCTCCACATTTGTTAAGCCAATTTTCATTGGCGGAAATTTCACAGCAGTTTGATGTGGGGGAGGCGACTTTTATTCGCTTTTGCCGAACTCTCGGGTTTAAAGGGTTTACCGATTTCAAATTGCAGCTTTCCATTGAATTGGCAACCAAAGAAAAACAGCCAAATTCTTTGTTAGAAAGCGACATTACCAAAAATGATGATACGCAAAATATCGCAGAAAAACTGCATAATTCCATTAATAATGTAATTAAAGAAACCATTAATTTGCTTGATGTAAAACAGCTTGAACAAGTGGTGTTGGCAATGCGTCAGGCAAAACGCGTGTTTCTTTTTGGCGTGGGCTCATCAGGCATTACCGCGGAAGATACAAAACACAAATTAATGCGTATTGGGTTACAGGTGGACGCTATTAGCAACAACCATTTTATGTATATGCAAGCTGCGTTGATGAATAAAGATGATGTGGTGATTGGCATTAGCCACTCAGGTTATTCTAAAGAAACCACGCAATCTTTAAATATCGCCAAGAAAAATGGGGCAACAACGGTGGCATTAACCCACAATTTACGCTCGCCCATTACACAGGTTGCCGATTATGTTCTCATCAACGGACATAGACAGGGGCAACTACAAGGAGATTCTATCGGAACAAAAATTGCACAGCTCTTTGTGTTAGATTTAATTTATGCCTTGATCGTGCAAGCCGAAGAAGAAAATGCAACAGAAATGAAGCAAAAAACCGTGAATGTGATTTTAGAACAGCGGATCAAATAAATTAGTTTAGGAGAAACCAATGAAAAACTTAAAAGGCATTTTTAGCGCCTTGCTTGTATCTTACAACGAAGACGGCTCAATCAATGAAAAAGGATTGCGTGAAATTATTCGCTACAACATTGATAAAATGAAAGTGGACGGCTTGTATGTGGGCGGCAGCACAGGGGAAAACTTTATGATTTCCACTGCGGAGAAAAAAGAAATTTTCCGCATTGCCAAAGATGAAGGGAAAGACCAAGTAGCATTGATTGCACAAGTAGGGAGCGTCAATTTACACGAAGCCGTGGAATTAGGGAAATACGCCACGGAACTTGGTTACGACAGCCTTTCAGCGGTAACCCCGTTCTACTACAAATTTAGCTTTGCAGAAATCAAACATTATTACGACACCATTATTGCCGAAACAGGCAATAATATGATCGTCTATTCCATTCCATTCTTAACCGGTGTGAATATTGGCGTGGAACAATTCGGTGAGCTTTACAAAAACCCGAAAGTGTTAGGCGTAAAATTCACCGCAGGCGATTTCTATTTGTTAGAACGCTTGAAAAAAGCTTACCCAGATCATCTTGTGTGGGCAGGCTTTGATGAAATGATGCTACCAGCCGCTGCCCTTGGCGTGGACGGTGCGATTGGCAGTACGTTCAACGTTAATGGTATCCGTGCAAGACAAATTTTTGAACTTACCCAAGCCGGCAAACTTGCCGAAGCCCGCGAAATTCAACACGTTACCAATGATCTCATCGAAGGCATTTTGGCAAACGGCTTGTATCTCACCATTAAAGAATTGCTTAAACTTGAAGGCGTAGACGCTGGCTACTGCCGCGAACCAATGACCGCCAAAGCCACCGCACAACAAATTGCCGTGGCAAAAGAGCTAAAAGCGAAGTTTTTATCATAACAAGAAAAAAGAGCGGAAAATTTCCGCTCTTTCTTAGTCATCAATAATTTTTGGCTAGAGTTTCTAGCCTTTTTTCTTATGTGTTTACCTCATTCGTGCAAAACTAAGTGCGGTGCAAATTTTTGTGATTTTTATAGTAGTAGGGTAGCGCCCCATTTAATAATATCAAAGAAAAACTTATTATCATTAGTGGCAACGCCGCTGCTTGCTTTGCCGTCTTCTTCTTTGCTGATCTCTGCCATACCACTTTTATATTGCCCTTTCACCACGGCTAAATCATCGCGAGCCTTAAGGCGTAGCACATTACATTCAGCCTGAGTTAAAGGTTCAAATTCGGTTTGTTTGAATTTTTTGAATTGGTATTGTGCATAGCCCATTGATTTTTCATCATCTTGAATGATTTTGAGGTACTCTTCACCGATAATGTTTTCTAATGGATAGAAGAACACATATTGCGCGTGGATATAAGCGTCTTCTTTACTAAAATGCGCTTGCTGAATACGAGTTAAATTGGGGTAAATACATTGTTCCGCTTGGCGACTTGCTGAAACCCAACGCTGTGCATCTTTATCGGATAACACATAATCTGCCCCTGCAAATTGGGCTGGAATAGGCGCTGTAGCACTATGCCAACTACAAGCCGCAATTAAGCTAATAAAAAGAGAGAGAACGAACTTTTTCATTGTTAGCCTGCCAAACGCTGTCTTGCAATTTCAAATAAACACACGCCTGTCGCGACTGACACATTCAGGGAAGAAACCGACCCCGCCATTGGAATACTCACCAACTGATCGCAAGTTTCGCGGGTTAAGCGGCGCATTCCGTCTCCTTCTGCGCCCATTACTAATGCGAGCGACCCCGTTAATTTGCTTTGGTATAAGGTTTCTGTAGCTTCCCCAGCGGTACCAACCACCCACATATTATAATGCTGTTGCAACTCTCTTAGGGTGCGCGCTAAATTGGTTACACGAATCAATGGTACCACTTCTGCCGCACCACAAGCCACTTTACGTGCGGTGGCATTGAGCTGTGCCGATTTATCTTTTGGCACGATCACCGCACACACGCCAGCCGCATCGGCGGTACGCAAACAGGCCCCCAGATTATGCGGATCGGTAACGCCATCTAGCACCAAAACAAGGGGATTTTGCTGATCGCGTAAAATACGATCCAGATCATTTTCATTTAATTCTTTGGCAGGTTGCACGCGGGCAATAATTCCTTGATGTACTTCGCCATTGGCTTTTTTATCCAACGTTTCGCGATTAAGGAATTGCACGGAAATGCCAAGCTGATAAAGCGTATTGAGAACAGGCTGTAAGCGTTTATCTTCACGCCCTTTTAGCACATAAACTTCAATCAGCCGTTCTGGTGCATTTGCCAAAAACGCATTAACCGCGTGGATTCCATAAATATTTTCAGACATTGTTATCCTTTACATTGATACATAAAATTAGGCGGAATTATACGCTTGTTTGCCGTCTTTCCGCCAGTTTTTCGCAAAGCGATCTTCTTGCGCTATTTTTTCGCAAGTGTATTTAACTAAGTGCGGTGCGATTTACGCTTATTTTTCTTAGCAGAAATTTCTGATTTTTTCACCGCACTTTTATTTTTCGCTTTTTTCGTTGATTTAGTGGCAGATTTCCTTTTTTGTTTTTTCGCACTTTCCGCATAGCGGAAGCCTTTTTTCGCTTTATCTTTGGCTGTTTTACCTTCGCGCCGTGGCTTGCGTTCTGTGCTGATGAGTGAGAAATCCACTTGGCGTTGTTCAAGGCTAACGGCTTCTACTCGCACTTCCACTTTATCGCCTAAACGATAAATTCGTCCGCTGTTTTCACCGATTAGCTGCTGGCGATTGACATCAAATTGGTAATAATCGTTATCCAAGGTTGAAATATGTACAAGCCCGTCAATGAATAAATCATCTAAACGGACAAATAAGCCAAAACCTGTTACGGCGGAAATTACGCCCGTAAATTCTTCGCCAACGTGATCTTGCATATACTCACATTTGAGCCAATCTGCCACTTCACGAGTTGCGTCATCGGCGCGGCGTTCGGTCATGGAGCAATGTTCGCCTAGGTTATCCATTTCATCAAAGGAATAATGATAGCCGCCTGAATCTGTAGTTTTGCGTTTTGAGCCTTGCAATTTAGCCAGTAAATATTTGATTCCGCGATGTAAAGTTAAATCGGGATAGCGGCGAATTGGCGAGGTGAAATGCGCATATTGCTCTAGTGCTAAGCCAAAATGCCCAATATTATCTGGGGAATAAATCGCTTGGCTGAGAGAGCGTAGCAACATTGTTTGGATAAGTTCGTGATCAGGGCGATCTTTCACTTGCGTTAGTAATTTGGCGTAATCTTCTGTGGTTGGCTTTGCACCACCGCTGAGAGTTAACCCTTGCTCTGCGAGATAAGCGCGGAAAGCACTGAGTTTTTCTTCACTTGGCCCTGCGTGAATACGATATAACGCAGGTTCATTGTGGGTTTCCATAAAATTCGCCGCGGCAATGTTGGCTAAAATCATACATTCTTCAATGATTTTATGGGCATCATTGCGCACCACTGGCTCAATGCGTTCAATGCGTCCCATTTCATTAAACACAAATTTGCTTTCGATGGTTTCAAAATCAATCGCGCCACGTTGTTGGCGAGCTTTTACCAAGGCTTGATAAAGATGATGTAATTCTTGCAAATGGGAAACAAGGGGTTCATAGCGCTGTTGTAGTTCTTCATCACCTTCCAAAATGCGTGCCACTTTAGTATAGGTTAAACGCGCGTGAGAATTCATCACGGCTTCGTAAAAGCGGTAATCGGTCATTTTGCCTTTTGGTGAAATGTTGAGCTCACACACCATACATAAACGATCAACCTGTGGATTGAGCGAACACAAGCCGTTAGAGAGTACTTCTGGCAACATTGGCACAACACGATTTGGGAAATACACCGAGTTTCCACGATTATAGGCTTCGTTATCCAGTGCCGTGCGTAGGCGAACATAGTAGCTCACATCGGCAATGGCAACCCAAAGCTTCCAGCCCCCTTTGTTGGTGCGTTCGCAATACACCGCGTCATCAAAATCTCGTGCGTCTTCACCATCAATGGTAACTAAAGGAAGTTGGCGTAAATCCACCCGCCCTTTTTTCGCCGCTTCAGGCACTTCTTCGGTGAATTTTTTGACTTGTTTTTGCACCGCACTTGGGAAAACGTGCGGAATATCGTGATTGCGAATGGCGATTTCGGTTTCCATTCCTTTTGCCATATTTTCGCCCAACACTTCAATAATCATTCCCACTGGACGAGTAAACATTGCAGTGCGAGGCTTGAGTTCCACCACCACAACTTGCCCCATTCGTGCGCCGTGGCGATATTCATTGGGGATCAAAATATCACGATTGATTCGGCTGTCATCAGGCACAACATAGCCAATCCCTTCTTCTAAAAAGAAACGGCCCACAATATGCTTTTTGCGTCCTTCAAGTAAACGCACGATGCGCACTTCTTGACGCCCTTTGCGATCAAAACCGCTTGGTTGTGCAAGGACATAATCACCGTGCATGACTTGCTTCATTTGTCCATTGGGAATGAATAAATCTTGCTTTGCACCGTCCACTTGTAAAAAACCGTAGCCTTCTTTATGCCCAATCACCATTCCTTTGATTAAGTCTAATTTTTCTGGCAAGGCATAGCGCTTACGCTTGGTAAAAACAAGTTGCCCTTCATTTTCCATAGCGCGTAAACGGCGGCGCATTGCCTCTTGACGCTCCTCATCGTGAATCGCCAAAACGGTATATAATTCTTCTTTTGACATTGGCGCATTATGATCACGAATAATATTGAGAATAAACTCACGACTTGGCACAGGGTTGCTATACTTTTTTAATTCCTGCTGATAATTTGGATCGGAAAGTGCGGTGGTTTTTTTTGTTATTTTTTTAGCCATAATGATTTCCTTATAAGGCATAGATTGCAGTAAGTTTGACATCGCAGGAAGGGGAAAGCAAGGAAAGAATCGGAGATATTTTAGGCAAAGTGCTTTTTATCGTTTTTATGTGTAAGTAATAAGAATATAAAATATCGTTACAAACAAAAACCCAGCGCGCGCTGGGTTTTTTATCTTATAAAAAGCTGTGATTATTCAGCAACTACGATAAGACGTAAGTTTGCGAATACTTCACCGTGAAGTTGGAAACGAACTTCGTGTTCACCAGTAGTACGGATTAAACCGTTTGGTAAACGAACTTCGCTTTTCGCTACTTCAACACCACGAGCTGTGATTGCATCAGCAATATCACGAGTACCGATAGAACCGAATAAACGGCCCTCATCACCCGCTTTACTTGCGATGGTTACAGACTCAAGGGCTTCAAGACGCTCTGCGCGATCCATTGCTGCCACAAGTGCTTTCGCTGCTTTTTCTTCTAATTCTGCACGACGTGCTTCAAAATATTCAATATTAGCTTTAGTCGCCATAACTGCTTTCCCTTGTGGGATTAAGAAGTTACGTGCATAACCAGATTTAACATTAACTTGATCACCTACATTACCAAGGTGAACAACTTTATCTAAAAGAATTACTTGCATTACCGTATTCTCCTTAATTACTGATTATCAGTGTATGGAAGTAACGCTAAGAAACGCGCGCGTTTGATTGCACGAGCTAATTGACGTTGATACTTCGCACGAGTACCGGTAATACGGCTTGGAACAATTTTGCCGCTCTCTGAAATATAGTTCTTTAACGTTGCGATATCTTTGTAATCGATTTCTTGAACGTTTTCCGCTGTAAAGCGGCAGAACTTACGACGACGGAAATAACGTGCCATTTGGCTAGTCTCCTAATCTATAAATTCGATTTGCTCGGCGTGTAATACTAATTGACTTAAACCATTTGCAGATTTGTGTGCAGTGATAAACCCCACAATCAATAAATTACTGCCGACCGTAATGCTTTGAGTTTTTGCAATTAATTGATTGCCACTAACTTGAACTGCGATTTTACACCACACTTGACGGGGCAAACCCGCTTCTTGTTGCTCTGAACGATGTTCTAAATAAAAGCGACAATGTTCAATGCCGTTAGGGCTTTTGCTTCGCTTGGGAAAGTCAGTAACTCGCCCAATTAATGAGAAGCGATTATCAACCTTTGAATTACTCTTCAGCATCCTCAAAATCGTTGTTTTCAACTTCAGCTAAAGGTTTACGCTCTTCGCGTGCTTTAACCATTGGGGACGCTTCTGTTACGGCGTGCTTAGTACGAATAATTGCGTTACGAAGAACTGCGTCGTTGTAACGGAATGCTGTTTCTAGCTCGTCGATGACTTCTTGAGGCGCTTCTACATTCATTAGCACATAATGTGCTTTGTGTAATTTGTTGATTGGGTAAGCTAATTGACGGCGACCCCAATCTTCTAAACGATGGATTTGACCGCCCGCTTCTTTAATAGAATTGGTATAGCGCTCAATCATCGCTGGTACTTGTTCGCTTTGGTCCGGGTGAACCATAAACACGATTTCGTAGTGACGCATTACTGCTCCTTACGGGTTAATCAGCCTCCGACTGTAAGACCAGCTACCAATCTTGCGGAAGCAAGGAACGAAAATGATGATGTAGCTGTAAGGCGTGCGATTATACAGGATTAACGAAAAAGCACAAGGGGAAATTATGTTATTTTATAAGGAAATTTTGAGTTTCAAATTGCACACTTTTAATATATGTAAAAAGCGTCAATTTACTCAAAATTACTCAAAAAATTTCGCAAAAAACAACCGCACTTTTAATGGAACTCATTCAGTAAAGCCGATGAGCATTACAATTCAAAGATAGCTTGTAAAACTCAGGCTCTCGTTACCTCATCGCTAGCTTTGTAACCATTTGTATTTATAGCCAAAGTGCGGTGCAATTTTTTGAATTTTTTAATAGTGAGCAAAGCAAATAAATGGGTTACATCCACGCATTATTACGAATGATCCCTACCGCAATCCCTTCAATTTCAAATTGTTCTGTTTCAGCGAGATCAACCACAATTGGCTCAAATTCTTCGTTTTCTGCGTGAAGATAAACAATCGAGCCTTTGCGTTCAAGGCGTTTTACGGTAACTTCATCTTCAATGCGAGCCACGATCACTTGGCCATTACGTACGTCTTTAGTGCTATGCACGGCTAATAAATCGCCGTCTAAAATGCCAATGTCTTTCATTGATTGACCATAGACTTTTAGCAAGAAATCCGCTTGTGGTTTGAACATATTAGCATCTACTTTATAAGTGCCTTCAATATGCTGTTCTGCTAAAATCGGCTCACCTGCGGCGACACGTCCGATAAGCGGTAAGCCATCTAGTTCTTCTTCCTCATTTTCTTCTGCAAGTAAACGAATACCGCGTGATGCACCTGGGATAATTTCAATTACGCCTTTTCGTGCAAGGGCTTTAAGATGTTCTTCTGCCGCATTTGGTGAGCGAAATCCCAATTCCCGCGAAATTTCCGCCCTTGTTGGTGGCATTCCGGTGCTTTCCAAATGGCGTTTTAGTAGATCATAAACTTCTTGCTGACGGGCTGTGAGGGCTTTCATCATTGTCATTTTATTCCCCTGTTTTTATATACATATTCACTGGTATTATATACAGAAACAGATTTGTTGCAATCTTCTTTTGTTTTATTGATGGGATTTGTTTGATTTTTGTTAGATTTATGCGAAATTTTAGCGCTAAATCAATTTATATCAGCGTAAATTGAAAAAAATGCCAAAATTTTGTGGTAAAATGGCGTAACTTTTTATCTAGATAAATAAATTACGGAATTTATATGGCAAGTATGCTTAATTTATATAGAAAATTATTAGAATTACCGCTTTCTGTATTAGTTAAAAATAATCCGATTCCTCACAATCCTATTGAAGAATTATCTTTAAATGTGCAGCAGCCTATCGTTTATGTGCTGCCTTATACATCACAAACGGATTTAGTGATTTTCCGCAAAAATTGTTTAAATGTTGGCTTGCCTGATCCTTTTGAGAAAAATGAAATTGGTGGCATTTCGTTGCCACGTTTTGTGTTTTTAGATGAAGGACGCCGCATTTTTAAATCTAAAGGGGCAAAAAAGGAAACCATCGCCATTTTTAATAAATACCTAGAATTACACCGCACTTTAGCTGATCTTGATGTGCAGCTTATTCCTGTTTCGGTATTATGGGGACGTTCGCCCGGCCATGAAAATAAAACAGGCTTGCCAAATTTGCGTTTATTAAACGGTATTCAAAAATTTGCCGCCGCGATTTGGTTTGGGCGTGATACCTTTGTGCGCTTTTCGCAAGCTGTTTCACTGCGTTATATGGTGAATGAACACGGCTCAGATGAAAAAATTGCCGCGAAGTTAGCGCGAGTTGCGAAAATTCACTTTTCTAAACAACGCATTTCAGCCACAGGGCCGCGCTTGCCAAATCGTCAAGCGATGTTTAATAAATTGCTGCAATCCCCTGCGATTCTAAAAGCCATTGAAGATGAAGCCAAAAGCAAGAAAATTCCAATGGAAAAAGCGCAAAAAGAGGCCTATAAAATCTTAGATGAGATCGCCGCCAATGTAAGCTATGAAGGCTTGCGTGTAGCGGATCGTTTCTTGCGTTGGCTATGGAATAAACTTTATCAAGGTATTGATGTGCAACACGCTGATCGTGTGCGCAAATTGGCACTTGAAGGCCACGAAATCGTTTATGTGCCTTGCCATCGCAGTCATATTGACTATTTATTGCTTTCTTATGTGTTATATCATCAAGGTTTGGTAACACCGCATATCGCTGCTGGAATAAACTTAAATTTCTGGCCTGTGGGCGCAATGTTCCGCCGTGGCGGTGCATTTTTTATTCGCCGTACATTTAAAGGCAACCGCCTATATTCAACCATTTTCCGTGAATATTTAGCGGAATTATTCCATCGTGGTTACTCAGTTGAATATTTCATTGAAGGTGGGCGTTCTCGTACCGGGCGTTTACTTGCGCCAAAAACTGGAATGATGTCAATGACCTTGCAAGCCTTGCAGCAGCGTCAGACGCGTCCAATTTCTGTCGTGCCTGTTTATGTGGGTTATGAGCACGTTTTAGAAGTGGACACTTACGCCAAAGAATTGCGTGGTGCGGCAAAAGAGAAAGAAAATGCGGGGCTGGTGTTACGCGTAATCAAAAAATTGCGTAATTTAGGCAAAGGCTATGTGAATTTTGGCGAGCCGATTGTATTAAGCAGTTATTTGAACCAACATTTCCCAGAATGGAAAGAACCGCATTCAGAAGATGAGCGTTCACAATGGTTTAATAAAGCGGTTGATTCCGTTTCAAACCAAGTTATGGTGAATATTAATAATGCAGCTGCCGTTAATGCGATGAATTTAACGGGAACGGCATTGTTGTCCTCTCGTCAGCGAGCCTTGACGCGTAAACAGTTATTAGAGCAGTTAGCAAGTTATCAGCAATTTTTGCAGAATGTACCTTATTCTGATGATGTGATTGTGCCAAGCGAAATGCCAGAAGAAATGCTCGATCACGTTTTAAACCTTGATCGTGTGGGCGTTCTGGTTGAAAAAGATAATTTTGGCGAAATTATTCGCTTAGAGCGTAATTCTGCGGTGTTAATGACCTATTACCGCAACAATATTCAACATTTATTTGCTTTGCCTTCTTTGGTGGCAAGCATTGTGTTGCATTATGGTGCAATCCAAAAAGATCTTGTGTTGGAGGCAGTTGGAAAAATTTATTCGTTCTTGCGCGGTGAATTATTTTTACATTTCAGCGATGATGAATTAAAAGAGCGTGTCGAAAATATTATTCAAGAATTGCAACGACAAAATATTATTCAGTGCAATGAGAATTTGCTCGCAATTCATAAACCGCAAGTCAGAATGTTGCAACTTTGGTCATCGGGTGTGAGAGAGATTTTGCAGCGTTATTACATCACAGTGAGCATTCTACAAAATGATCCGACGATTTCTCGTGCGACATTGGAAAAAGAAAGTCAATCGGTGGCGCAACGTTTATCTGTGTTACACGGCATTAATGCGCCAGAGTTTTTTGATAAAGCGGTGTTTTCTGCGTTTGTGGGTAACCTAAAACAATATGGTTATTTTGATGAGAATAATCAAGTGAACGAGGCGTTACTTGACGAACTCAGCGAAATTCTTGCGCAAATGATTTCTACTGAAGTTCGACTCACAATTAAAAGTGCGGTGGAAAAAACAGAAGAAATTGATTAATGTTGTGATTTAATATGTTCA
>NZ_JBMMGT010000008.1:0-98249 GCF_049366555.1 Avibacterium volantium | reverse complement strand
AAACTTTTTAAACAAGAAGTGGGTAAAACTCATACTTTTATACACTAGAACGGGAAAGTAGACAAAATGAAGGAAAAACCAACACTTTTGTCTACTATGTCTTTTTATTTAGAAGAATTAGATCTCATTAATAATACGATATACCCAGTTTTCTAATGGATCCTTATACTTCAGCATTTCTGCCCGCATTTCTTCTAACATTTCTTTTTTCACTTGCTGGTATTCTGGGTCGTAAAACAAATTATGTAACTCCTCAGAATCATTACGAATATCGTACAACTCTCCTACATCACTTGCATTGAAGACCAATTTATAATCTTTCCTACGCCACATTCTTTGTTCAAAATAAACAAAATGCCCTGCAAGCTGAGCTAACACTCCTTTACGATCATTGGATTTATTTTCCCGTAAAATTGGCAATAGGCTTTCACCTTGGAAAGTTTTTGGAATGGCTTGTCCAGCAACATCAAACACAGTTGAAGTCAAATCGTGTAGATAAACTAAATTATCGTCCACTTCATTGATACGCGGAGATTCAGGATCTTTAATAATCAATGGAATATTGTAGGTGGTCTCAAACATAAACTCACCCTTTTCAATCATTCTATGTGCGCCCATTGCATCGCCATGATCTGCGGTGGCGACAATAAAACAATCCTGATAAAGATTGTGTTTTTCAAGGAAATTAAATAGTTCACCAATCGCATCATCAATTAAAGTGATATATCCCCAGAATTTGGTGATCACTTCCTTCCAACGTTCTTCACTCGCTTCCCACATTCCCCACATTTTAGAAATGGTACGATAATGGCCTGGTTTACCCTCTAAAGGTTTAAAGAAACTTTCATCTAGGACAACATCTTTTGGATCATACATTGAATAATAAGGCTCAGGAACAATGCAAGGCGTATGTGGCCCCCAAAAATTAATCCAAGTAAAGAAAGGCTTATGCTCAGCAAGAGATTCCAAAATAAAACTTTTCACCTCATCAATAATAAAATAGGGAATCGTTTGTTCTTTTGTTCCTGAAAGTAAACCACACAATTCTTGTACTCTTAAATGTGGGTTATCACCAAAATAAGCTAGGCTGACTTCTGGCGTAGGGAAGCCTTTTTCTACAAGCCATTCAGGGTAACGATTTGACTGGGTAGGCGCTTGATCAAACACTAAATTTTTATAAACGTGACTGCCTGGGTAGCCATATCCATCAAAATTATGCCCTTTAATACCGTAATCTCTTGGAACAGATCTCGTGCCAACGTGCCATTTTCCTGCAACATAGCAATTATAGCCGTCCAGTTTTCCGATATGTGGTTGCTCTGCCGGAATTTCTCCTGTTCCACCTTTTTCACCATTTCGAATAATGCCATGGGTAGAAGGCATTTGCCCTGTAAAAAGTGATGTTCTAGCAGGGCCACAAACTGAAGCTGGCGTGAAGGCATTATCAAAACGAACCCCTTCTCTCGCTAAACGATCTAAATTCGGCGTTTTTACAATCTTATGTCCATAAGTACCAAGCATATCTTTTCTAACTTGATCTAAAAGAATATAAATTACATTTTTCATTAGTTACACCTTTTTCTTATTTCGACCAATTACCACAAATAAAATCACTTGAAGAATTGCATAAGCAGCAAGTACCCAAAGTGGTTTTCCATTTTCTGAAGCAAGCCCAATTGGAGAAAGCAACGCATAAAGAGAAACTAAGCCTAATGCAAGAGATGCCACAGTGATATTAACATATTCCCAGTTACTTAAATCTACATTGCTTTGGTTAGAAACGTTATCAACATAAGGTGTTTTTCTGCGTAAGAACGAACCTAATACTAGCATTAATACTACATCAAAAACGAATAGTGCAGCCATTACATACACAAAATTCACTTTTACATTAAATACCCAAACAATAAGGAAATATAAAATAACATGTACCAATAAGGCAATACGCGCTGCTAGTCCTGATACAGTTTTATTGAATAATCCCACTGCAAATAGAGCAACAATAGGAATATTCACAAAACCTGCAAAACGTTTAGTCAGTAAGAAAATGCCATCTGTACCAAACATAAGCAATGGTCCAATAATGATGGTGATAACTGCCATGACCGCCGAGACTTTTTTCGCATAAACAATTAATTCAGTTTCGCTAAAGGTTCTTTTGGTTAGTGAAGGCAATAAGTCTTTACAATAAATTGTTGCTGCTGAATTTAAGAATGAATTGAATGTACTTAAAATTGCCCCAAATAAAGCTGCAATAAAGAAACCTTGTAGGACTGTTGGCAAGACGCGATTAACTAATTCAGGATAAGATAAATCAATGGGATTAAGTCCTTCACCTAAAATGTGAAAGCTCAGTAAACCTGGTAAATTAAGAATTATCGGTAATAAAAGTAAGAAAAGTGCAGCAATTAAAATCCCTTTTTGCCCTGCTTTTAAATCTTTCGCACCTAATGCACGTTGCACAATCGCTTGATTGGTTGTCCAATAGAAAAAGTTTACGATCAAAATTCCCGTAAACATTGCTGGCCAAGGTACAGCATCTGTCGCACTACCAATGGCATTAAATTTTTCAACGTGCGCTGTACCAATAATATGTAAGCCTTCCATAAAGCTACCATTGCCTAAATAAATTAGGGCAAAAATTGGTACTAGAATAGCCCCAATGACCAAAATAATAGCATTCGCAGTATCTGATACTGCCACCGCTTTTAAACCACCAAAAATAGCATAAATCGCACCAATAACACCTATCGCCATTACGGTGTAAACAATGGATTCACCATAGCTAATTCCAAATACGGTTTCCAAATTGAAGATTTTATTGAAGGCAATTGCCCCTGTATAAAGTGCGGTGGGAATAACGATAAATAAATAGAATACTAAAAATAACCCAGACATTATTAAGCGTGTTTGACGATCAAAACGGCTTTCAAAGAATTCTGGAATTGTCGTGTAACCATTGCGAATATATTTCGGTAATAAATACAAAGCGAGAAAACAAAGTGGAATGACTGATTGAACCGTCCAAGCAATAATAGAAAAATTGCCTTTATAGGAATTGGCATTGACACCAATTAATTGTTCAGTAGAAAGTGAAGTTAATACCATTGAACAACCAATGACAACTGCACTTAATCCTCGTCCTGCAAGAAAATATCCTTTCGCGGTTGATAAATCATCATTTCTGGTTTTCCGCCAAGAAATCCAAGCCACAAAGCCTGTGACAATAATAAAACTGAAAACTGTCAGAAACATCACTTCCTCCCTATTAGCAGATTAAACTCATAATGAGATTAGTCTATTTACAATGAAGTGCCTATGACAGTAGTCATACTTTGGCTGTGATATTGATCACAAATCTTTCAGTTTAATTAGAATTAAATAAACATTCCTTTTCGCATAAAAAAGCCTTTCATCAGAAAGGCTTTTGAGAAGAAGTTAGAAAACTATTTTTTCTTTTTCGCTTTTGGATTTGGTAAGTCGGTGATTGAACCTTCAAACACTTCTGCCGCTAAGCCCACAGATTCGTGTAAGGTTGGGTGAGCGTGGATAGTTAATGCAAGATCTTCTGCATCACAACCCATTTCAATCGCAAGACCGATTTCACCTAGCAATTCACCACCGTTTGTTCCTACGATTGCTCCACCGATAATGCGGTGAGTGTCTTTATCGAAGATCAATTTGGTTAAACCATCTGCACAGTCAGAAGCGATTGCACGACCTGACGCAGCCCAAGGGAATTTCGCCACTTCGTAGTTAATGCCTTCGGCTTTACATTCTTTCTCGGTTTTACCTACCCAAGCTACTTCTGGCTCAGTATATGCGATAGATGGGATCACTTTCGGATCGAAATAGTGTTTCTGTCCTGCAATAACTTCTGCTGCAACGTGGCCTTCGTGTACGCCTTTGTGAGCAAGCATTGGTTGTCCCACAATATCACCAATCGCGAAGATGTGTGGTACGTTGGTACGCATTTGTTTATCTGTATGGATAAAGCCACGATCATCCACTTCTACGCCTGCGACATTAGCATCGATCAATTTACCATTTGGTGTACGACCGATCGCCACTAATACAGCATCATAACGGCGTGTTTCGTTCGCTGCTTTGCCTTCCATTGATACATAAATACCGTCTTCTTTCGCTTCAACTGCGGTTACTTTGGTTTCAAGTAATAAGTTGAATTTCTTCTCGATACGTTTTGTGTAGATTTGAACAATATCTTTATCCGCTGCTGGGATCACTTGATCAAACATTTCTACTACGTCAATGTTAGAACCGAGTGCGTGATATACCGTCCCCATTTCAAGACCGATAATACCACCGCCCATAATTAATAGGTTTTTCGGCACTTCTTTTAATTTCAGTGCGTCTGTTGAATCCCAAATGCGTGGATCTTCGTGTGGGATAAATGGCAATTGAATTGGACGTGAACCTGCTGCGATAATAGCATTATCAAAATGAATGGTGGTTTCGCCTTCATCACCTGCAACGATAATGGTGTTAGGGCCTGAGAATTTACCGTAACCATTTACCACTTGCACTTTACGCATTTTCGCCATTCCCGCTAAGCCGCCGGTTAATTGGTTGATTACTTTTTCTTTCCAACCACGGATTTTGTCAATATCGGTACTCGGCTCGCCAAATACGATGCCGTGTTCTGCTAAAGATTTTGCTTCTTCAATAACTTTGGCAACGTGTAATAAGGCTTTAGATGGGATACAACCCACGTTTAAGCACACCCCACCAAGGGTTGAATAACGTTCAACGATAACGGTATCCAAGCCTAAGTCCGCACAACGGAATGCCGCAGAATAACCTGCTGGGCCTGCACCAAGTACAACAACTTGTGTTTTAATCTCTTTATTCATTTTTTACCTCGTTAAATTGTTGCGATTTTTACACCGCACTTTAACTAAACAGCGTTTCCCATTATCAATGAGAAACGCTAAGGAAATTACATTACTAAACGGCGAAGGTCGCTTAATACGCCATTGATGAAGGTGATAAATCTTGCACCATCTGCTCCATCGATCACGCGGTGATCGTAAGAGAGCGATAATGGTAACATTAAGCGTGGAGTAAATTCTTTACCGTTCCATACTGGTGTCATTTCAGATTTAGACACACCTAAAATCGCCACTTCTGGCGCATTCACGATTGGGGTAAATTGTGTACCACCAATACCGCCTAGGCTTGAAATGGTGAAACAACCACCTTGCATATCAGATGCGGTTAATTTACCTGCTCGGGCTTTTTTCGAGATTTCTGCTAACTCACGAGAAAGCTCAATGATGCCTTTTTTGTTTACATCTTTAAATACAGGCACAACTAAGCCATTTGGTGTATCTACCGCTACGCCAATATTGATGTATTTTTTCAAGATCAAGCTTTGTGCATCTTCAGATAATGAGCTATTAAAGCGTGGGTAAGCCTCTAACGCTTTCGCTACCGCTTTCATAATAAACACAAGTGGGGTGATTTTTACATCAAGTTTTTGTTTTTCCGCAAGCACGTTTTGCTCTTTACGGAATTGCTCTAAATCTGTGATGTCTGCTTTATCCCATTGTGTTACGTGTGGAATCATTACCCAGTTACGGTGTAAGTTCGCACCAGAGATTTTTTGGATACGGCCTAATTCAACTTGTTCTACTTCACCGAATTTGCTGAAGTCCACTTTCGGCCAAGGGAGTAAGCCTAAACCTGCACCATTCGCTGCACCTGTTGATGCTGCGGATACAGAACCGCTTTCTACCGCTTTCACCGCGGCTTTCACATAGGCTTGAACGTCTTCTTTCAGGATACGACCTTTACGGCCTGTTCCTTTCACTTTATCTAGGTTTACCCCAAACTCACGAGCTAAACGGCGAACCACAGGGGTTGCGTGAGCAAAACTTGCACTTGCTGTAACTTCTGCTTGGTTAGCAGGCTGCGCTGATTGTACTGGCGCAGCAGGTGCTGCCGCTTGAGTTTGTGCAGGTGCTGTCGCTGCTGGTTGAGCCGCTGGGGCTGCTGCAGGTGCTGAACCCGCTACTTCAAAACGCATAATTAATGAACCAGTTGAAACTTTATCCCCTGATTTCACTAAGATTTCTTTCACTACACCGGCAAATGGTGCAGGAACTTCCATTGAAGCTTTGTCGCCCTCAACAGTGATTAATGATTGCTCTTCAGAAACGCTATCACCCACAGCAACCATAATTTCAGTTACGTTTACTTCATCACCGCCAATATCTGGAACGTGAACATCTTGTACGCCACCAGATACTGCAGCAGGTGCTGCTGGTGCTTCAGCCGTTGGTTGAGCCGCTGGCGCTGCAGCAGTGGTTTCAAATTTCATCACTAATGAGCCAGTTGAAACTTTATCACCTACTTTGATAAGAATTTCTTTTACCACACCAGCCACAGGTGCAGGCACTTCCATAGAAGCTTTATCACCTTCTACGTTTAAGATAGATTGCTCTTCTGCAACGCTATCGCCTACGTTTACTAAAATTTCAGTTACGTTTACTTCATCGCCACCGATATCTGGAACGTGAATTTCAATCACAGAACCACCCGCACTTTGCGGCGCTGCTGGTGCTGCTTTTTCTTCAGCGGCAGGCGCTACTGCAGCTGCTGCTCCTTCTCCTTCTAAAATAAACATTGGCGTACCCGTTGAAACTTTATCGCCAACTTTTACTAAGACTTCTTTAATGACGCCCGCTTCTGGAGAAGGCACTTCCATTGATGCTTTATCGCCTTCAACATTAATTACTGATTGATCAATTTCAACCGTATCACCAGCTTTTACCATCACTTCGGTAACGGTTACTTCATCGCCACCAATATCTGGAATTTGAATTTCTTTAGCCATTTTCTTTTTTCCTCAAAACTCCCCCTGCTAAAGCAAGGGGAGCGATGTTAATTATGCGTAAAGTGGGTTAATTTTATCTGCATCAATGCCATATTTTGCAATCGCATCTGCAACCACTTTCTTGTCAAAGATACCTTGTTTAACAAGCTCAGTTAATGCTGCGATTACTACATAATGTGCATTCACTTCAAAATGCTCGCGTAAGTTTTCACGGCTATCTGAACGACCAAAACCATCTGTACCTAATACACGATAGCTTTGCGCTGGAACAAATGCACGCACTTGCTCTGCATAAAGTTTGATGTAATCTGTTGCAGCTACCGCTGGTGCATCATTCATCACTTGAGCAATGTATGCTGTTCTTGGCTCTGCTTCAGGGTGTAATAAGTTCCAACGCTCTACATCTGCACCATCACGCGCTACTTCAGTAAATGAAGTTACGCTATATACATCAGAAGTTACGCCGAAATCATCTGCAAGTAATTTCGCTGCTTCACGAACGTGGCGTAAAATTGCACCAGAACCTAATAATTGAACTTTACCTTTACCTTGGCCAGTTACCGTTTCGAATTTATAGATACCTTTACGGATACCTTCTTCTGCGCCTTTTGGCATTGCTGGTTGGTCATAAGTTTCGTTTAAGGTTGTGATGTAGTAGTACACATCTTCTTGTTCTGGCCCGTACATACGGCGAACACCGTCTTGGATAATCACTGGTACTTCAAAGGCGAAAGCTGGATCATAAGAGATACAGTTTGGAATTACCGCTGATTGAATATGGCTTTGACCATCTTCGTGTTGTAAACCTTCACCGTTCAATGTTGTACGGCCTGATGTACCACCGATCATAAAGCCACGCGCACGTTGGTCGCCTGCTAACCACATTAAATCGCCCACACGTTGGAAACCAAACATTGAGTAATACACAAAGAATGGAATCATTGGTACGTTGTTTGTGCTGTAAGAAGTTGCTGCGGCAATCCAAGACGCTGTTGCGCCTTGTTCGTTAATCCCTTCTTGTAACACTTGACCATCAATGGCTTCACGATAGTAAGAAACTTGTTCGCGATCTTGTGGGGTGTAGTTTTGTCCGTGTGGGTTATAAATACCGATTTGACGGAATAAACCTTCCATACCGAAAGTACGCGCTTCGTCTGCGATAATTGGCACAATGTGTTTACCCACAGATTTGTTTTTCAACAATACGTTTAATGAACGAACAAACGCCATTGTGGTTGAAATTGGACGAGATTGTGCTTCAAATAATTGTGCAAACTCTTCTAACGCTGGCACTTCAAGTTCGTGAGTAAAGCGTGGCGCACGAGTTGGTAAATAACCATTTAATGCTTGACGGCGCTCGTGAAGATATTTGTACTCTTCTGAACCTTCTTCAAACTTGATGTATGGTAATTTCTCAATATCTTCATCAGATACCGCAATATTGAAACGATCACGAACGTGTTTAACGCCCGACATATCCATTTTCTTAACTTGGTGAGCGATGTTTTTACCTTCAGCCGCATCACCCATACCATAACCTTTGATGGTTTTCACAAGCAATACAACAGGTTTGTCTTTAACTTGTTTTGCTTTATTGAATGCAGCGAAAACTTTTAATGGATCGTGACCACCACGGTTTAATGCCCAGATTTCATCATCTGTCATTTCTGCCACTAAAGCTTCAGTTTCAGGGTAACGACCAAAGAAGTGTTTGCGTACATAAGCACCATCTTTTGCTTTGAAGGTTTGATAGTCGCCATCAACAACTTCCATCATTAATTGTAATAATTTACCTGAAGTATCACGTTGTAATAAACGATCCCAACGGCGACCCCAAACAACTTTGATCACTTCCCAGCCACAACCGTTAAATTGAGCTTCTAATTCTTGAATAATTTTACCGTTACCTGTTACTGGTCCGTCTAAACGTTGTAAGTTACAGTTAATCACGAAAACAAGGTTATCTAATTTTTCACGTGCTGCGAAAGCAAGACCACCGCGAGATTCCACTTCGTCCATTTCGCCATCACCTAAGAATGCGTAAACGGTTTGATCTGCTGTGTCTTTTAAGCCACGGTTATGTAAATATTTTAAGAAACGTGCTTGATAAATAGCATTCAATGGCCCAAGACCCATTGATACCGTTGGGAACTGCCAGAATTCAGGCATTAATTTAGGGTGTGGGTAAGAAGAAAGGCCTTTTCCGTGAACTTCTTGACGGAAATTATCTAATTGCTCTTCAGTTAAACGGCCTTCAACAAAAGCACGCGCATAAATTCCAGGAGAAATATGACCTTGGAAGAAAACTAAGTCGCCACCATTTTTTTCGGTACGCGCTTTAAAGAAATGGTTGAAACAAACTTCATAGATTGTCGCAGAAGATTGGAAAGATGACATATGGCCGCCAAGCTCTAAATCTTTTTTAGAGGCTCTTAATACCATCATAATTGCATTCCAACGAATCGCACTACGGATACGACGTTCAAGATCTAAATTACCTGGATAGTTCGGCTCTTCTTCAACAGGGATAGTATTAATATAATCTGTGGTAACACCTGTTGGTAAAGACACTGAATTTGCACGAGCGTGCTGCATTAATTGCTCAATAATAAACTGTGCTCTTTCAACACCTTCTTCACGAATTACTGAATCGATCGCCAATAACCAATCATTGGTTTCGACTGGATCTACGTCATTTCTTAACATTTCTGACATAGTCTTTTCCTTATTTGTTAAGTTGAAGTTAAGTTCAATTTCTAGACGAAACTGAACAACGAATGGATAACTAATACCTATATCTAGGCTATTTTACAACTATTAAAACCTGTTTACAAATCTTTAACAAAGATTATAAAAAATATAAGATTTGTTGAAATTAGAAAATTTTTTGATAAGTCTTAGGAAAGGCAAAAAATTTATTAAAAAATTCCACCGCACTTTAAATAATCGGTAAAAATAGCAGATGACTGATAATTTTTACTTAAAGCGCTTTAATCTTTATCAATCCTACTCCTCAGCTGATTGACGGATAAATTTTATCAGCGCTTAATAAGATTCCCCTTATAAGAAAAAGCCCATTCACTCAATGGAATGGGCTTTGTTATATTGCATTTTTTATTTTTTCACTACAAGAACCACAGACTCACCAGCAACAACTTCGCCTGTTTTTTTCTCAATATGGCTAACTTCATCCATATTAGAAATCACTACAGGGGTAAGCACTGATTTTGCTTTGGCTTCAAGTAATTCTAAATCTAATTCAATAATGGTATCACCACGTTTAACAGTTTGACCTTCTTCAGCAACACGTCTAAAGCCTTCACCTTTTAATTCAACGGTATCAATCCCAAAGTGAACGAATAATTCCACACCATCGGTAGATTCCATTGAGAACGCGTGATTGGTTTCAAAGATTTTACCTACAACACCATCAACAGGGGCTACAAGTTTGTTACCTGTTGGGCGAATTGCGATACCATCACCAACAATTTTTTCTGAGAAAACAACATCTGGTACATCTTCAATGTTCACAATATCACCTGAAAGTGGTGCATAAATCTCTACTTCAACGGTTTTATTGCTTTTTGAACCAAATAATTTATCAAAAAAACCCATTTTTAGTCTCCTACTAAGTGAATGTTTGGGCTATTCTAGCCCAAAACTTGAATAATTGGTATCTAGTTTAACGCATTTTCTGCTAAAAAGTCTGCAACCAATTTTTCAATATCTGCTGCTGTTGGCTGTTCGAGCGCTTTATCAGCAAGCAATTTTGCATCTTGATAGTTTACATTGCGGATTAATTTTTTAATTCTTGGCACTGAAATTGCACTCATACTAAACTCGTCTAAGCCCATACCAAGTAGCAATAATGTTGCTCTTTCATCACCCGCTAGCTCACCACACATACCTGTCCATTTACCTTCGGCGTGGGAAGCATCAATCACCTGTTTGATTAAGCTCAATACAGATGGGGTCATTGGGTTATATAAATGAGAAATTAATTCGTTACCACGATCCACCGCAAGAGTATATTGGGTTAAATCGTTCGTACCAATACTGAAGAAATCCACTTCTTTTGCTAAGAATTTCGCATTCACTGCCGCAGATGGGGTTTCCACCATCACGCCAATTTGAATATTCTCATCAAAAGCTTTGCCTTCATTGCGTAACTGCGCTTTTAATACGTCAATTTCTGCTTTTAATGTACGAATTTCTTCCACAGAAATAATCATTGGGAACATTACAGCTAATTTACCGAAAGCTGATGCTCTTAATACGGCTCTTAATTGCGCGTGTAAAATTTCTTTACGATCTAGGGCAATACGAATTGCACGCCAGCCTAAGAATGGATTCATTTCTTTTGGTAGATTTAAGTAAGGTAACTCTTTATCACCACCAATGTCCATTGTTCTTAATACCACTAAACGGCCATTCATCGCTTCAACGACTTCTTTATAAGCGATAAATTGCTCTTCTTCCGTTGGAAGCTGATCGCGATCCATAAATAAGAATTCTGTACGATATAAGCCTACGCCTTCCGCACCGTTACGATCAGCCCCTTCCACATCGCGAATTGTACCAATGTTTGCTACCACATCAACGCGATGACCGTCTAAGGTGAGAGCTGGTAAATCTTTCAATTTCGCTAATTCAGCTTTTTCTTCGGCTAATTGCGCTTCTAACGCTTTTAAGCGATCGATTTCTTCTTGGCTTGGATTCACATAAACATGATTATTCACCGCATCAAGAATTAAGAAATCACCGGTATTAACTTGTTGCGTAACGGTGTTTGTCCCCACAATCGCTGGCAATTCTAATGAACGTGCCATAATTGAAGTATGAGAAGTTCTGCCACCAATATCAGTAATAAAACCAAGCACTTTATCAAGGTTAAGCTGCGCAGTTTCTGATGGTGTTAAGTCATACGCGACAAGAATAGCCTCTTCGTTGATCTCACCAAGATCAACAATGTGCATACCTAAAATATTCTTGATTAAGCGATTACCAATATCACGAATATCCCCTGCACGCTCTTTTAAATATTCGTCATCAATTTCTGACAACATTGCCACTTGCTGATCAATAATCGTGCTTGCAGCAACACCAGCATTTACTTTATTAGAACGTAAATAATCAATGATTTCTTCTTCTAATTCCTCATCTTCCAAAATCATTAAATGGCCTTCAAAGATTGCCGCTTTCTCTTCTCCTAATGAAGCATAAGCACGATCTTTAATTGCGGTTAATTGCTCAACGGCTGCATTACGTCCTTCATAAAAACGTGCAACCTCAGCTTCAACTTGATCGTCTTGAATTTTTTGCGTATCAAGTACGATTTTTTCTTCTTTTAAAACAAGTGCTTTACCGAAAACAATGCCGGGGGATGCTGGAATACCTGAAATCATAGTGACCTTCCGAACTAATAATTAAATCTGGCTATAAATAGAACAATAGCCACAAACAGACTTTCCCTTGAAAGTGAAATTTGTGGCTAATGGTATGATTACTCTAATGTAGGAATTAAAGCGACTAAATGATCTACTGCTTTTTGCTCATCTTCGCCTTCAGCAGAAATGGTGATCACAGTTCCTTGTGTTAAACCTAAAGTTTGTAATTTAAAAAGGCTTTTTGCACTTGCACTTTTGCCACCAGAAGTTACAGTAATGTCAGAAGCAAAGGCTTTCGCTTCTTTTACAAACTGAGCCGCAGGGCGAGTATGTAAACCATTTGGAGCAATAATTTCAACATCTTTTGAGTACATAGTAAAATCCTCTTAATAATTGTTTGAGTATAAATCTTGATTTGAAACCAAACGGTAAAGATTACCGTTCAATTATGTATTTATTTCATCTCTAAAAATAAATCTTGAAATAGTATTCAACTTAACACAACAATAATCAACCCCAATCACCACAAAATTTGAACTAAGTCACAAAAAAACACTTAAAGCGGCGTTTTTTTATGCGGTTATTAACCTTTATTTAACCATTGTCCTGTGTGAAGAAGTGTCTATGCCCCTTTGTTTCAGATAAACTTTCAATTAAATTATGATAGTTTTTAAATCTTACGGGATCGATTTTTCCTTGCTCAACCGCTTCACGCAACGCACACCCCGGATCATTCAAATGTTTACAATCCCTAAATTTACAAGTGCCTAGCACATATTGAAATTCACGGTATCCTTTCGTAATTTGATCTGCGTCCAAATGCCATAAACCAAACTCACGAATCCCCGGCGAATCAATCAAATCGCCTCCTTGCGATAAATGATACAGACGAGAAGAGGTGGTAGTGTGGCGACCTAATCCTGTTCCCTCACTCACCGCACCAACCTGCGCATTCACATCAGGTAAAATGCTGTTGATTAAACTGGATTTGCCTACCCCTGATTGCCCCACAAAAATAGACGTACCTTCCGATAAAAGTGCGGTGAGATTTTGCATATTTTCGCCTGTTTTGGCAGAAATCATCAGCGTTTGATAGCCAATTTTTTCATAAACCTTAAGCTGTTTTTCCACGGCTAATCGTTGCGTGTCAGACAATAAATCAGACTTATTAATCACAATCACCGAAGGAATTTTAGCGTTCTCACATACCACCAAATAGCGATCGATAATATTCCAAGACAACTCAGGCACCACCGCGGACACAATAATAATGCGATCAATATTTGCCGCGATCACTTTTAAGCCATCATAATAATCAGGGCGTGTAATTTCATTTTTACGCGGATGAATGGCTTCAATCACACCGCTCACGCCTTGTAACTGCTCACTGCCTTTACGCCACAAAACTTTATCGCCAACCACTAAATTCGCCAAAGTGCGGCGTAAATTACAGCGGAAAATTTCACCTTGCTCATTTTCCACATCGGCGTGCAAAGAATAACGGGTTACCACTGTACCTTCTTGCGTTGGACCAAGCATTTCATCTTGCCACTGAATATCATCATTTCTTGATTTGTGACGTTGTAATGTTTTTGCGTTGTTAGAACGAATTCTGCGCTGCTGATTGTAAGTTAATTTTTGTTTGCTCAAAGATAAATCCTTAAAGTGCGGTTGGTTTTCGGTTAAAATATGCCGAACTCATCAAAATAAAACTCACATAGGATACCCTAATGCAATTAGATAAACAAAACCTTATTTGGATTGACTTAGAAATGACGGGCTTAGATCCCGAAAAAGAACGCATCATTGAAATTGCCACCATTGTAACTGACAAAGATCTCAATATTCTTGCAGAAGGTCCTGTATTGGCCATTCATCAACCAGACAGTCTATTAAAGACAATGAACGATTGGTGTCAGAAAACCCACAGTGAAAATGGCTTAATTGATCGCGTAAGACAAAGCAAACTCAGCGAACGGGCTGCTGAATTACGAACCTTGGATTTTCTAAAAAAATGGGTGCCTAAAGGCGCATCGCCTATTTGTGGCAACAGCGTTGCGCAAGATAAACGCTTTTTATTCAAATATATGCCTGATCTTGCCGACTATTTTCATTATCGCCACCTTGATGTCAGCACCTTGAAAGAACTTGGAGCGCGTTGGAATCCTGAAATGTTAAAAGGTTTTAGTAAGAAAAATACCCACCTTGCTTTAGATGATATTCGTGAATCTATTGCGGAACTGGCTTATTATCGTGAGCATTTTATCAAAATGCCTTAGCCTATTTATTGCTAAGAAATGGGAAAAATCTCGCTTTCTGATCAATAACTAAACAAGCAATCAAATTTTTTATAATTTTACTTGCGGGCGTAAAAATTTTTCGTATAATACGCCTCGTTTCTTACGGAATATGCGGGAATAGCTCAGTTGGTAGAGCACGACCTTGCCAAGGTCGGGGTCGCGAGTTCGAGCCTCGTTTCCCGCTCCAATCTCCTTATCTCTTGCGGGAATAGCTCAGTTGGTAGAGCACAACCTTGCCAAGGTTGGGGTCGCGAGTTCGAGCCTCGTTTCCCGCTCCAAATTTCTCTAATATTTTAATTAACAAACTTTTTCTGTTTATCTTTTTTATTCTTTCTTATTATCTGCTTTTTCCTAATGAAAAAAGCGATAGCTAAAACTGAACATTTCAAATTAATATAGAAAAATATTTTTCTAGAAAAAACAAACAAAAAAGAGAATAAAAGCAGAAAAAGAAAAGTGCGGTAGAAAAACGCCAAATTTTCCACCGCACTTTCTAGCTGATTAATATCGCCTTTTCACAAAATAACTTCTATATCAAAGGGTTATTTACCATTCTCAACCCATTTTCCGTCAATATAATCAGCACGCCATTTGGTGGCTTTGCCATTTTTTTCAGAAGTAATATATTGACGTTTTTCCTTACGGCTAAAGCGAACGATGGCCTCGTTGCCTTCAGGATCTTTCTGCGGCGCATCAGCTAAATATTGCAATTTTTCAGGCAAACGATCACGATATAGCGCCAATTCTGCCACTTTTGCAGCACGAGTTTCACGAGATTTCGGGAAATTATGCGCAGACATAAACACGCCACTTGCGCCATCACGCAATACAAAATACGCATCAGAATTTTCACATTTTAGCTCAGGGAAATGTACTGGCTCTTCTTTTGGTGGCGCAACTTCGCCATTTTTTAAGATTTTGCGCGTGTTATCACATTGAGTACAAGCCATATATTTACCAAAACGTCCCAATTTTAAGTGCATATCTGCGCCGCACTTATCACATTCCACCACTGGGCCGTCATAACCTTTAATCTTAAACTCGCCTTGCTCCACCACATAGCCATCACAATTTGGATTATTTCCGCATACGTAAAGTTTTCTTTGCGGATCAATAATATAGCTATCCATTGCCGTGCCACATTTCGGGCAACGTTTGCGATCCATTAGAGCTTTAGTTTCAGAAGCTTCGTCCAGTACATTTAATAATTCGGCTTCTGGGATTAAATTTATTGTGGTTTTGCACCGCTCTTTTGGTGGTAAGGCATAGCCTGAACAGCCTAAGAATACACCTGTACTTGCAGTACGAATCGCCATTGGACGGCCACAAGTTGGGCATTTAATATCGGTTAGCACAAGGCTATTTGGCTTCATTCCGCCCTCTAGCTCATCTAATTCGGCTTGGCTCAGCTGTGCAGAAAAATCTTTAAAGAATTGATTTAATTCCGCTTTCCAATTTTTCTCACCGTTGGCAATTTGGTCTAGCACATCTTCCATATTGGCGGTGAAATCATAATTCATTAAATCGGTGAAAGATTGGTTAAGGCGATCGGTAACAATCTCCCCCATTTTTTCTGCATAAAAACGGCGATTTTCCACCCGCACATAACCACGATCTTGAATGGTTGAAATGATCGCGGCATAAGTAGAAGGACGACCAATTCCGCGTTTTTCCAGCTCTTTTACCAGTGCCGCTTCAGTAAAGCGCGCAGGTGGTTTAGTGAAATGTTGCTGTGGGATTACTTCTTTTAAATTTAGCTGATCGTTCACCGCAACGGCTGGCAGCACTTGATCTTCTGCACTTTTACTCATTGGCGGTAACACTTTTGTCCAACCGTCAAAACGCAAAATACGCCCTTTGGCTTTCAGACTGTAATCGCCTGCCGTTACCGTGAGCGTTGAGCTGTCATATTGTGCCGCAGGCATTTGGCAAGCAACAAATTGACGCCAAATGAGATCATATAAACGCACCGCATCTTTTTCCATTCCTTGTAGATCTGCTGCCAATACACGCACATCAGAAGGACGAATAGCTTCGTGCGCCTCTTGCGCATTTTCTTTGCTCGAATAAAAATTCGGTTTGCTCGGTAAATAACTGTCGCCATAATGTGAGCCGATATAATCACGCACCATATTTAAGGCATCTTGACTTAAGTTGGTGCTATCAGTACGCATATAGGTAATATAACCTGCTTCATACAAACGCTGCGCTAGCATCATTGTTTTTTTCACGCCAAAATTAAGGCGGGTACTTGCCGTTTGTTGCAAGGTTGAAGTAATAAATGGCGCTTTCGGTTTAGAGCTGGTTGGCTTGGTTTCTAAATCAGAAACGACATAGTCAGATTTTTGTAAAAAATCCACCGCACTTTGCGCTTGTTGCGCATTCTTCGGCTCAAATTTTTTCCCTTTAAAACTGGTTACATCAAGACGCAAACCAATTTTCTGTGCGGTTTCCGTTTGCACCGCCACTTCCCAATATTCTTCAGGTTGGAAAGCTTTGATCTCACGCTCGCGTTCTACTAATAATTTCACCGCGACCGATTGCACGCGTCCTGCTGATAAGCCGCGCGCCACTTTCTTCCATAATAATGGCGACACCATAAAGCCCACCACGCGATCAAGAAAACGGCGTGTTTGTTGGGCATTAACGCGATCCATATTGAGATGTTCTGGGTGTTCAAAAGCTTGGGTGATAGCATTTTTGGTGATCTCGTTAAATACCACGCGGCTAAAGCGATCATCATCACCGCCAATCACTTCACGCAAATGCCAAGCAATGGCTTCCCCTTCTCTATCCAAATCGGTAGCGAGATAAATATGATCCGCTTTTTTCGCCAGCGATTTGAGTTCCGCCACCACTTTTTCTTTACCCGGTAAAATTTGGTAATTGGCTTTCCAATCGTGATAAGGATCGATCCCCATACGCTTCACCAAGGCATTACGTTCTTTTTCTTGCTTAATGGCTTGCTTTTCTTCGGGGCTTAATCCTTTGGTAGAAATTGGCTTGGCTTTTTCACCTGTACTCATTCCAGCAGTAGGTAAATCGCAAATATGCCCTACGCTGGATTTCACTATATAATCTTTTCCTAAATACTTATTAATGGTCTTCGCTTTCGCTGGCGACTCCACAATCACTAAAGATTTACTCATCTTTTTCTTTACCTAATTTCTGCTAACTTGTGTAAAATTGCCCGATATATTGCGGACTATCTGTGGATTGGTCAATCATTTTTTAAAAAAAGGAAGAATAAATGGATAAACTCAATGCAATTTCTGTCTTTTGTAAAGTGGTGGAAACGCAAAGTTTTACCCAAACCGCTATACAGCAAAATATCTCCGTGGCAATGACGAGTAAGTTAGTTTCACAACTGGAAGAACAGCTGAAAACCCGCTTGTTGCAGCGTACCACCAGAAAGATTGTGCCGACCGAAGCAGGATTGATGTATTACCAGCGTTGCCAACCCATTTTAGCTGAACTGCAAGAAGCTGAAGCCAGTATCAGCAATCTTGCTAGCGCATTACAAGGCAAGCTGCATATTTCCGTGCCACGAGATTTTGGCTTGCGTTTTATTGCGCCTAATTTGGGCTTATTCTTACACGCCAATCCTGATCTTGAAGTGGATATTGAATTTAACGATCGTTTAGTGGATTTAATCACCGAAGGCTTTGATCTCGCTTTACGCATTGGCAATTTGCAAGACAGCTCGCTAGTAGCGAAAAAAATTGCGAGTTCAACAATGCACATTGTGGGATCGCCCGATTATTTCGCCAAAAATGGTATTCCACAAACGCCAGAAGAACTCTATCAACACAAAATAATGCTGTATAAATCCAATAACAATCAAGTATTTTGGGAATTTATCAACGGCACAAGAATTGAACGCTTGCGCGTACAGGCTGATGTAATGTGCAACAGTGGCTTAGCCTTAGCAGAACTGGCAAAATCAGGACTCGGCATTGTGAATTTACCACGTTTTCTGATTGAAAATGAATTAGCTTCAGGGGAATTGGTGGAAGTGCTGGCTGACTATCCGCAACATCAAATTGATATGAATATTGTCTATCCCCACCGCCGTCATTTGGCGGCGAAAGTGAAAGCTTTTGTGGACTTTTTAAGTCAACTTGGATTATGCCAAGAAACCGCTAGCAATAAATAGAAGAAATAATAGAAATAAAAAGAAATAAAAAGTGCGGTGCAATTTTTAAAAATTTTCCCCTTCTATTTGCATAAAAGGGGAAAATAATTTTTAGCGTAACGTCCCGCAATTAATACAGTATAAATACTGTCCTTTAGGATCGTTAAATTGGCTCAGTTGGTTGAGCTGTTGTTTTACTTCATTGAACGGTTTTGCCAAGCCAAGCGCATTGAATAATTGCTGTTGCGCGCCTTTGCCGAAGCCTTTCACCAAGGCATCAAGCATAGAATCATTACGTTCAATTAGCCATTCCACGCTAAATTCTTCCGCACTTTGCTCACTTTGTTTTGCTTTAGCTAATTCCGTTGCTTTTTCCACCGCACGATCAAAATCGCCTAGTTCGTCCACCAATTTATTTTGCAAGGCTTCCGATCCCAACCACACTTGACCTTGTGCGATTTTATCCACATCTGTTTTAGCTAGCTGACGGCCTTTGCTGACAAGTGAAAGGAATTTATCGTAACCCCGTTCAATTTCCAGTTGATAAAGATCACTTTTTACTTTTGAGATCCCGCCAAAAGAAGATTGCTGGCTTAATGGTGAAGTGGCCACGCCATCAGCATTCACGCCAATTTCTGCCACGGCTTTCTCAAAGGTCGGGAACATCGCGAAAATACCGATAGATCCCGTAATGGTATCCGCATCAGCTAAAATATAATCTGCAGTGCTAGAAATCCAATAACCACCTGAAGCAGCCATTGCCCCCATTGACACCACCACTGGCTTGCCTGCTTGCTGTAAATGCACAATTTCCTGACGGATAATTTCTGACGCAAAGGCACTGCCACCGGGGCTATTTACACGCAAAATCACGGCTTTGATTTTTTCATCTTCATAAGCTTGACGTAGCAATGTGGCAATGGTATCACCGCCAACGCCATTTTCATCGCTTTCCCCATCAATAATTGCACCTTCAACATTGACCACCGCAATACGGTTTTTGCCTTCCCCCTCAATACGATCAGGTAAATCTGCCAAATAGCGATCAAACGGCAACAATTTTGCTTTACCCTCTGCATTTTTGCCAAAAAGTGCGGTGAGTTTTTGTTCTAAAGTGAAACGATCGGCAAGTTGCGTCACAAATTTTTGCTGTTGGGCATAAGCCGTCAAATCCCCATTTAACGCTTTCAAATTCGCGAAATATTGCTCCGCTTCAGGCAATACATTATCAACAGGGATTTCACGATTATTTGCGATCAGCGTTTTATAATCCGTCCACATTGTGCTTAACCAGCGTTGCATATTGGCTCTGGCTTCTGCCGACATATCATTACGCAAAAACGGCTCAACGGCAGACTTATACGTCCCTACACGGAAAATATGTGGCGTGATTTTTAGCTTGTCGAGCAAATCTTTGTAATACAGGTTTTCCAGCGCCAAGCCTTGAATCTCCACTGCACCAATCGGGTTGAGATAAATTTCATCGGCATAGCTTGCGAGTACATATTGTTTTTGCGTATAGCTATCCGCATAAGCAATCACCGGCTTACCACTTTGCTTAAACTGATTAATCGCCTTGCCCACATATTTAATCGCAGGCAAATCAGCGCCTTCAAAACGATTCAGATCTAACACCAAACCTTTAATGCGTGGATCATTCACTGCAGATCGAATGCTATACACCAAATCAAAGGTAGAAATTTGACGCGGCACATATTGAGAATCCACTTCTTTTAACAAATCTTGCAAAGAGTGGATTTCTTCACGATTATCCGCTAAATATCCATCTAAATTCAGCAATAACGCCCCTTCATCCGCGCTCAGTGGCGCTTGAGTTTCTTTATTTGCATTTGTGAGCAAACTCACCACTGTAAAAAGAAACAACACAAAAACAAGAAAGACTAAATTCATCACAACATTGCGCACAAAATTTAATCCTCGCCATAGCATAGAGCCTAGTTTCATCAGCGATTTCATAGATTTCCTTATTTTTTGATTTTATTTGAGAGAGCGTATCATAAACAGATTAACACCCAAATGCGAATTATTCTTTCCAGAATGCCTGTTTTTATCCACTTTGATCTGTTTTCTCGATCAGGATCGCAGAACTCACCAAAAAATCACCGCACTTAAAAAGATTTTGCTATGGTTGCCCCAGCACAAGGAGAACCCAATGTTAAATTTATTCAAACGCCCGATTGAAGTCGAAACCTTAGAGGCTTGGGCAAAAATGGTAGAAGATATTGCCAACGTTGTGATACTTGCAGTCCCCGTGATAATATTTGGTCAGAATGGAATACTATTTAAGATTATGAGTAGTCTTACATTAATGTTTGTTATTTATGCCACTCTCGTTGCTGGAAAGTTGCTTAGAAAACACAAATCCCAGCTATCAAAGGAGGATTAAATGGAACTCACCATTGGATTACTTGTTCTTTTAGGGATTGTTCTGGCTTTTTTAGCTGCTATTAATCACACCATAAAACAAGCTGAAAAAGAAGCCGATAAAGAGAGTAAAAAGAACTAATTACATAAGCCCCCGATATAAAGGGGGCTTTTCTATATCACCTATAAGACCAAAAACTATGCTATAATCCACCGCACTTTTCATAACAAAAATGATCATAAAAGGACTGATTATGGACGCTTTAACCCTACTCACTTCACGTCGTTCTAACAAGAAACTCTTTGCGCCTGCGCCAAACCAAGCACAACTTGAACAGATTTTCCAAGCCGCACTGCACGTCCCTGATCACGGTAGATTGCAACCTTATCGCTTTGTAGTGATTGAAAAAGACGGTTTAAACAAACTTGGCGGCTTATTAAAAAGTGCGGTACAAGAACTTAATCTCGGTGAAGAGCGGTTGAAAAAAGCGGAAAATTTACCGAATCGTGCGCCAATGATCATTGCCGTAATCGCAAAAATCCAAAAAGATATTGCTAAAGTCCCCGCTTGGGAACAAATGCTTACCGCAGGTTGCGCCACTTACGCAATGCAACTTGCCGCCAATGCACAAGGCTTTGACAATGTATGGGTTACTGGCCCTTGGGTTGATGGCTCTGCATTGCGTGATACGTTACAATGTAACGAAAGTGATAAAGTAGTTGCCTTAGTCCTGATGGGGACGGGGGAAGAAAAAGCCAACCGAGAACCTAAGCATATCGAGCTGGCAAATTTTGTGAGTTATTTATAATGTACGAGAAAAAATCACCGCACTGATAAAATGCGGTGATGTCTTATAACCCCTCACTTCTCTACCACCTTTCCAAAGCCTGCTGATCACTTTCTCGATGTTCGATCCAACGCTCGCCTTTTTCTGTCTGTTCTTTTTTCCAAAACGGCGCTTTGCTTTTGAGAAAATCCATAATAAATTCATTGGCTTGATAAGCTTCACCACGATGAGGAGAACTCACTGCGACTAGCACAATTTCATCGCCCGTATGCAGTAAGCCCACGCGGTGAATTACCGCAACGCGTAATAAGTTCCAACGTGAGCAAGCTTCATCAACAATTTCACGCAAGGCTTTTTCTGTCATCGCAGGATAATGTTCTAAAAATAAGCTGGATACGCTATCGCCCAAATTCATTTCGCGCACTTTCCCCACGAAAACAACGGCAGCGCCGACACTATTTGGCGCGGAAACCCAACGATAAACCGCATTTTGATCAAAATTGGCAGTTTGTACCGCAATTTGAATTTCTGCCATTTTAGCCCCCTGTAACAGGTGGGAAAAAGGCAATTTCATCGCCATTTTGCACCGCACTTTCAAGACTAGCCAAGGTTTGATTAATGGCAACCAAAAGCTTTTCTTTATCTAACGCCAACGCCCACTTATCCCCTTTGGCGCTCAAATGTTGGCGTAGTGCTTCTGCGTTGGCAAATTGGCCTGAGATTTCAATTTCATCAACCCCAATCAGCTCTCGTGTTTGGGCAAAAAATAATACTTTAATCATTCAGTTTTCCTGCTAAAAAATGGCCAGATTTTCCACCGCACTTTTCTAAAAGGCGAATATGTTCAATCACAATATCTTTCTGCACCGCTTTGCACATATCATAAATCGTTAAGGCAGCCACGCTTGCAGCGGTAAGCGCTTCCATTTCCACGCCTGTTTTGCCTGTTAATTTGCATAGACTTTCAATACGTACTTGATTGCTTTCAGGCAGGGCCGTTAAGGATACTTCCACTTTTGAAAGCAATAATGGGTGGCATAAGGGAATTAAATCCCAAGTGCGTTTTGCCGCCTGAATGCCAGCAATACGCGCTGTGGCAAACACATCGCCTTTGTGGTGTTGCCCTGATAAAATCATTTGCAAAGTAGATTGTGACATTGTAACCAGCGCTTCTGCTCTTGCTTCACGCACGGTTTCTTGTTTACCCGAAACGTCCGCCATATTGGCTTCGCCATTATTATTAATATGAGTAAATGTGGTCATTATAATTCCTTGATTAACCGCCAATGCTGGCAAGATGATTACGCACGCCGCTATCACCATTATGTAAAAAGTGATGTTCTCGCTTACCCTGTAACGCAGAGAAAATGCGTGATTCTAAAAGAGATTGCTGATTATCCGATTGTAACAAATCACGCAATTCGATACCTTCTTCACCAAACAAACAAAGATGAAGTTTGCCCTTGGCTGAAACTCGCAGACGATTACAACTGGTGCAGAAATTTTTTTCATAAGGCATAATTAAGCCAATTTCACCTTGATAATCTGGGTGTTTAAACACTTTAGCTGGGCCGTCTAAATAACCGCGCTGTTGCAATTGCCAACCTGAAGCCAGTAATTTTTCTGCTAAAATTTGCCCCGATAGATGATAGCGTTGGAAAAACTGATCCATTTCGCCTGTCTGCATTAGCTCGATAAAACGCATTTGAATCGGACGATATTTTATCCAATCTAAAAAGCCCGCAAATTCCTGATCATTGAGATTTTTCATCAGCACCGCATTGACTTTAACTTTCTGATACCCCACTTCAAAGGCACGATCAATACCCTGCATAATTTCCGCAAACTTATCCACGCCCGTAATACGCTGGAACATCTTCGCATCAAGGCTATCCACGCTCACATTAACAGACGTAATCCCCGCTTGTTTCCACGCGGCAATGTCTTTCGCCATACGATAACCATTGGTGGTCAAGGCTATTTGCTTAATGCCTTCAATTTGCTGAATATTTTCGACAATAGAAAGAAAATCCTTGCGCAAGGTTGGCTCGCCGCCCGTGATACGAATTTTTTCCGTACCAAGATGGGCAAAAGCACGCACTAGGCGGACAATTTCACTTTGAGTAAGAAAGCTCGGTTTATTGGCTTCTGGCTGATAACCATTGGGTAAACAATAGTTACAACGGAAATTGCACATATCCGTAATGGACAGTCGCAAATAATAATATTGGCGGGCAAACCCATCAATAAGACGCGTTTCCCCCACCTGTTTCACAGGAATTTGTATAGGAATGCTTTGCATTAGACACCTTTCTAAAATGGAGAGGATAAGCCGTTTCCAACGTATCCCTGAGCAATACAAAATGCATTGCTGGCATTGCCACCCTATTTTGCAATCAACAAAACGTAGGTGAACAAGCTCGGAGTTATGCGAAAATTTTCCCTATTCTAAGGGCTTAACAACAATTTAGCCATACCTAGAATGGGATCTATATCAAAAAAATGCCATATTTTACTTATAAATCAATTGTATAATATGCTATATAACGAAAATTCACAAAATTTCTACCGCACTTTTAGACAAATTTGTTTATACTTAACCCTAATTCTCTTATAACGCTCACATTTTAAAGGAAAAACAATGAGTGATTTAACACCGCACAGTCGGCACGAAAATTTAGATAAGATAAATCACATTGTAGCTATTGGCGGCGGACACGGACTTGGCCGCGTGATGTCTGCGCTCAGTTTTATGAAAGAACGCTTAACGGGCATTGTTACCACCACTGACAATGGTAGTTCCACAGGCAGAATTCGGAAACAACAAGGTGGCATTGCGTGGGGCGATTTACGCAATTGTCTTAACCAAATTATCACTGAACCTAGCACTGCATCTGCACTGTTCGAATACCGTTTTTCTGCCAATAGTGGAGAACTTGCAGGGCATAATCTTGGCAATTTAATGCTAAAAGCCTTAGAAAATATGCAAATTCGCCCCACCGAAGGGGTAAACTTAATCCGTGATTTATTGCGCGTAAAATCTTTTATTGTACCGATGTCAGAAAGTGCGGTGCATCTTGCTGCTTCCTTGCCTTCAGGCTCTAGCGTGGTAGGTGAAGTGGAAATTGATGAGCTGAGCGAATTACCTAACTCCATTTTCCTTGTTCCCCTTGTCAGCGCCACGCCTGAAGCCATTTGCGCTATTCAGCAAGCTGAAGTGATCCTATTTGGCCCGGGCAGTTTTCTCACCAGTATAATGCCGCCGATTTTGCTCCCCGAAATTATTGAGGCATTAAAAAACAGCCAAGCGAAGAAAATTTTCATCGACAATCTTGGGGTTGAACATAGCCCGTCCGCAGCACTTTCTTTACAAGATCGAATAAATTGGATTAACGAAACCGTTGGGCAAAAGATTATTGATGGTGCGATCGTACAAAACGGTTTAATGCCAGAAAATAGCGATCCGCAGTTAAAAATTATTGCCAGACGTCTGCGTGCTGACGACATCAGCTACCGCCACGATCGCACTTTATTGTGTAAAGCGATTGATGATTTGATTGGCGAATTACAAAGAAAAAATAGCTAAAAGCAGCCTTATCCCACACAGCTCATTATAATAAACCCGAAAACAAAAGCGGACAATCGTCCGCTTTTATTGCTATTCAAGTAAATTAAGCAAATTTAATTCGCTGGTCGTTTGGCTAATTCTTCATCGCGCAGTACGCGGCGCAGAATTTTACCTACATTGGATTTTGGTAATTCATCTCTAAATTCAATGTCTTTCGGTACTTTATATCCTGTGAGATGCTGGCGGCAATGTTGGCGTAGCTCATCACGCGTCAAACTTTCATCTTTTTTCACCACAAATACTTTAATGGTTTCCCCCGACACTTCATTTGGCACGCCAATAGCCACCACTTCTGCCACTTTGTAATTGAGCATAATCACATCTTCAATTTCATTTGGATACACATTAAAGCCTGAAACCAAGATCATATCTTTTTTGCGATCTACAATGCGTAAGCTGTAAGATTCGTCCATCACCACAATATCCCCTGTGGCAAGCCAGCCGTCTTTCAGCACTTCCGCTGTGGCTTCAGGGCGCTTCCAATAACCTTGCATCACCTGATCACCTTTCACCCAAAGCTCCCCTGGTTCACCAAGTTGAGCTTCTTCGCCATTGTCTTTGATGATTTTAATATCCGTATTCGGCACGGGAACACCAATAGTGCCGTTGTGTTTCACCACATTGATTGGACAAGCGGCAATCAGTGGTGAACATTCTGTCATTCCATAGCCTTCAATAATGTTACAGCCTGTGGTTTCGTGCCAACGGGTTGCCACAGATTGCTGAATGGCCATTCCCCCACCAACAGAAAGTTTAAGCTGTGAAAAATCGATTTCTTTGAAATTTTCATTATTTAACAAGGCGTTAAATAAGGTGTTTACCCCCGTGATAGCAACAAAGCGGTATTTTTTCATCTCTTTGACAAAACCATCAATATCACGCGGATTGGTGATCAAAATTGCGGTAACGCCCAGCTCAATAAACAATAAGCAGTTTACGGTTAAAGCAAAAACGTGATACAGCGGTAAAGCCAGAATGGCTTTGCGTTCGCGCGTATGATCGCCCACGAAAGGATAGGCAATCCATTTTGCCTGAAATACATTGGTAATAATGTTGTGGTGCGAGAGCATCGCCCCTTTTGCCACGCCCGTTGTGCCTCCGGTATATTGCAAAAAGGCGAGATCATTCGCTGAAATGGTTGGACGCACATATTGGCGATACTTCCCTACCGCTAACACCTCGCGAAAAGTTACGGCGTGAGGTAACTTATATTTAGGCACGAGCTTTTTAATGTATTTCACCACGAAATTTACCAGCGTGCGTTTACCAAAAGAAAGCTGATCGCCCATTCGGGTTAAAATAACGTGTTTCACTTCTGTATTGAACACCACTTTTTCAAGGGTTGAAGCGAAATTTGACACCACCACAATGGCTTTCGCACCGCTGTCTTGTAGCTGATGTTCTAGTTCTCTTGGCGTGTAAAGGGGATTAACATTCACCACCACCATTCCAGCGCGTAAAATCCCAAATAATGCAATGGGATATTGCAATAAATTAGGCATCATTAATGCCACAGGATCACCTTGTTGCAACTTTAATTCATTTTGCAAATAGGCAGCAAAAGCTCGGCTACGCTCTTCTAATTTACGAAAGGTCAGCACTTGCCCCATATTAATATAAGCAGCGCGATCAGGGTGTTCGCGCACCGCCTTATCAAACATATCTAAAATATTTTCATAGGCGGAAGTATCCAGTTCCCTTTCTGCACCTTCTGGATAATTGATAAACCAAGGCTTTTCCATTTGTTATCCTTATTATGTTTATTAAATTTTGCCGATTCTATCACTAGCTCACGAATGTGCCAAATGCTGATGCGTTATTCACGCCCCGGTAACTTTTTCCAAGTTACCTCATTGCGCAAATAAACTGGTTCAATTTCCACCGCACTTATCCATTGTTTCTGCCAGTAATAAGGCAAGGCTAAAGGCAACATTGCTTTGGCAGAAGGCAAGATGATGTCAGAATCTTTCGCCCAATCTAATGTAGCAAGTTGCGAATAAGCCTGCCAGCCCGTTCCCACTTTAACGCAATCTTCCGTTTGTTGAGCCAGCTGAAGCACTGACTCTGGGCTGCAAACTCGCTCGCTCACTAACGCTTGCCAGTCAAAAAACTCGCCAAAATCTGACCGCACTTTTTGTACCTGAAGTTGGCTAAAATACACTTCATTCATTCTGGCATCAATGGCGCATAGCACCTGCGTTGTGCCATATTGCTCAAAGGCTTGCTGTGCCATTGCGGTGAGATTAGAAATAGGAATCACCGGCAAATCCGCCCCTAACGCCAAGCCTTGCGCAATGCCTGCGCCCACGCGCACACCAGTAAAACTACCCGGCCCACGGCCAAAAACCAAGGCATCAACTTGATTGAGCGCAATGCCAGACTGGCTTAAAATTTCATCAACCATTGGCAAAATGCGCTTTGTGTGCGTGCGTTGCGCTAATTCATCTAAATGGGTGATTTCCCCTTTATGCAATAAGGCAACGGAACAGGCTTCCGTTGATGTATCTAAAGCGAGTAAAGTTGTCATTATTTTTTCTCTGTTAAAAATTGGATTACGTTGTTTAAATCTCGGGTTCGTTTAGCATTAGGCAAACTTTTCAAAAAGGTTTCACCGTAGGATCGCATCACCAAACGGCTATCACAAATAATCACCGCACCGCGGTCGGTCACATCGCGGATCAAACGCCCAACCCCTTGTTTTAAGGTGATCACCGCTTCGGGAATTTGGATCTCATTAAACGGATCTTTGCCCTGCAGGCGACAATCTTCCATTCGTGCTTTCAGCAAAGGCTCATCAGGTGCGGTAAAGGGCAATTTATCAATAATCACTAAGGAAAGGGCATCACCACGCACATCTACCCCCTCCCAGAAACTGGAAGTGGCGACCAACACGGCGTGAGATTGGGTGGTAAACTGTTCTAATAATTTGCTTTTTGCCGTTTCCCCTTGCAATAACACGGTTAAATCACTGTGTTCACGGAAAAAATCTGCCAGCCCACGCATCATTGAATAAGACGTGCAAAGCACAAAACAGCGCCCCTGATTTTTTTCGATGATCGGTAATAACATTTGTCCGAGCTGAGTTTGGGTATCCGCACGATTTAATGCGGGCAAATAGCGTGGTACGCACAGCAAGGCTTGCTCAGGATAATTAAACGGACTCGGCAAAATTTTCTGCTCTGCATTTTGAATGCCTAAACGCTGGCAAAAGTGCTCAAATGTGCCGCCCACCTCTAAGGTGGCAGAAGTAAAAATCCACGCGGCTTCTTTTTGGCTAAGCTGTTCACCGAATTTATCTGCCACGGTGAGCGGTGTAATATGCAAGCCAAAGCCACGCCCCATGGTTTCATACCAATAGCAATAGCCCACCAAATGGGTTTCTTGCAGACGTTTTAAAATCACCTGAATACTGGCAATGCGTTCAAAAATGCTGTCTAGGGTTTGCGAACGACCGAGCGCAAGTTTCACCACATCAGATAAAAATGCCAATTTTTCTTGCAATAATTCTACGCATTTTTGCACCGCACTTTTCTCTGCGGAATGCGCCATTACAGGCTGAGAATACAGCTCACGCCAGTTGCCACGGCGATTGCCTTCACCCAATAATAAACGAAAATCTTGCACCACCTTGAGCAAGGTATCCGCCGCCACACCAAGCTGTTTCATATCTTTTAATTCAGTGCGATAAACAATGTTACTATCTTTGCATAAATCAAATAATTGGCGAGAGGTTAAAGATTGACCAAAATATTGGCTGGCAATATCAGCAAGCTGATGGGCTTCATCAAAAATAATGGCTTGCGCATTAGGAATAAGCTCACCAAAGCCACTTTCTTTTACCGCCATATCAGCAAAAAATAAATGATGATTCACCACCACTAAATCGGCATTTAAGGCTTTTTTGCGCGCCGCCGCCACATAGCAATCGCCGTAATTCGGACACTCTGAGCCTAAGCAGCTTTCTGTGGTACTGGTAAGCTGTGGCAAAATCGGGCTGTCTTCCGCAATTTCCACACATTCGCTTAAATCCCCTGTCTTAGTGGCATTATTCCATTTCCGCACTTTAGCCAGATCTGCTAACACTGTGCGATCGCCCAATACCCCTTGCGCAATCAGCTGATCCAAACGTTCAAGGCAAAGATAATTGGCTCGCCCTTTTAAAAGCGCGATTTTACCTGTATAACCCAACGCTTTTTTAATGGCGGGAAGATCACGATTGAACAATTGATCTTGCAGATTTTTTGACCCTGTGGAAATAATGGTTTTCTTGCCCGCAAGCAATGCAGGCACTAAATACGCGAAGGTTTTTCCCGTACCTGTTCCCGCTTCCACCACAAGGGCTTGCTTATGTGAAATCGCCTGCGCCACGGCTTGCGCCATTTCTAGCTGCTCGGCTCGGGGGCGAAATCCTTTAATATGCTGACTCAGCACGCCCGTTTCCGCAAAGGCGTTGATCACATTTTGGCTATCCATTTATTCAATTCGGGGTTAGGGTAAATAAAATTAGTGGCTATTCTAACAGAAAAACGCTATACAGTGTTGTACTGGATAGCTTTATTGTTAATTTACAAATCAAAAAATATTGAATGCAACATTCTGTGGTAACATAGCACGTCAATTTTTTATGGATAATAGAATGCAATTAAGAAATAGTCTAAAACTTGGTTTATTAAGTGCGGTGCTTTTTTTGCTTATTTCTTGTAAAGACCAAACCGCCAACATCGGCAGCCAAGCCCCTGATATTGCGGCTTTTGATTTGCAAGGCAACAAGGTGGAATTAAGCCAATTTGCAGGGAAAAAATTGCTCATCAATTTTTGGTCAGAAACCTGTGGCATCTGCATTGTTGAAATGAAATTATTACAGCAATTTTCCCAAAGCTATCCCGAGAGCTTACAACTTTTAGCCATTAATATTGATGGTGAACGCGGTAACACGCAAGCTGTCGCAGACAAAAATCAACTCACACTGCCGATTGCCAAAGATCAGCTTAATATCACGGCTGAACGTTATCAGTTGGTTGGCACACCGACATCATTCTTGCTTGATCCTAAAGGAAAAATCCTTTATAAATTCGAGGGCTTAATCCCTGAGAACGAATTACGAAAACTATTTGAGGAAAAATAATGAAAAGTTACGCTTCTACTCTATTTTTTATTGCAGGATCGCTATTGGCGCTCAACAGTCACGCTAATGAAAGCCTTGAGCATACGCAAAAAATTTTTAATCGCTCTTGTGCAATGTGCCACGGCAAACAAGGCGAAAAATCAGCATTAAATCAATCTGCAATTATCAATAGCTTAAAAACTGAAGAAATTCTTACCGCACTTGAAAAACGTAAGGCGGGGGAAATTGTCGGTGCAGGAAATGCAGCGAAATCTCGTTTAAGTGAAGAAGAAATGAAAGGATTAGCGGAATATATTCCAACATTGAAAAAATAACATTAATGAAAAATCGGGCTACGTTGAATAGCCCGATTTTTTTATCTCATATTATACCCTAGATTTCGTACAAGCTTTTAGTAAAAAATAACCACCGACCGCTGAAATGGCTGAACCAAGTAAGATACCTACTCGAGCAAAGCTTGCCATTTCACTTGCCCCATCGCCACCAAAGGCAAGACCGGCTAAGAACATTGACATGGTAAAACCAATACCACAGAGCAAGGCAATGGCAAAAATCTGTTTAAAATTAATTCCTTCAGGCAATTTTGCAATACGGAATAATACAGAGAGATAGCTAAACAAAAAGACACCCAGTGGTTTTCCCAGTAATAGCCCTAAGATCACGCCTAAAGTGAGTGGCGAGCTTAAGGTCTCTAACCCCATTCCTGATAAGGATACCCCAGCATTGGAAAAGGCGAATAACGGTAAAATAAAGAAAGAACACCAAGGGGCTAAAATATGTTCCATATCGTGCAACACTTTTCTGCCGTTTTTGCCTTTGAGTGGAATACTAAAACCGATGATAACGCCTGCAAGCGTGGCGTGTACGCCTGATTTCAGCACGGATACCCATAACACTAAGCCGACAATCACATAAGGTCCTAAATTGGATATTTTAAAACGGTTAAGCAAAATCAAGCCCACAATGGCAATACTGGCAAGAATTAAGGCACGGGTACTTAAATCCTGTGAAAAGAATAAGGCAATCACAATAATCGCGCCTAAATCATCAATAATCGCCAATGCAAGCAAAAACACTTTTAATGCGAAAGGAACACGACTGCCAAGTAAACCTAACACCCCCAGTGCAAAGGCTATGTCTGTTGCCATTGGAATTGCCCAGCCGTCTTGATATTGCGGAGTATCCTTAGTAACAAACCAATAAATCGCTGCTGGCACAACCATTCCCCCCAAGGCAGCAACGGCAGGGAAAATGGCTTTTTGATAGCTTGAAATTGCCCCTGTGAGCAATTCGCGTTTTACTTCCAATCCCACAAGCACAAAAAACACAGCCATAAAGCCATCATTCACCCACATTAAGAGTGGCTTGTTAATTTGCACAATCGAGCCAAATTGGATCACCACTGGTGCATCAAGAAAACTAAAATAAAAACGGCTTAACGGTGTATTTGCCAATAAAATTGCAAACGCAGCGAAAAATAACAATAACATTCCGCTGGCAGCCTCTAATTTCATAAAGTATCGAATGTATCGAACCATTAATCTCTCCTAGTAAAAATCGCGGGCTTAAAAATATCCACCCAAATGGATCATTTCTCTGTTATAAGAAAAATGTATGTCATCAGTAAGTTTTTCTAACATAGAAGAGAAAAATAGGTCAATAAAAATCGGCAAATTTCTCTTAGCTATTGAAAAATTTGTGATTTTTTACACATTTTTTAACCGCACTTTGCTTTTAATTCCTTATAAAAATAAGGGATAAATCAGCTTTTATGATTTTTGCTTATTTATAAATAACTTAGTTTATGTCAATAATCGAACGTAAAATTTTGTGCTTGAAGTTTTGCTAAGAACACATTATCTTGTATCCCGTTTTCAATAAACCACTATATCTTGTGGTTTTGACAAATAATACTAACCAGTCGGAATCATTTCTATGAACAAAGCTATGATGGTCACCAAACGTGACGGAAAACAAGAACCCATCGATTTAGATAAAATCCACCGAGTCATTACTTGGGCGGCAGAAGGATTGGATAACGTTTCTGTTTCTCAAGTGGAATTGCGTTCCCACATTCAATTTTATGAAGGCATTCGCACTTCAGATATTCACGAAACCATTATTAAAGCAGCGGCAGATTTAATCAGCAAAGATACGCCTGATTATCAATATTTGGCTGCTCGCCTTGCGGTTTTCCATTTGCGTAAAAAAGCCTATGGGCATTTTGATCCACCGCGTTTGTATGATCACGTTAAGAAATTAGTGCGTTTAGGCAAATATGATCAAGCCTTGCTAACCGATTATAGCCGTGAAGAATGGGACGAAATGGACGGCTTTTTAGATCACTGGCGTGATATGACCTTCTCTTACGCGGCAGTCAAACAGCTTGAAGGCAAATATTTGGTGCAAAACCGTGTAACGGGTGAAATTTATGAATCAGCCCAGTTCTTGTATATTTTGGTGGCGGCAAGCTTGTTCTCAAACTATCCAAAAGAAACGCGCTTAGACTATGTACGCCGTTTCTACGATGCCACATCAACATTTAAAATTTCTCTGCCTACTCCAATTATGGCAGGGGTGCGTACACCAACTCGTCAATTCAGTTCTTGTGTATTAATTGAATGTGGCGATAGTTTAGATTCGATTAACGCCACGGCATCTGCTATTGTGAAATATGTTTCACAACGTGCGGGAATTGGGGTAAATGCAGGGGCAATTCGTGCCTTAGGTAGCCAAATCCGTGGTGGTGAAGCGTTCCATACGGGCTGTATTCCGTTCTATAAATACTTCCAAACTGCGGTGAAATCTTGTTCGCAAGGTGGCGTGCGTGGTGGTGCGGCAACGGTTTATTATCCGATTTGGCACTTAGAAGTAGAAAGCCTGTTAGTGTTAAAAAATAACCGTGGTGTGGAAGATAACCGTGTTCGCCATATGGATTACGGCGTTCAGCTTAACAAATTAATGTATCAACGCTTAATCAAAGGTGGCGAAATCACCTTGTTTAGCCCTTCTGATGTACCGGGGTTATATGAAGCCTTTTTCGCCGATCAAGATGAATTTGAGCGTCTTTACACGCAATATGAGCAAGATCCAAACATTCGTAAACGTAGCGTGAAAGCCGTTGAACTGTTCTCACTATTAATGCAAGAACGTGCTTCAACAGGGCGTATTTATATTCAGAATGTGGATCACTGTAATACGCACTCGCCATTTGATCCAAGCGTTGCGCCAGTGCGCCAATCTAACCTTTGTTTAGAAATTGCATTGCCAACTAAGCCACTTTCTCATATCCACGATGAAGAAGGTGAAATTGCGCTCTGTACGCTTTCTGCCTTCAACTTAGGCGCGATTGAAAACCTTGATGAATTAGATGAGCTGGCCGATCTTGCGGTGCGTGCCTTAGATGCCCTATTAGATTATCAAGATTACCCTGTGATCGCGGCAGAACGTAGCTCTCTTGCTCGCCGTTCTTTAGGTATTGGAGTAATTAATTTCGCTTATTATTTAGCCAAAAATGGTGTGCGTTATTCAGACGGCAGCGCTAACGATCTCACGCACCGCACCTTTGAAGCCATTCAATACTATTTATTGAAAGCTTCAATGAACCTTGCGAAAGAAATGGGCGCTTGTGAATATTTCGACCAAACCACTTATGCACAAGGCATTTTACCGATTGATACTTATAAGAAAGATGTGGATACACTCACGCAAGAGCCGTTACATTACGATTGGGAAAGCCTGCGCCAAGACATTAAAACTTTCGGCTTACGCAACTCAACACTAACCGCGCTTATGCCATCAGAAACCTCATCGCAAATTTCCAATGCGACCAACGGCATTGAGCCACCGCGTGGACACGTTAGCGTTAAAGCATCAAAAGACGGTATTCTCAAACAGGTTGTACCAGATTATGAAAACCTCAGTGAAAACTACGAATTATTATGGGACATTCCAAATAATGACGGTTATTTGCATTTGGTAGGGATTATGCAGAAATTTATCGACCAATCGATTTCTGCTAACACCAACTACGATCCACAACGTTTTGAAGACGGTAAAGTGCCGATGAAAGTGTTATTAAAAGATTTATTAACCGCTTACAAATACGGCGTGAAAACACTTTACTACCAAAACACCCGTGATGGTGCGGAAGACAGCCAAGAAGATCTCAATGACGATTGTGCGGGCGGAGCTTGTAAAATCTAATAATTTTATTTTAAAAACGAACTTGGAAAAGTATATGAAAATTATAAATAGAATAGAAATACATTATTTTCGTTCAGTATATAAAATAAACTTAGATCGCGCCGAAGATTTAAATATTCTTATTGGGAATAATGATAGCGGAAAGTCAAATATATTAAAAGCTCTAAATTTATTCTTTAATAACCAAACAGAATTAGATAAAAATTTCTATTTTCATGATGATTTAACTAAAAAACGTTCTCAAGAGGTAAGAAAGCAAAAAGGAAAAGCATCTATATGGATTAGAATATATTTTAATAATTTTTTAAAATGGAAATCACTACCTCAAGAGTTTTCCGTGAAGAAAAGTTGGAATAGATATTCAGAAGCTCCTGAAACAATTTATTCTAAAGATATTTCTCCAACTATAATTCCTAAATTCTTAAATAAATTATCATTTCATTATATCCCAGCTATAAGAGGAAGGGATGTATTCTCTTACTTTTTAAATATGCTACATGATACATTATTTAATGATGATAATTCTGAACTTTTATTATCAACAGAGGCATTAACAAAGTTAATCAATGAAAACACCGAAGAAATGACTAAAAAAATTGAAGAGGGAATAGGAATTAAAAGCGATATTAGCCCACCTACAGATTTAAAAGTATTATTTAATAGTTTAGATTTTTCAACAAGTTATAATGATCACCATGTTTCATTACAAAAAAGAGGGGATGGAATACAAGCACGTCATATTCCATACATATTAGATTTCATTACTAAAAATAGTACTAAATATCATATATGGGCATATGAAGAACCTAAAACATCTTTAGAACTTGGTGCAGCATTTCTCTTAGCTAAACAATTTTCAGATGAGTTCTGCAAAGGTAACCAAATATTTGTTACAACTCATTCTCCTGCGTTTTATGATATTGAGGGAGAGCACATAGCTAAATGGTATATATCACAAAATTCTTCCGATAGTAATGCTGAAACATCAGCTAAGAGGGTTACTTTAAAAGATCTACTTGATAATAATCTAGGCATAACTGCATTAATTACTAAAAGAGCTAAAGAGGAATTTGATAGAAGCCAAAAATTAAAAGAAGAAAACGAGCGTTTAAATAAAGAATTGCAAGATAAAAATTTACCTAGAATTATTGTAGAGGGGGTCACAGATAAAGATATACTAAATATAGCATATGAAAAACTTTACCCTGGAAGAACTGCCATATGTAAATTTATTAGTGCAAATGGCGCAGATAATATTTCTTCATTAATTAAGACTAGTAAAATATTCGATGAAAGCGAAAAACCAGATGGTGATTTAGAGCCAGATATTATTATAAGTCTATGGGATAGAGATGATAAAGGCATGAGTTTATTTAGTAAAATAATTGGTAACTATTCTGAAGATGAAGAAACTATCTTTTACAAGATTGGAAAAAATAAGGCTATTTATGCCGGCATTCTACCTATAACAGATGAAATAAAAGAGTTTTCTTCAAAATATACAGATATAAACATCGCAATATCAATGGAACTTATGTTTCCTATAGAGTTAATTAATCTTGCTATAAAAGAAAATATTCTTGTATTCACTAATATAAAAAGAGACACTGCTCTTACCAAAGAAAAGATGGATTTAACAGATATATTCATTAATAAATACAATATTCCAGAGAAATTCCATTTTCTACTAAGAAAACTTGATTCTACTAGCTCAAATAAAGTGTTTTTTTCCAAATGGGTAAAAAATAAAGATACCAATTACTTTAAGAACTTTAAAGTTCTTTTTGAGCAAATAGAAAATATTATTAACAATCACTGCAACAAAGATGGTACTACATTTTGATATTCTGGTATGAAAATCTGCACAGAAAACTCTCGTGCAGATTTTTATTTTTGATTAATTAGTATTAAATATTATTCATCAATACTACGCAATAACTCGTTGATACCGACTTTACCTAAGGTTTTCGCATCAACTTTTTTCACGATTACTGCACAGTAAAGATTATATTTACCGCATTTTGAAGGAAGGCTACCTGAAACGACCACAGAACCTGCTGGTACACGACCATAGTGGATTTCACCAGTTTCACGATCATAGATTTTAGTTGATTGACCGATGAATACGCCCATTGAGATTACACAGCCATCTTCTACGATAACGCCCTCAACCACTTCAGAACGCGCGCCGATAAAGCAGTTATCGCCGATAATGGTTGGGTTAGCTTGTAATGGCTCTAATACTCCACCGATACCAACGCCGCCTGAAAGGTGAACATTTTTACCGATTTGCGCGCAAGAACCAACGGTTGCCCAAGTATCTACCATTGTACCTTCGCCAACGTAAGCACCAATGTTTACATAAGATGGCATTAATACCGCATTTTTCGCGATATATGCACCTTTACGCACGGTTGCTGAAGGCACAACACGGAAACCTTCTTGTTGGAAACGTGCTTCGTCATAGTCTGCAAATTTAAGGGCTACTTTGTCGTAATATTTGGTTTCTGCGCCGTCAATCACTTGGTTATCGTTAATGCGGAAAGAAAGCAATACCGCTTTTTTCAACCATTGGTGAGTTACCCATTCACCGTCAATTTTTTCTGCAACACGGTATTTGCCGCTGTCTAAACCTTCGATCACTTCTTCGATCGCTGCACGCGTTTCTGCATCTACGCTTTTTGGCGTGATTTCTGCACGGCGTTCAAACGCCGCTTCAATGATAGTTTGTAAATTTGACATATTTTGTTTCCTATTCAAATGAAAAAATTAAAACAAGGCGGTATTTTTATCATATTTCCGCCTAAAACTCACCTGTTATTGTTCGTTTTCTCTAACATTTAATTTTCAAGCAATTAGTTTGATGTATCTAATTCCTCAAAAGACTTAACCAAATCATCTACCGCTTTCATTTGGCTCACAAAGGCTTCTAATTTGGCTAATGGCAAAGCAGAAGGACCGTCGCATTTGGCATTTTGTGGATCAGGGTGCGCTTCTAGGAATAATCCTGCAAGCCCTACCGCTAGCCCCGAACGTGCCAATTCTGTCACCTGTGCGCGGCGACCGCTTGACGCTGCACCAAAAGGATCACGACATTGCAAAGAATGGGTTACGTCAAAAATCACAGGGCAACCTTTGGAAACTTTCTTCATTACGCTAAAGCCAAGCATATCCACAATAAGGTTATCATAGCCAAAGTTAGTCCCACGATCACAAAGGATCACTTTATCGTTACCACATTCTTCAATTTTTTCTACGATATTTCCCATTTGCCCCGGACTTAAGAATTGTGGTTTTTTCACATTGATCACCGCCCCTGTACGCGCCATCGCTTCAACAAGATCGGTTTGACGCGCTAAAAATGCGGGTAACTGAATCACATCAACCACTTCAGCCACAGGTTGGCATTGATAAATTTCGTGTACATCGGTAATCACTTTAACGCCAAAGGTGTCTTTTAATTCTTGGAAAATTTTCAACCCCTCTTCCATTCCCGGTCCACGGTAAGAATGAATTGACGAGCGGTTCGCTTTATCAAAAGACGCTTTAAACACATAAGGCACATTGAGCTTTTGCGTTACTTCGACATATTTTTCACACACTGCCATTGCCATATCACGGCTTTCTAACACATTCATTCCACCAAATAGAACAAATGGTTTATCGTTCGCGACTTCAATGTTACCAATTTTAATAACTTTATTTTGCATAGTTTTCTCTAATAAATTTAGTGAATAGATTCTTTTTTTGCTTTTTCTTGCGCTTCAATATCTTTTTTAATTAACGGTAATTGCTCTTTGAACATGATTGAAAAAGAATCATCAGGTCTTTTTTCAACAAATTCTTCAAGATCTTTTAATGCTTCTTGAAGACGCCCAAGCTGCATTTTTAAAATCCCACGATCACGAATTTCATCTAAGCTGCCCGGATAACGTTCTAACACGTTTTCAATATAAGCCAAGGCTGGTTCAAAGTTATTTTCTCGCATTAAAGAATTTTTCGCTAACTGACCATAACGGAACTCTAACTCTTCTTCATCTAGTTCACCTAATAATGGAACAGAGAATTCTACTTCATCACCGTAATGTACTCTAAAAATGTATTCAATATATTTTTCTGAAGATTCTCTGCCAGTCCAAGGATCAAAATAGAGATGTTTTCCATTCACATCTGCTTTAAGCATAATATTGACTGGAAATTCCATTGCATAAATTGGTAATTCTAATTTTTCCGCGAGATACAATAAAACGCCGCCAACAGAAATTGCTACACCTCGACGATTTGTTAAAACATCAGGTAGATAATAATTAGAGTGATCAAAAGAATTATTAGAATCCGTCAAAAATCCCCAATCGACATAAACTAAATCAATTAGTTTTCTGATTTTTGCTTCATCATCTTTTTCTTGCTCAATAGCTTCTCTTGCTTGAGTAAAAAAACCATTCATAATTGAATGAATATTCCCTAGCTCGCGTTGCCCATCATTCCCTGTAAGCACATAAAAGTTAAGCATTTCATTATAAATTGCGTTGCGATTTGTATTCATCAATCATTCCCTCTTGTGTTTAATTGAGCTAATGTTATACGTTCGTTTTGGTTATAATCCTTACGAGAAATAACGTTATGCCACAAATTCTTTTGAAAAAAAGACCGCACTTTTTCTCCCTGCTGCCAACCGTGCTCCAATAACAACCACCCTTGCGGTTTTAGATAAGTTGGTGCATTGATGATAATGTGCCGCAAATCTGCATACCCCTGTTCTTTAGCGACTAAAGCACTTAATGGCTCAAATCGCACATCGCCCAACTGCAAATGTGGATCATCTTTATCAATATAAGGCGGATTACTTACAATGATATCAAAACGCTGATCTTGTAAATTTTCAAACCAATTACTTTGATAAAAAAGAATATTATCAACATCATTACGTTTTGCATTGTCTTGAGCTAAGTTTACCGCATTATCAATAAGATCAACACCCACAACAGAAACTTTAAATAATTTTTTCGATCTAGATCGCAATTCTTGTGCAAGGGCTATTGCAATTGCCCCTGTACCTGTGCCTAAATCTAATATTTTTAATTCTTTGTCAAAGTGAGCTGATGAAATGCGTTCTTCCGCACAAATTAACGCATTTTCCACTAAAATTTCCGTGTCTGCTCTTGGAATAAGAGTATCTTCAGATACCTTCAAATCAAGCGTCCAAAAGGGTTGCTGACCAAGAATATAAGCCATTGGTTCACTGTTTATGCGGCGTTGTAATAATTTCTCAAGCTGTGCAAGTTCTTGTGCTGAAAGCTCGATTTCAGAAAATGCCAAAATGGAAGAACGTGAACGCCCTGTTACAAATTGTAATAATAGGCTGGAATCCACCTTGGGATTAATGAAAGGATCTGTCTTTTTGTTGTCGGCAAGTTGTGTTTCTGCAAAAGCAAGCCAATCTGCATAATTCATTCGGTTATTCTCAATCTCACTGATACAGTAAATTAAAATAAAAAATAAGCTGGATTTTGTTATTTGAATTTACTTTATGTTAAAGCCTAAAGAAGAAAAAAGAAAGGACTGATTTCTTATAAAAATCAGTCCTTTAATATTTATTAAGTGGTTAGTTATGTTCAGATTTATCTGAATTTTCTACCGCACTTTGATCTGCCGTACTTTGATTTTGTGCAGAAGCATTGGGTTCAGCAGATTTTTCTGAACTTGCTTTGCCGTTGTCGTCCCAGCCTGCTGGTGGCGTTACTGGTTCACGGTTCATCAGCTGTTTAATTTGCTCTTCTTCAATGGTTTCATATTTTACTAATGCATCTTTCATTGCGTGTAAAATATCCATATTGTCAATTAATAGCTGTCTTGCACGCTCGTAGTTACGAGTAACAATCGCACGGACTTCTTCATCAATAAGATGAGCTGTTTCATCAGACATATGTTTCGCTTTCGCCATTGAGCGCCCTAAGAACACTTCGCCTTCATCTTCAGAATAAAGAATTGGCCCTAATTTATCAGAAAAGCCCCACTGGGTAACCATATTGCGTGCAATATTCGTCGCAACTTTAATGTCATTTGATGCACCAGTAGAAATATTTTCTTCACCGTAAATCAAATCTTCCGCTAAACGCCCTGCATAAAGGGTGGAAAGTTTACTTTCTAATTGTTTTTGGCTAATGCTTACTTGATCCCCTTCTGGCAAGAAGAAGGTTACCCCTAAAGCACGACCACGCGGAATAATGGTTACTTTATGCACTGGATCGTGTTCTGGCACTAAATAACCTACAATGGCGTGTCCTGCTTCGTGATAAGCGGTAGATTCTTTTTGCTTATCCGTCATAATCATTGTGCGGCGTTCAGGTCCCATATTGATTTTATCTTTGGCTTTTTCAAATTCGAGCATTGAAACCAATGGCTTGTTCATTCGTGCTGCAAATAATGCGGCTTCATTCACAAGGTTAGCCAAATCTGCCCCTGAATAACCTGGTGTACCACGTGCAAGGGTCATCGCATTCACATCTGGTGCAACTGGCACTTTACGCATATGTACTTTTAAGATTTGCTCACGCCCTAATACATCTGGCAAGCCCACTACCACTTGACGGTCAAAACGACCTGGACGCGTTAAAGCGGGATCAAGCACATCTGGGCGGTTGGTTGCGGCGATCACAATCACTCCTTCGTTGCCCTCAAAGCCGTCCATTTCCACCAACATTTGGTTAAGGGTTTGTTCACGCTCATCGTGTCCCCCGCCAAGGCCTGCACCACGTTGGCGACCCACTGCATCAATTTCATCAATAAAAATCAAACAAGGTGCGTTTTTCTTCGCCTGTTCAAACATGTCACGCACACGAGAAGCCCCCACGCCCACAAACATTTCTACGAAGTCAGAACCTGAAATGGTAAAAAATGGCACTTTTGCTTCACCAGCAATGGCTTTGGCTAATAGGGTTTTACCCGTTCCCGGTGGCCCAACCATTAAAATTCCTTTTGGGATTTTACCGCCTAATTTTTGGAATTTACTTGGATCACGCAAGAAATCCACGATTTCCCCCACTTCTTCTTTCGCTTCATCACAGCCAGCAACATCAGCGAAAGTCGTTTTAATTTGCTCTTTGGTGAGCATTTTGGCTCGGCTTTTACCAAAGCTCATTGCTTTTCCACTACCGCCTTGCATTTGGCGCATAAAGAAGAACCATACGCCAACAAGCAATAACATTGGGAACCAAGAGATGAGAATTTGCGATAAAATACCACGTCTTTCTGGCAACGATCCTTCTACTTTTACCTTTTTATTTAATAAATCATTCAATAATTTATCATCATAAATTGGCATTACGGTTGAATATTTTGAACCATCAGATTTAGTAACTTGTAATTCGTTCTCTTCAAATCGCACTTGGCGTACTTGATCATTACCCACATCAGTAATAAAGGTGGTGTAATCGGTAAGATTACCATTCGAACTACCGCTAAAGCCCTGATATGCAGACATCATAACTACTGCAATCACAATCCATAGGACTAAGTTTTTGACCATATCTTTCAAGGTTTGACCTCGTTTTTCTAAGTTAATAATTTGTTACAAGATTACTACATTCATTCCAAAATGAGAAGTTATTGAATTTATAGTTAATATTTGTAACCCGTTGCCACAATATACACCTCACGAGAACGCCCACGAGATGCTTCAGGTTTACGCACTTTAACGACACTAAACAGAGAACGAATTTCTCTTAAATACTCATCAAAGCCCTCACCTTGGAAAACTTTCACAACGAAACTGCCTTTGTGCGCCAATACTTGTTTACACATATCCAAAGCCAGTTCCACTAAATACATTGCACGAGGAATGTCCACTGATGGCATACCACTAAAATTTGGCGCCATATCCGACATTACCACATCAACTTTTGCCTCACCTACGCGTTCCAGCAAAGCATTCAATACATTTTCTTCACGGAAATCCCCTTGCAGAAAATCAACCCCCACAATAGGATCCATTTCTAAAATATCACAGGCAATCACACGCCCTTTGCCACCAATTTGGCTGACGACATATTGCGACCAACCGCCCGGTGCGGCACCAAGATCAACTACCGTCATTCCTGCTTTAAATAGTTTATCGGTTTGTTGAATTTCATCTAATTTGAAATAAGCACGTGAACGCAATTTCTGTTTATGTGCCTTTTGTACAAACGGATCTTTAAAATGCTCATTCAACCAACGGGTTGAACTTGCTGAACGTTTTTTCTTTCCCATAATTTCTTAATTTTTGTGGTAGTTTTGTCAATATGAGGTTAAAATTTCCCAGTTCAAGGTGGTATTCGGAATTTCTCCAGAAAAAACCACCGCACTTTATAAACATAGGATTAAATTAATGCAGTTATCAACAAAACAAAAACAATTTTTAAAAGGGCTTGCACACCATTTAAGCCCTGTCGTTATGCTAGGTGGAAATGGCTTAACCGAAGGGGTTATCGCTGAAATCGACAACGCACTCAATCATCACGAATTAATTAAAGTGAAAATTGCTGGTGCTGATCGCGAAACCAAACAGCTGATTATTGATGCGATTGTGAGAGAAACGCAAGCCGCAGCGGTGCAAACTATCGGTAATATCCTTGTGCTTTATCGCCCAAGCGAAGAGCATAAAATTTCCTTACCTAAAAAATAAGTAAAATGGGGCGTATCAAAACGCCCTATTTTTTATTTATATTCCACCTCAATAATATCGAACTCAACCGTTCCCCCGGGGGTGGCGATGGTGACGCTATCGTCCACTTCCTTACCAATTAAGCCACGGGCAATAGGTGAATTAACGGAAATCAAGCCTTGTTTAATATCCGCTTCATCATCGCCCACGATTTGGTAGGTAACTTCTTCGTCCGTATTCACATTCACTAACACGACTGTTGCACCAAAGATCACTTTGCCATTATTTGGCATTTTCGTCACATCAATGATTTGGCTGTTGGCTAATTTCCCTTCAATTTCTTGAATACGCCCTTCGCAAAAACCTTGCTGCTCACGCGCCGCGTGATATTCCGCATTTTCTTTCAAATCACCGTGTTCGCGCGCTTCCGCAATAGCTTTAATAATTTCTGGACGGCGAACATTCTTTAAAAACTCTAACTCTTCTCTTAATTGCGCTGCACCGCGTACCGTCATTGGAATTTGTTGCATTGTTAATCCTTGTTCCTTTTTTAGTCAAAAATAAAACTACAACAAAGCAATATGTTTTCATTATTCAGCTTTGCCGTAGCTCAAAAATCATTTTGGTATAAACCGCCTTATTACACCATTTTATGCAAGAAATAATTTTACTCTCGCAGTATCCAGCACTATTATTGTGTTTCTAAAAAAAAATAGCAACCATAGCGATTATTTATGTACAAATTATCATCAAAATTACTGCCTTTTGCATTAGGCATTTCCTTTGCTTTGCACACGCCATATAGTGCAGCTGAAGTGGACGTGGCACAACTTAGCACGCAACTTCCTGCGGGAACAAGTCTTTCTTTTGTGGCAAAAAACTTAAAAACGCAAGAAATTCTCACCGCACTTAATCCGCAAACCTTTATGCTTCCAGCAAGTACGCAGAAAGTATTTACCGCGCTTGCCGCCAAGCTCAGTCTTGGCGATGAATTTCATTTTGAAACAAGTCTGCTACGCCAAGGTAATATTCAAAATGGAGAGTTACGCGGTAACTTAGTCATTGTTTTCACCGGTGATCCAGATTTAACCAGTGATCAGCTTTATCAGCTACTTACCCAATTAAAACAGCAAGGTATTCAGCGTATTACTGGTGATCTTATTTTAGATACTTCCATGTTTACAGGACACGACCGTGGCTTAGGTTGGATTTGGAATGATTTGTCAATGTGCTTTAATTCGCCCCCTGCAGCAGTGAATATCAATCATAACTGTTTTTATGTGGATCTTGATGCCAATTTGCCTGTGGGCGAACTGGTGAAATTCAATGTGCCAGCGCAATATCCCGTGCAAGTGTTCGGGCAGGTGCGTGTGGCAAGCAAAGAAGAAGCGCCTTATTGCCAACTTGATGCCGTGTTGCACGACAACAATCGCTATCAGATTAAAGGCTGTCTTGCACGTCAAAGCAAACCTTTTGCACTCAGTTTTGCCGTGCAAGATCCCAATGCTTATGCAGCAGCCATTATTCAACGTCAATTAAACCGCCTTGGCATTGCATTTAACGGTAAAATCCAACAGCCGCGTACAGTACAAAAAGGGCAAATTGTGGCGCAACATTTGTCTAAACCGCTGCCAGATTTGATCAAAAAAATGATGAAAAAATCTGATAACCAAATTGCCGATGCACTCTTTCGTACCATTGGTTATCACTATTACAAACGCCCTGCGTCCTTTCAACTTTCCGCGAAAGCAATGCGCCAAATTTTGCAATCTCAAGCAGGAATAAAATTCGATAATAGCGTTATCGCCGATGGTTCTGGGCTTTCACGCCATAACTTAATTTCTGCTAATATTATGTTGCAAGCCCTTGAATATATTGCTAATCACGAAACAGAACTACATTTATTAGACAGCTTTCCTATTGCAGGGGTAGATGGCACATTAAGCGGACGGGGTTCGATGATCAAGCCACCGCTTGCACAAAATATTTCCGCTAAAACAGGCGCATTAAAAGGGGTTTATAACCTTGCTGGCTTTATGAAAAATGCTAAAGGCGACCCCGTTGCCTTCGTACAATTTATCAATGGCTATTCCACGGGTGATCTCGAAAACAAAACCAAACGCGCACCCCTAGTGCGTTTTGAAAATGCCCTTTACAGCCAACTTTATGAGGATTAAGCAATGAAATTACAGCATATTTACTTATACCCCATCAAATCTACGCAAAGCTATGAAGTGGCGCAAGCCGTGGTTCAACCGCAAGGGCTGAATTTTGATCGCACGTTTATGCTCACAGAATTAGACGGCACCTTTATCACAGCACGCAAAGATGCGGAACTTTACCACTTCCACGCGTTGCCGACACCGCTTGGTTTATATATTCAGCATAAAGACGGTTCAGCCATTCAAGTTCAATATACGGATTTTCAGCAAAGCCAAGCCTGCGAAGTGTGGGGAAATGAATTTAACTCATTGCTTGCGCCGCAAAACATTAATCACTGGTTTAGCGAGAAAATAGGCCGTGCCGTGCAATTGCGCTGGACAGGCGAACACACGCAACGCAAAATTAAACGCTACCCCGACCAACCGCTTTCTTTTGCAGATGGCTACCCACTTTTGCTCACCACTGAAGCGTCTTTTAACGCAGTACAGCAAGCTTGTCCAAGCCCAATTTCACCGCTGCAATTTCGCCCAAATTTAATTATTGACGGCATCGCCCCCTTTGAAGAACAGCAATGGGGTGAAATTCAAATCGGTGAAGTCAAATTCTTACACAGCAAACCTTGTGAACGCTGCGTTCTCACCACTCGCAACCCTACCACCAACCAAACCGATCCGAAAATGGAACCTTTCCGCACGCTGAAAAAACTCAACCGCAACGAACAAGGCGCACCACTTTTCGGCGTTAATTTAATTCCGTTGAATACGGGGATTATTCGCGTAAATGATGAAGTGAAAGTTTTGACATTGAAATAAAAAAAGTGCGGTGGTTTTTTCTGATAAATTTCGGGATTTAATCGTAGTTAATATATTGAGAATAATTCTCAATTATATTGATAACTATTTTTAGTTATGCTAAGGTGATGAAGATTATTTTTACTCACTCAAGGAGAATAAACCGATGAAAAAACAGCTTCCAACCTTAGCCATTGCTCTCACTTTGAGTTTTATCGCAGCTCAAGCCAACGCGCACGGCGTTTATTTTGCCAATCGTTTAGATCAAAAAGCCCTTGTGCTAGGTGAAGGACCATTGGATAACGTTTATAAACCAGAAATGGTCAAAAAATTCATCGCACTTGATAATATGGGGCGAGTATTTCCGCTAACCCCTATTGCAGCAAACAATCATATCAGCATTGTTCCAAATGAAAAGTTAGGTATTTCCGTTGTGGACTTTGATTATGGCTATTTCACTCGCGATAACGCAGGGAAAATGCACGCGTTCAAACGCTTTGAGGAAGTGGCTGACGCGCAAAAAACAACGCACGCACTAAAATTCAATGTACATTATTGGAATGAGAAAGCGAAACCACAAACTGTTGAAGCCTATATTCAAATTGTACCTAAGGTTAACCCGCTTACGTTACATAAAGGGGATAAATATGAAGTGCAAGTGTTGAAAGAGGGAAAACCTTTTGCCAATGCGCCAATTATTCCTGATGTGCTGAATGATTTAACTACGGAAATCAAAGCTGATGAACAGGGCAAAGCCGTCTTAACAGTGAGCGCAGAGGGAACAAATGTAGTTGGAGTGGAAATCGGCGAACCAACGAGCACTCATACACAGAATAAATATTTTTCTTCGCTCTCTTTTATTTTATATCCTGAAGATTAATGATTGCTTATGAATAATCTCTTTGGTTTTACACCAAATCAACGTTTTGATAGTAATGCTAGAATTTATCCTTAATTGCGGTTAGGAAAAATAAATCAGAAAAGAAAAGTGCGGTGAAAAATTACCGCACTTTTTTATGACGTTATTTTTAGTCATCAATGTGAATACTATGGAACCTTAAAACAAGCCACTAAATGCTGTTCATTTCCTTCCAAGCGTGGTTTGCTGAGTGTACATTCAGTGTCTGCAATGGGACAACGAGTACGGAACACGCAGCCTGAAGGCGGATTGATTGGCGATGGAAGATCCCCTTCTAGTAGCTGAATTTTTTTACCCCTTTCCAAATCAGGATCGGGAATTGGCACGGCTGACATCAGGGCTTTGGTGTAAGGGTGTTTGGTTTCGTGATACACCTTATCATAAGTGCCTAGCTCCACCGCATTGCCCAAATACATCACCAATACGCGATCGGAAATGTGTTTAACCACAGCAAGATCATGTGCGATAAAAATCAGCGATAAGCCCATTTCTTTTTGTAAGGATTTTAACAAATTCACTACTTGCGCTTGAATGGATACGTCCAACGCTGAAACGGGTTCATCGCAAATAATTAATTTTGGCTCAATAATCAAGGCGCGTGCAATGCCAATCCGCTGACATTGTCCCCCCGAAAATTCGTGCGGGTAGCGGTTGATTAAATTTGGCAATAACCCCACTTTTAACATCATTGCTTGCACGCGTTCTTTCACTTCATCTGCCGATAAATGGGGAAAATAAATTTTCAGTGGCTCAGCAATAATATTTCCAATAGTCATTCGTGGATTAAGCGATGCCAAGGGATCTTGGAAAATCATCTGAATATCTTTGCGTGTGTCGTGCCACTGCTTTTCAGATTGCTGGCTGAGATCTTTACCTAGCCATAAAATATTGCCGCCTGCGGCTTTCACTAAGCCAATAATCGAACGAGCAAGGGTAGATTTTCCGCAACCAGACTCCCCTACCACGCCCAAGGTTTCCCCTTCATATAGTTTAAAGGAAACGTGGTTTACTGCGTGCAAGGTTTGTTTTTTCTTAAATAAAAAGCCTTCGTTGCTTTGCACTTTGAAGTGTACGCTCAGATCTTCAACTTCTAATAATAATTTTTTCATCTTAATTCCCCCTTACCAGCTGGCTTGGCTCAATAAAACAAGCACGCAAGCGGTTTGGCGCAAATTGTTCCAATGGCGGACTGTTTTGGCATTGTTCCGTTGCAAATTGGCAACGTGGGCTAAATGGACAGCCCGTTGGCAAATGCAATAAATTAGGTGGATTGCCGGGAATAGTTAAGAGTTTATCTTCTTCAGAATCCAAACGTGGCACGGCGTTGATCAAACCAATGGAATAAGGGTGAGTTGGCTGATAGAAAATATCTTTCGCTGAGCCATATTCCATCGTTCTTCCCGCATACATCACCAGCACCTGATCGCAGCTCCCAGCCACCACGCCAAGATCGTGCGTAATCATAATAATTGCTGTATTAAATTCGTGTTTTAATTCATTTAACAGCGTCATTATCTGTGCTTGTACAGTTACATCTAAGGCGGTGGTTGGTTCATCAGCAATTAATAATTTTGGACGACATAATAATGCCATTGCGATCATCACACGCTGACGCATACCACCAGAAAATTCGTGCGGATACATTGCCATTCGCTTACGCGCTTCTGGCATTTTCACCGCGTCTAACATTTTCACGGATTCTTCAAAGGCTTGTTTATAATCATAACCTTTATGTAGTACCAATACTTCCGTGAGCTGTTCGCCAATTTTCATATAAGGATTAAGCGATGTCATTGGATCTTGGAAAATCATCGCAATTTGCTCCGCTCTTAGGCGGTTTAATTGTGAGGGCGATAAACCTAAAATCTCTTCGCCATTAAAACGGGCTGAACCTGAAGTGCGTCCGTTATCAGCTAATAGTCCCATCAAAGCAAACGCGGTTTGCGATTTTCCTGAACCTGATTCACCAACAATGCCTAAGGTTTCACCAGCATTAAGGCTAAAGGTTAAGTTGTTTACTGCGGTAACCTCGCCGTCTGGCGTTTTAAAAGTTACTCTTAAATCTTGAACATCAAGGAGAGGGTGTTTTTCGTTTTTCATTTTCTCACCTTATCGATCTTTCGGATCAAGCGCATCACGCAAGCCATCACCAATAAAATTAAAACAAAATAGCGTTACCACTAAAAATAATGCGGGGAAAATAAGTAACCAAGGCGCGGCCTCCATTGAGTTTGCCCCATCATTTAGTAATGCGCCCCAACTACTAAGCGGTTCTTGTGTACCTAATCCTAAGAAACTTAAAAAAGATTCAAACAAGATCATTCCCGGCACGAGCAAAGAAGCATAAACCACCACAACACCTAATACGTTCGGCACAATATGTCTCCAAACAATTTGACTTGGTGAAACACCACATACAATGGCTGCTTCGATAAATTCTTTCCGTTTAAGGCTTAGGGTTTGCCCACGCACGATACGCGCCATATCCAGCCAAGACACCATGCCAATTGCCACGAAAATCAGCAAAATGTTTTGCCCAAAAAATGTAACCAATAGGATCACAAAAAACATAAACGGAAAAGAATATAAGATCTCTAAGATACGCATTAAAATCGCATCGGTTTTGCCGCCCACATAACCTGCGGTTGCGCCATAAAGCGTGCCAACTAAAACGGCAATAAGTGCCCCTGCAATCCCAACTAATAAGGAAATACGCCCGCCAATGGCAATACGAACTAGAAGATCTCGCCCTAGGCCGTCTGTGCCTAAATAGTGCATTGATTCAAAATCTGGCGGTGAAGACATCATTGCCCAATCGGTATCATCATAGCTAAAGGGCATCAACATTGGTGTAAAGGTTACAAAAAGCAAAATGAGAAATAACACGAAAAGGCTCACCACCGCCGCTTTATTGCGGAAAAAACGGCGTCTGGCATCTTGCCATAAACTGCGCCCTTCGACTTTGTCTAATTGCTCCCCTAATTTTTCCATTAGTGCTTGATTTTCTTTTGTTTTTATCATTGTCTGCACTCCATTAATAACGAATTTTCGGGTCAATCACGGCATAAAGAATATCTACAATGGCATTGAACACAATGGTTAATGTGCCAACCAAAATAGTTAAACTTAGCACTAAGGAATAATCACGATTTAGCGCACCATTCACGAAAAGCTGCCCGATACCCGGTAGCACGAAAATGCTTTCAATCACCATTGAGCCGGTAATAATTCCCACAAAAGCAGGCCCCATATAAGAAATGACAGGCAACAGTGCAGGGCGTAACGCGTGTTTCAAAATAATTCGCGACATTGGTAACCCTTTTGCTTTCGCCGTGCGAATAAAATTAGAATGCAAGACTTCGATCATTGAGCTACGCATAATCCGCGCAATACTAGCAATATAAGAAAGGGAAAGGGCAATCATTGGTAAAATCATATTGGTCAGCTGTCCGCCTTCCCAACCGCCTGAAGGCAGCCATTTTAAGGTAATGGAAAAAATCAGCACCAACAACGGGGCGACCACAAAACTGGGGACAACAATTCCCGTCATCGCAAAGGTCATTATCAAATAATCTAGCCACTTATTTTGTTTCAACGCGGCGATAACGCCTGCGGAAATCCCGCATACTAAGGCAATTAAAAAGGCTGAAAACCCTAATTTTAACGATACTGGAAAAGATTGCGCAACAAGCTGGTTTACGCTGTAATCTTTATATTTGAATGAAGGCCCGAAATCACCGTGTGCCAAATCTTTCAAGTAAATGCCATATTGCACCATTAATGGCTCATTCAAATGGTATTTTGCTTCAATATTGGCAATGACTTCTGGTGGGTAATTTTTTTCACTGGAAAATGGACTGCCCGGGGCAAGCCGCATCATAAAAAAAGAAACGGTGATTAAAATAAATAAGGTTGGGATCGCCTCTAAAATACGGCGAAAAATTAATTTAAGCATAAAATTATTCCCACAAAAAAATTTAGAAAAAAACACCCGCACTTTTCTTAAAATGCCAAAAGTGCGGGTAAAAAAGATTAATGTTTAATGATATAAACGTCTTTTAAATAATAGTTTTGTGCTGGGTGCGCATAAGCAAAGCCTTTCACCCAAGGTTTAATTAAACGCGGTTGAACATAATGATAAACTGGCACCATTGCGGTATCCGCATCTAACAATCCTTCTGCTTTGGCATACACTTCTGCGCGCTCATCATCGTTTTGCGCTTTGAATGAAGAATCAATCAAGGCATCATAAGCTGGATTTTTATAGAATGCAGTGTTGTTCGCACTATTGGATAAATAATAGTTCAAGAACGTGCTGGCTTCATTATAATCCGCACACCAACCTGCACGCGCCACATCAAAGTTGCCTTGATGACGCGTATCTAAGTAGGTTTTCCACTCTTGATTTTCCAAGGTGATATTCACCACGCCTTGTAAATTTTTCTTCCAAATGGACTGCGCAGCACTCGCCAGTTTTTTGTGGTTATCAGAGGTGTTATATAACAATTTGAAATTTAACGGGTGAGACTTATCAAAGCCCGCTTCTTTCAACAATTTAAGCGCTTCTTGGTTACGCTGATCTTGCGTCCAATTTGCCCACTCAGGGTTAGTCATTTTCTCAGCCCCATTGATAAATGGCGGGGTGAAAATATAAGCGGGTTTTTGCCCTTGTTGTAACACTTTATCTGTTAAAATTTCACGTTCTAAGGCTAAAGATAAGGCTCTGCGCACTTTTGGATTATCAAACGGTGCTTTTGCCGTATTGATTTCGTAAAGATAAGTACAAAGTTGCGGCGCGTGATAAAGCTCATCGCCTAATTCTTTTTTCACTTTGCCATATAATTCAATTGGAATTTCTTTCCCGGTAATATCTTCATCGCCTGCACGATAACGCGCCACATCTGTTGATGAAGATTCAATCGGCAATAACACCACTTTATCCAACACGGTGCGCGCGTTGTCCCAATAATTCGGATTGCGCTCTAACACGGCTTTTTCGTTTACAACTGCAGATTTCAGCACAAATGCCCCGTTACCTACGAGATTACCTGGTTTCGTCCAGTTATCACCAAATTGTTCTACCACTTTTTTATTTACTGGCGCTAACACATAATGTTCAACCAATTTATCTACATAAGGCACAGATTCCGTTAAATGTAACACCAACGTATGATCATCTTTGGCTTCAACACCGAGATCAGTAACAGGAAGTTTGCCTGCGGTAACTTGATCCGCATTTTTCAATTTCACAAATTCTAAGAAGCTTGCATAAGGTGCTGCCGTTTTCGGATCGGCTAAACGCTGCCACGCATAAACGAAATCACCTGCCACAACAGGATCACCATTTGACCATTTTGCCTCAGGGCGAAGGTGGAATGTCCAGGTTTTAAAATCTGGGCTATGCTCCCAAGAGGTCGCCGCCCCCGGAATAATATGCCCTTTCGCATCAGAAGTCACTAAGGTTTCAAACAACTGACGCGCATAATAACCTTCTACATCGCCTTCCATTTTTTGTGGATCAAGGGTGGCGGGGTTAGAACTAATATTCCAAGTTAATTCTTGCTTTTCTGCTAACTGTGTCCCAGCGGGTACCTCTGCCGCCATTGCCGAACCCACAGAAAGGGATAGCCCTAAAATGGCAGATAAAAGTGTTTTTTTGAATGACGTGTGCATCTTTTCCTCCTAGATTGTTTTTATAAAATGGCTTTCATTAATAAAGGAATTTTCTGATGTTGTAAATAAGAAATTGCGAAATCATCAGGAATTTTTTCTCTCTTTTCTAATCACAGCATTTGATTTACAAAAAATAGACAAAAAAACACCGCACTTTTGTTTTAATTGGGCTGAATAATGTCACTAATAGTGCATAAAAAAAGCTGACTTCATACTGAAATCAGCTTTATCGGTTAAATTACAAAAGGATTAATATCCCATCGCTGCGCCATCTGGATTACGCGGATCTGAAGCGCCATAAAATCCGCCTTCGGTTACTTGAACAACTTGTTCACGCCCCATTGTCGCTTTTGTCACGACATCATAACCTTTTTGTTTAAGCAGCTCGATGGTGTCTGGGCTAATGCCTTCTTCAATGCGTAATTGATCTGGCTGCCATTGATGGTGAATACGTGGAACGTTGATGGCTTCCGCAGGATTCATTCCATAATCAATCACATTTGTAATACTTTGTAATACGGTTGTGATAATTCTTGCTCCGCCTGGTGTACCAGTTACCAACCAAGGCTTACTATCTTTTAATAGAATAGTTGGTGTCATTGAAGATAATGGGCGTTTTCCTGCCTCAATCGCATTAGCATCTCCGCCGATCAAGCCAAAAGCATTCGGCACACCGGGTTTTGCCGAAAAGTCATCCATTTCATTATTTAATAAGATCCCCGTGCCTTCAGCCACAATTCCAGATCCAAAATTGAGATTAAGTGTATAAGTTACCGCTACCGCATTTCCGTCTTTATCCATAATCGAATAATGCGTGGTTTGATCACTTTCATAAGGGATTGGATTGCCTTCTTTAATCTCTCTCGCTGGCGTTGATTTTTCTGGATTAATTTTTTTCACTAATTCATCTGCATAAGCCTTTGATGTAATGCCTGCCACCGGTACTTTAACAAAATCAGGATCACCTAAATAGGTTGCACGATCAGCATAAGCTAATTTCATTGCCTCAGCATAGTGATGAATCGCTTTGGCACTATTAACACCAAATTCTTTCATCGGATAATGGGATAAAATATTTAGCAATTGAACTAAATGAACACCGCCAGAACTTGGGGGTGGCATTGTTACCACTTTATAGCCACGATATTCCCCTTCAATGGGTTTACGAATCACTGCCTTATAATTTTTCAGATCATCAAGGCTAATTAAACCGCCGTGTTTTTCCATTTCTTGCACAATTTTTTGTGCGATCTCACCTTCATAAAACGCTGACTTTCCTTGTTGTGCAATAAGGCGCAAAGAATGTGCTAAATCCTGCTGAACTAAATTATCACCAAAAGTAAGTGGCTGATCTTGCTTGAAAAAGATCGCTTTGGTACTTTTCCATTTAGCTAAATTGTCTTTCTCAACTTCTAACGTTGCAGCGAGTGTTGGACTAATCGCAAAACCTTGCTCGGCTAATTTAATTGCTGGCGCAATCACTTGCTCACGCGGTAAACTCCCCCATTTTTCTAACGCCAAAAGCAAGCCCGCCACCGTTCCTGGTACACCCACAGCGGAATGAGTAAACAACGATTTCCCATCAACCAGATCACCTTTTTCATCTAAATACATATCTCGGTGTGCTTTTTGTGGTGCCATTTCTCTAAAATCGATAGTAATATTTTCACCGCTTTTGGCATCATGCAACACCATAAAACCACCGCCACCAATATTACCAGCATTTGGTAGTACTACAGCCAAAGCAAATCCCACTGCAACCGCCGCATCAATGGCATTTCCCCCCTGACGTAAAATATCCAAACCAACTTGCGTTGCTAAATGTTGCTCTGTTGCTACCATTCCATTTTTTGCATATACAGGGTGGAAAATGTCCTTACTCTGATCATAGCGTTGAGCCGCTAAGATAGACTGTTGGGTTGCTTCTGTGGAATATGCCGGCAAAGAAACCATAGATAAAGAAAAAGGAATCGCTAACAATGTAGCGAGAAGAGATTTACGAAAATGCATAATGTGTTACCTTCCTGATAGTTATAATTTATAAAGATAGCTAGATTAATGAACAATCTTCTGTTCACCAATCCCAATCAAAAAACCAAGCAAATTCTCATCACATAGAAAAATTTCACTCTGTTTTTTGGGTTGCATCTATTTTTTAACAAAAAGATAACAATTCATCAATCATTTAATGATTATATTTAAGATCAAAATTACATAAAAAAGCACCGCACTTTTGTTTTACACATAAGAGTACACATAGAACAGACTGAGTATAAAACCAAAGAGCGGTGCTTTTTCGCTTAATTTTTTTATTTAGGTTTAGGAGAGTTTTTCTAACTTTGCTAACGCGGCAATGAGCCATTTGATGCCTTCGCCTTGGAAAGCAATTTGTAGGCGAGTGTTGTTGCCTTCGCCCTCCACATTAATAATGGTGCCATTTCCAAATTTGCCGTGTTTAACTTTTTGTCCCATTCTCCATTCACTATCCTTGCCCGATTTATGCGTATTTAGCGATCCCACGGCTGCGCGGTTATAGGCACGGGTAACCGTACCGCGTAAACGCACTTCTTGAATGCAATCTTCTGGCAGTTCCTCAATAAACCGTGAAGGCAAATGGCGCTCTTCTTTACCATATAAGCGGCGACTTTCTGCATAGCTAATGGTGAGTTTTTGTTTGGCTCGGGTAATCCCCACATAAGCTAAACGGCGTTCTTCTTCTAACCGCCCTGGCTCTTCAAAGGAACGGAAATTCGGGAATATTCCCTCTTCTACGCCCACCATAAAAACACGGGCAAATTCTAGCCCTTTGGCAGAATGCAAGGTCATCATTTGCACGCTAGATTGATGTGGTGAAGCCTGTTCTTCCCCCGCTTCTAAAGAGGCGTGAGTGAGAAATGCCATTAAATCTGTCATTTCTTCGGCGTCTTCAGGCTTGATAAACTCTCGAGTGGCGCTAACTAATTCTTCTAAGTTTTCGATCCGCACTTCGCCTTTCTCGCCTTTTTCTTGCTTATACATTTCATATAAGCCTGAATGTTTGATGACAAAATCCGTTTGCGCAAACAAAGGCATTTCCGCCGTTTCTTGCTGTAAGGAATTAATTAATTCTGTAAAGCGCAACAAGGCTGTGGCAGCACGTCCCGCCAGCATATTTTCCTGAATGGCAACTTGAATGGCTTGCCATAGGGTGATTTGTCGCTCACGCGTTAATTGGCGCAGAACATCTAAGGTGCGATCGCCAATACCTCGTGTTGGCGTGTTGATAACACGTTCAAAGGCGGCATCATCAAAGCGATTGGCGATTAAACGTAAATAGGCTAAGGCATCTTTAATTTCTTGCCGTTCAAAGAAGCGTAATCCACCATAAATGCGATAAGGAATTTGCGCACGAATCAAGGCTTCTTCTATCACGCGCGATTGGCTGTTACTACGATATAAAATGGCACAATCATCTAGCTTTCCACCATCATCGAGCCAGATTTTGATTTGGTTTGCCACAAACTGCGCTTCGTCAATTTCATTAAATGCGGCATAAATTCCCACAGGATCGCCCTGCTCACCCTCTGTCCATAAATCTTTGCCAAGGCGGTTGCTGTTATTGGCGATCAAATGGTTTGCGCTATTGAGAATATTGGCCGTAGAGCGATAATTTTGCTCAAGGCGAATGGTTTGTGCATTGTGAAAATCTTCTAAAAAACGATGAATGTTTTCTACTTGCGCGCCACGCCAGCCATAAATAGACTGATCGTCATCACCCACGATCATTATTTTGCCCGCTTCCCCTACCAATAATTTGATCCACGCATATTGAATTTTGTTGGTGTCCTGAAACTCATCGACTAAAATTTGCGAAAAACGCTGCTGATAACGTTGCAAAATCAACGGTTTTTTCAGCCATAATTCATAAGCGCGTAGCAATAATTCAGAAAAATCTAGCAAACCTGCGCGATCGCAAGCATCTTGATAAATTTGATAAATTTTGATCCAAGTGCGTTCTTGCATATCCCCTTGATCATCGATTTGATGTGGGCGCAAACCTTCTTCTTTTTGGTGGTTGATATACCAACAGGCTTGCTTTGGTGGATAGGCTTTTTCATCAATATTGTGCAGTTTAATCAAGCGTTTAACTAAGCGTTGTTGATCATCACTGTCTAAAATTTGAAAATCCTGTGGCAGCCCTGCATCGGCATAATGGGCGCGTAATAAGCGGTGAGCAATACTGTGAAATGTGCCGATCCACATTCCCATTACACGTTGTGATGAATATTTCGCCAGAGTTTCTTCAATTCGATGGCGCATTTCTGCTGCGGCTTTATTGGTAAAGGTTACCGCCATTATGCTTCCTTCAGAAATTTGCTCCACAGCAATCAACCAAGCAATGCGAAAAGTCAGCACTCGCGTTTTACCGCTGCCCGCGCCCGCTAGCACTAAATAATTGCCTAAGGGCGCAGCCACTGCTTCACGCTGTTTATCGTTTAAACCATCAAGTAATTCAGAAATATCCATCACATCACCACTGTTTTTTTATACAGGTTAAATTATAGGGGGATTTTGTCAAAAGGCAAGAAGTGCGGTGAAATTTTTATGAATTTTTCACCGCACTTTAATTAAGGCAGTAAATAGAGATAAACGGTGATCTCTTCCCTATCGTGATACAAATGTTTTGCCTTGAGATTAAATTTAAGTCCTTGTTTATCCAAGGCTTGCTCAATCATTGCTAAACATTCTTTGATTTCCGCATAACGCTTTTTCATTGGCAATTTTAAGTTGAAAATACTGGTGTGACACCAGCCATTGATCAACCATTTTGCGATGAGTTGTGCGATGCGACTAGGCTGTTCCACCATATCACACACTAGCCAATCAATGCGGCGGCGTTTCGGGGGCTGAAATTTAAAGCCATCTTCCGCACAATGCTCAATCCGTCCAGTGTCGTGCAAACTGGCAGCCATTTTTCCGTGATCCACGGCATAAACAAATAAACCACGTTTTACCAGTTGATATGTCCAGCCCCCAGGGCAAGCACCCAGATCGACCGCATATTGGTTTTCGTTCAGATATTGGCTTTCTTTTTGTTTCGGAATAAAAGTTAAGATGGCTTCTTCTAATTTCAGGGTAGAACGGCTTGGCGCGTCTGCGGGGAATTTAAGCCGTTGAATGCCCATAAAATAAGGGGAATGGTTGTGGTTGTAGGAATAGCCGACATAGCACGCGGTGGATTGCAAGAAAAAAACGTGTAAAGTTACCGCACTTTTGTGGCTATCTTTACCCTGTAAAAAGCCGTCTTTTTTCAACGTGTTACGCAACGGCACAGTAAATTTACGGCAAAATCCCGAAAGCTCTTTTGCTTCGTTGGTATCGGCAGTTTCCACAAATAATTCAGTGCTGTTTTTGAGCTTTTTCGCTAATTCACTTTGGCGATATTGCGATAAAATAGGGCTGATGCGATCTTCAGGGGAAAGATATTGCAGTAAATCTGACACCACGATCATTTGGCGAGCAAAAATCAGTTGATTGAAAGGCAATTCTTGCGCAAGACGATCGGCCTCGCCTGCTTGATAACATTCAAAAATCACATAGCCAGAATTCGGCTCAACACGGGCAAAACCAAACACACCGCGCTCACTGGCTTTATCGGTGATTTCTGCGGCTAATTCTTTTTCAAAACCAATACGGCAATATAAGGCAAGTTTATTCATTATTATTTCTTATTTCTTTAATTATCCATTGGCGGAATGCCAAAATTTGTTCATCATTGGCTTTATCTAATTGATTTACCACATAAAAAGATTTTGGATCTTTTAGCTGGGTTGGGAGTACCACTTGTAAATTCCCTTTGTCAATTTCCTGTTGAGCCAGCAGTCGATTAGCAAGCACAATACCTTGTCCGTGTACAGCCGCTTGTAATGCCATAAAAGTATGGCTAAAAATTGGCCCGTGCTGAATATCTAGCCCTTTGAGGTGCAGATAATTCGCCATATTTTGCCAGTTATCACGGGTATGAATATGAATCAGCGTATGTTTTTTAAGATCTCCTGCGGAATGTACAGGCTGTTTAGCCAAGAGTTTTGGCGAGGCAAGCAAGAGCAAATTTTCTTCTGCTAATTTTTCCACTTGCAGATTTTCCCACGCGCCACGTCCATAGTAAATGGCAATATCAATTTCGCGATTTAGCAAACCTTCATCTTGATCTACTCCTGTTAAACGCACTTCAATATCAGGATAAAGCTCATTAAATCTGCTTAAACGCGGCACAAGCCATTGAATACCAAAGGTTTGTGGTACGCTAATGGCAATATGTTTTTCATTTTTTTGCATCATTAATTTTTGCGTAACTTCGGACAAACGGCGCAAAATCTCGGTAACTTCTTTAAAATAAATCAGCCCTAGCTCAGTTAAAACTAACGCACGGTGCTGACGCTTAAATAATTCGATGCCTAAAAAATCTTCTAATAATTTAATTTGATGACTCACCGCAGCTTGGGTAACAAAAAGTTCATCGGCGGCTTTTGTGAAACTTAAATGACGTGCCGCACATTCAAAAGCTTTCAGTGAATTCAAGGGAGGCAAACGTTTATACATAAAATCTTCTCAAATGAAAAATTATCAGTTATACTAACTCACTGATTTATCTATTAGTTTTTTTAATGCAAGGGATAAAAAAATATCCTTTGTTCTCGCCCACGCATCTCACTACAATACATACATACTTAATGATTGGTAATTCCTTATTGGTTAAGAGTTTCGACTTAAGTATGATGTTGTGTTTGCATAGTTCGGGCAACCGAACGGAGTAACTGGTTAGTTACTCATTTCACTTCCTGTATATTTTTTAACCCATTTAGGTTAGACACCGCTCATTTGAGCGGTGTTTTTTTATGTGCAGATCCTACCACAATTTCACTTTGTACCGAAATAGATTTCCTTACTATCACCAAAGAATAAAAAGCATTTTTCTCCTTAATAAAAAACAAATTCAAAAATAACCGCACTTTTATTGTTGCAAGTTTTTGATAATGGTGTAGATTAAAACCATTCTGTTGTAACAACATCATTATTAAGGAAATAAAATGACAATCAAAAATCTCGACTGGCAAAATCTTGGTTTTGGTTATATCAAAACTGATTATCGCTACATTGCATATTGGAAAGATGGCAAATGGTCTAAAGGTGAGCTCACCCAAGATAATGTTTTACACATTAGCGAGGCTTCTAGCTCATTACATTATGGGCAACAATGTTTTGAAGGCTTAAAAGCCTACCGTTGTAAAGATGGCTCAATCAACTTATTCCGTCCTGAGCAAAATGCTGAGCGCTTGCAAAAAAGCTGCCAACGTTTGTTAATGCCCGAAGTCCCGACAGAAATGTTCATTGATGCTTGTAAACAATTAGTTAAAGCAAACCAAGATTGGCTGGCGCCTTATGGCACTGGCGCAACGCTTTATTTACGCCCGTTTGTGATTGGCGTAGGAGATAACTTAGGCTTAAGCCCTGCTACAGAATATATTTTCTCTATTTTCTGTAGCCCAGTAGGTGCCTACTTCAAAGGTGGAATGAAACCAACTAACTTTATCGTATCCGAATACGATCGTGCCGCACCGCACGGCACGGGAGCAGCTAAAGTGGGTGGAAACTATGCAGCTAGCCTTTATCCAGGAAAGCTAGCCAAACAACGCAACTTTAGCGATTGTATTTATCTTGATCCAACCACACACACAAAAATTGAAGAAGTGGGTGCGGCAAACTTCTTTGGTATCACAAAAGACAACAAATTTGTTACGCCACTTTCTCCGTCAATTCTGCCAAGTATTACAAAATATTCTTTGCTCTATTTAGCTAAAGAACGCCTTGGTTTAGAAGCCATTGAGAGCGATATTTATATTAATGAGCTGGATCAATTCAAAGAAGCGGGCGCGTGCGGAACAGCTGCCGTAATTACCCCAATCGGTGGTATTCAGTATGGCGATAATTTCCACGTTTTCTATTCTGAAACGGAAGTAGGCGAAATAACCCAAAAACTTTATAACGAGCTTACAGGCATTCAATTCGGTGATATTGAAGCACCTGAAGGTTGGATTGTAAAAGTGGAATAATTTCCCAAATTCAATCAAGACATAATAAAAAAGGGGCGTTTGCCCCTTTCGTTTTTATACCAAATCCAACGCCACCATTCGGCTTGGTCGGATAACGTTGTTTTTATCCACTTCTGCTACACCAAGAAATTGATTTTCGGCAGAAAACAACCGCACTTGCCCATAAATGCCTTGTGGATTATCAAACTTCACGCGTTGCCCAAAGCCAACGGCTCGGCTTTGTTCGGCACTTAACGCCAACACAGGCAAGGATTTCACTGCACTGTCCATTGGCAGTAAATGCTGATCTAACAGGCTTAAATCCTGCTGTTCGCTTAAAGCTTTGAGATCTTCTAAACTCATCATTGCGTGTTGTGGATAATCAGCCACCGCAAGACGACGCAACATCGTAACGTGCGCGCCACAGCCTAGCACTTCGCCTAAGTCATCAATTAACGTGCGAATATAAGTGCCTTTTGAGCAATGCACTTCCAAGGTTAAATAAGGCGCTTGGTAATCAATAAATTTCAGCTCAAAAATGGTAATTGGACGGGCTTCACGCTCCACAGTGATCCCTGCGCGGGCATATTCATAAAGCGGTTTTCCTTGATGTTTTAAGGCTGAAAACATGGTTGGCACTTGCATAATTTCACCACGGAATTGCTCAAGTGCGGTTAAAATTTGCGAAATTTCCGACTGCACTTCTCGGCGCTCAACCACTTGTCCGTCTGCGTCAGAAGTGTCAGTGCGTTCGCCCAATTTTGCCGTAACCAAATAACGCTTATCAGAATCGAGCAGATATTGCGAAAACTTGGTGGCTTCACCTAAACAAATGGGCAACATTCCTGTAGCAAGGGGATCTAACGCGCCGGTATGCCCTGCTTTATTTGCCTGAAAAAGCCGTTTTACTTGTTGCATAATTTGGTTAGAACTCGCCCCTTGCGGTTTGTCTAACAAAAAAATGCCGTGAATATGACGGCCTTTATTTTTTGCCTTACTCATTGTTTTCTTTGCTGTTTTCGTGGCTTTCTACATCACCTTGGTAGCGTTTTTCATCATCACGAATCACTTCGCTCACCAAGTTGGACATTCTCATTCCTTCCACTAAGGATTTATCATACACAAAGCGTAACTCTGGCACGATACGCAAACGCATTGCTTTAGCCAGTAAAGAACGAATATAAGGCGAGGCTTTTTCCAGCCCTTTCATTCCGCTTTCGATAACGCTGTCATCTTGATCAAATAAGAAAGTTACGAACACTTTTGCGTAAGCCAAATCGCGGGAAACTTCCACATCAGATACGGTTACCATTCCAATGCGAGGATCTTTCACTTCACGTTGTAAAATCACCGCGATTTCTTTTTGTAATTCTTGTGCGACACGGTCACTACGTTTAAATTCTCTTGCCATAACATTTTTCTCTTAATTAAGTGGTTAATGATCGAGGTATAAATAGTTTTTCCAACTATTCATTCTCAATAAAATTTTTCGCATCATTGCTAAATGATGTGCGTGCTCCGTATAAACGGCGACTTCAGCACTCACGCCATAAGGGAGGGAATAGGCGGACATATCGCTTTTCATTTTAAGTAAAACGAGAGCTTTGGCTTCTTCCTTGATAAAAGATTCCGTATATAACGTGCCATTTGCTTGAAGCTCGTGTTCCCCGATGGCAGGCAAAACAGAAACAACTTCAGCTTGAAAAGTTTTCCCCGGAATAGCTGGGAAAACAATTTCAGCCTCATCACCAACGGATAATCGCAACAGTGAATTTTGTCTAAATGCAGCCACATACATTCGATCTTGATGATGCGTAAAGGTCATTACGGGACGAATAGGCAACGTTGTTGCGGTCATTCCAACTTTTAAGAGGTTTTGAGCAATAAAGCCGTCCGTTGGTGCAACAACGACGGTAGAATCAAGGTTAAATTGTGCTTGTTTCAGTGCAGCTTGAGCTTTTGCGATATTCGCGTTCTCATTTTCATATTTTGTCGCAAAGGCATTTTCAACCTTTGTTAAATTTGCTAAAGAAACCGAATAATCCGCCTTGGCGGTGTAATATTCTTTACGTTTCAGATCCAGTTCTGACTGGCTTGCGGCATTGGATTTGATTAATTGCTGATAGCGTTCAAACTCCCGCTTTTTTTGTTCCATTGTGGCTTTTAAGGCTTCAACGGTTGCTTGTGCTGCCTGTTTTTCCGCCTCTAAATTACTCACAGTTTGAACCGCTAATGCCAACTCTGCACTACGCTGATCCACCACCGCTTGGTAAGGGGTAGGATCGATTTTAAATAGCACTTCCCCTTTCTTAACAAGTTGGTTTGCGTTTACAGGGTTCACTTCAATCACCTTGCCGCCAACGTTAGGTATGATAGGCGTAGAAATATAATATTGCGTCGCTAATTTGGTATGCGGGTGGTTATAATTCATCACCAATAACATTGATAATAAAAGGATAACGCCACCAAGCACCGCAGTTGGAACACTCCATTTATTGAGAGGGATTTTAAATAATTTAAAAATCCCTACACACAGAGAGGCGTAAATAACTAGAATCAAAAGTTCCATAATTAAGCGTTCTCCTCAAGTTTCAACGTTGAAGAAGTTGAAGCCATTTTTTGTAGTTCGTTACGCAACTGCATTACGTCCTGCTCTAGTTGGGCATTTTTAACCTCTAAATCAGTCAGTTGTTTATACACTTCGTTATTAAAGGTTTCTTGGATTTTGGCATCTTTTTGATGATTGCCATTCCCCCAACCTTTTTCTTCGTCCCATAGCGTTGCCCAGATCCAAAGGAAGGGCCAAATGATATGAAGTGTAAATAAACTAACCCAACCAGCATAATGCAAGGCTTCTAAATGAGGGTGATTGCGTTTTTTCGCGATTTCATAGGGAATATCGTGAATGACAATAATTCCATAAAAAATGGCGATACAAGCAAAAATGAGAAAAAATAAGGCAATATAGTCCAACATTGTTTTTACTCCACGGGTTAAACTCACAAGAAAGCTGCTCTTTGTCTAACCAAAGAACAGCTTCCATTACTCAGCAATCACTGTTGTCAATAAAGTGGCGAAGAAATTAAATTGAACGTTTAATTTCAACCACTTCAAAGACTTCGATTTGGTCGCCAACTTTGACATCGTTGTAGTTTTTCACGCCAATACCACATTCCATACCGCTACGCACTTCGGCTACGTCATCTTTAAAGCGGCGGAGAGATTCCAATTCCCCTTCAAAGATTACCACGTTGTCGCGTAATACACGGATTGGGTTATTACGTTTCACCACGCCCTCTGTCACCATACAACCTGCGATTGCACCAAATTTCGGGTGACGGAACACATCACGCACTTCCGCAAGACCGATAATTTCTTGCTTGAATTCAGGTTGGAGCATACCACTCATCGCTGCTTTGATTTCGTTAAGTAGTTCATAAATGATTGAATAATAACGTAAATCAATGTTTTCATTTTCAATAATACGGCGTGCTGACGCATCGGCACGCACGTTGAAGCCGACAATAATCGCATTTGAAGCCGCGGCTAAGGTTGCATCGGTTTCGGTAATTCCGCCCACGCCAGAACCGACTACATTCACTTTCACTTCTGGGGTTGAAAGCTCTTGTAAGGCTTGAACGATCGCTTCTACCGAACCTTGAACGTCCGCTTTAACGATAACATTCAATTCTGCCACATCGCCCTCTGCCATATTGCTGAACATATTTTCCAGTTTCGCTTTTTGCTGACGGGCTAATTTCACTTCGCGGAATTTACCTTGACGATACAATGCCACTTCGCGCGCTTTTTTCTCATCACGCACCACGGTAGCTTCATCACCCGCAGAAGGCACACCAGATAAACCTAGCACTTCTACTGGAATTGATGGGCCTGCTTCGCTAATGTCTTTACCGTTTTCATCACGCATTGCTCGCACACGGCCGTATTCAAAGCCACAAAGTACAATATCACCACGGCGTAATGTACCTGATTGAACGAGGATTGTTGCCACTGGGCCGCGGCCTTTATCAAGGTAAGATTCAATCACCACACCCGTTGCCATTCCGTCTTTCACTGCACTGAGTTCTAACACTTCAGATTGTAATAAGATGGCTTCTAGTAGTTCATCAACCCCTGTTCCTTTTTTCGCAGAAACATAAACGAATTGCGTATCCCCACCGAATTTTTCGGCGATTACTTCGTGTTGCAATAATTCTTGCTCTACGCGATCTGGGTTGGCTTCAGGTTTATCAATTTTGTTCACTGCCACCACAATTGGCACGCCTGCTGCTTTCGCGTGTTGGATCGCTTCGATAGTTTGTGGCATCACGCCATCATCAGCCGCCACCACAAGCACTACGATATCCGTGGCTTTTGCACCACGCGCACGCATTGAGGTAAAGGCTGCGTGTCCTGGGGTATCCAAGAAAGTGATCATTTTGCCGTCATCGGTTTCAACGTGATATGCACCAATGTGCTGGGTAATCCCACCCGCTTCGCCTGCTGCCACTTTCGCTTTACGAATGTAGTCAAGTAAAGAGGTTTTACCGTGGTCAACGTGCCCCATAATGGTAACTACTGGCGCACGATTTACTTTTTCCGCATTCACATCACGATCGCCTAATACAGATTCTTCTAGCTCATTTTCTTTACGCAGGATCACTTTGTGTCCCATTTCTTCGGCAACAAGCTGTGCGGTTTCTTGGTCGATCACTTGGTTGATGGTTACCATTTCGCCCATTTTCATCATTGTTTTGATGATTTCGGTGGCTTTCACCGCCATTTTGTTGGCTAATTCCGCCACGGTAATGGTTTCACCAATCACCACATCACGGTTTACTGGTGCGGCTGGTTTAGTAAAGCCTTGTTGTAAGCTGCTGCCTTTTTTACCTTGTTTACCTTTAAAGCCTTTTCCGCCTTTAGCATCTTTTTGGTTACGGCGATTGGATTCACGCTCGTTTTTGTTGCTATCGTCTTCGCGTCCGCCTTTTTTCGCTTTGGCTACTTTATTTTTGCCACGACCACGATTTTCATTACGGCGTTCTTCTTCATCTTCCGCTTCACGCGCATAACTTGAAGTGAGATGATAATCTGAATAATCTTCAGAATTTTCATTTTTTTCATCCGCACTTGCAAGATCTGCATAACGTTTTGCTTCTTCTGCGGCTTTGCGTGCTTGCTCTTCCGCTTTTTGACGAGCTAATTCATCAGCTTTACGGCGTAACTCGGCTTCTTCCGCTTTCAAGCGTTCTTTTTCTTCATCAACCGCTTTGTTAGCAGTTTCTTTTGCTGATTTTTCTGCTTTTTCTTTCGCTTTTTGTTCAGCTTGGCGTTTTGCCTGTTCAGCTTTTTCCGCTTCTTTTTTCGCTTTTTCAGCTTCTTTCTGCGCTTTTTCTGCGGCTGCTTTTTCTTCTGCCGCTTTCTTTTCCGCTTCTTGTTTTGCTTTTAAGCGTGCTTCTTCTTCCGCACGGATAGCTGCTTCCGTTGGCACAGTACGTTTTTTACGCACTTCCACTTGTACAGTTTTGTTTTTACCTGTACTGGTTGTGGTGCTTGCCGTGGTTTTCGTACGGCGCTGTATGCTTAATTTTTTCGGTGCATCCGATTTTTTTACTTCATCTACCATAATTTTACACCCCTTTTTATTCTTCGCTGAACCAACAAATGTTGCGTGCTGCCATAATTAAATCCGCTGCTTGCTCAGCGCTTAATTCTTCAATATCGGCTAAATCATCAACACCTTGCTCCGCTAATTCTTCTAAGGTGGTGATTTGTTTTTCTGCAAGTTTGAACGCAAGATGACGGTTCATTCCTTCAAGATTGAGTAGCTTGTCTTCAATATGCGCTTGTTTTAATGCTTCTTCTTCCGCTAATGCAGCGGCTGTTAGTGCATCTTTCGCGCGGGTTTGCAATTCTTCCACTAAATCTTCATCTTCTAAGCCATCAATCGCAGTAAGTTCGCTCACTGGCACATAGGCTAACTCTTCTAAATTAGTGAAGCCCTCTTCAACCAGAATTTGCGCGAATTCTTCGTCAATTTCTAAGGCGTTCATAAAGAGTTTCAACACTTTGTTATCTTCAGCTTGATGTTTTTCATTTAGCTCTTCAGTGGTCATTACATTTAACGCCCAACCTGTAAGCTGTTTGGCTAAACGTACGTTTTGACCATTGCGTCCGATGGCTTGTGGTAAGTTTTCTGCTTCAACGGCAATATCCATAGAATGGTTATCTTCATCAACCACGATAGACGTTACATCGGCTGGAGCCATTGCGTTAATCACAAATTGTGCAGGATTGTCGTCCCACAATACGATGTCCACACGCTCACCACCTAGTTCATTGGTGATAGCTTGCACTCGCGCACCACGCATACCCACGCAAGCACCCACTGGATCAATACGTTTATCATTGCTTTTCACGGCAATTTTGGCACGGGAACCTGGGTCACGCGCTGCGCCTTTAATTTCAATTAGCTCTTCGCCAATTTCTGGTACTTCAATGCGGAAAAGCTCAATGATCATTTCAGGTTTCGCACGGGTAACAAAAAGCTGTGCGCCTTTGCTTTCTGGGCTAACACGGTATAACACGCCACGCACACGATCACCAGGGCGGAAATTCTCGCGCGGTAACATATCTTCACGCAAAATTACCGCTTCTGCTTGCTGACCTAAATCTAAAATAATATTTTCACGGTTTACTTTTTTCACCGTTCCCGTAACAATTTCGCCTTCATTAGAACGGAATTGTTCAACGATTTTATTACGCTCCGCTTCACGGATTTTGCTGCTGATCACTTGGCGTGCAGTTTGCATTGTAATACGGTCAAATGCCACCGATTCGATTTGATCTTCGACATAATCACCCACTTGCACATTTGGATCTTCAAATTGTGCCGCTTCAAGGGTGATTTCTTTTGTTGGGTTAGTCACTTCGTCCACCACTAACCAACGGCGGAAGGTGTCAAATTCACCCGTTTTTGGATCGATCACCACACGCACATCAATTTCTTGCTCGTATTTCTTTTTAGTAGAAAGGGCAATGGCACTTTCTAATGCTTCAAAAATCTTTTCGCGTGGTAATAATTTTTCATTTGATACGGCTTCTGCCGCCAATAAAATCTCTTTACTCATTTTTATTCTTCCTATCTAAAATTAAAATTTTGCTACCACATTGGCTTTTTGAATGTTGCCAAATACCAATACTTGCGGTTGCCCATCTACGAGCAAGGTGATCATATCATTTTCAATTTTTTCTAATTTACCTTGCCATTTACGGCGTTCCAACACAGGAATACGCAAATGCACCATAATTTCTTCGCCAATATAGCGTTGATATTGTTCAAGGGTAAATAATGGACGATCTACACCTGGTGAAGACACTTCAAGGTTATATTTATCCGCAATCGGATCTTCCACATCTAAAATGGCGCTAACTTGACGGCTTACATCCGCGCAATCATCAATGCTCACCCCACCTTCTTTATCAATATAAATACGCACGGTTAAAAAACGGCCTGCGCGCTGACATTCAATACCCCAAAGTTCGCAGCCTAAATCCTCAATAGAACCTTTTAATAAATCTGATAATTTCTCTTCTAAAGTTGCCAAAACAACCTCCTTAATCAAACTTAGGACGTAAAAAAAGGGCTAATCAGCCCAGTTCTACATCTAAATTGCTCGTACAAAAAAACCCCAAAATTGGGGTTCTTTCTACTGAACTTGTTATGAATTGGTTGCGGGGGCTGGATTTGAACCAACGACCTTCGGGTTATGAGCCCGACGAGCTACCAAGCTGCTCCACCCCGCGTCCGAAATATGTGGCGTATTATACGGATTGAAAAACAAATAGCAAGCCTTAATCAGAAAAAACTTGCAAAAAAAGCACCGCACTTATTTTTTTGACGTGTTTTCAAACAAGCGATAAATGGCGATTAAATCCATTCTTGCAATGGGTTTAAAAGGCAATAATAAATAATATAACCAGCGGTTTTTAGCAATAAAGGATTGTGTTTGTTGCCAAATTTCTGGCTCGCAATATTGCTGATATTTTTCTACCGTTAAACGCATTTGCTCATCAGAAATGCAATCAGAACGCCCAAGACTATGGATAAAAATCAAGCTATCTCGTACCTTTTGCCAATTTAGCTTGGCGTGATTAGAACGGGATTCAAAATCAATAAATTGTACCTTGCCATCGTGCCACGCCATATCACGCAGCGCTGGGCGGCCGTGAACTAAGCCTTTTTTATGCAAATCCGTTAAGGCCTTTGCGCCGTCGGCTAGAATAGCCAATTTTTCATCAGAACTGAGATCTGGCTTATCCACCCAATAACTGATGGTTTTGCCTGCATCTTTTAGTACTAAAAAATCTTCGCCAAATACCATTAATTTTGGCACTGGGGCATTTTTTTCAGCTAAATATTGTAAGGTTTTCAATTCATTTTGAAATGCCTTTTGCGGTTGCGGTTTGAGTAAACGCCACACGCCTTTGAGTTGTTCAGGTTGTTTGAGCCAATAGCGCTGATTGTCATAATCAAAGCTCACTATTCGCTCACCTTTGTGCTGTTTAAGCAAGGCCTGTACCTTTTCTTGAAATTCACTATTTTGTGCCGACATCAAACAACCTCATTTTTACTTAATCATTATTTCCAAACATCAGGATTCACGCCACGTTTAAGTAGCTCTGGATGTTCTTCAATTTTAAATTCTGGCTCACGAATACCAGCTTTAATTTGGCGTTGATAATCTTTTAATAACGTCCACACAATCGGTGAAAGTAATACAATAGACACCAAGTTAATTAGCGCCATCACCGCCATTACGGTATCAGCAAAGTTCCACACCACATTGCCTGAATTCACCGCGCCGAAGTACACGAAAAATAGCACCACTAAGCGGAAAATAAACACTACCACTGGGCGATTTTTCAAGAAGCGGATATTGCTTTCTGCATAGGCATAGTTACCAATGATGGAAGAAAATGCAAATAACAATAAGATGAACGCAAGGAAATGCAAGCCAAACTCACCAACGTGATATTGTAGCGCATTTTGCGTGAGGGAAATGCTTTTCAGCGTTTCGCCGCCGTAGTTGTCTGATAGCAAAATGATGATGGCCGTACAAGAACACACAATAATGGTATCCACAAACACGCCAAGCATTTGGATTAAACCTTGGCTTACTGGGTGCTTAACATCGGCTGAAGCGGCAGCATTTGGCGCAGACCCCATACCTGCCTCATTCGAGAATAAACCACGCTTAATTCCCATTAACATTGCTTTAGAGAAAATCGCCCCGAACATACCGCCAGCCATTGCGTCAAAAGAGAACGCACTATGAATAATATTACTGATTACAGTTGGGATCATTTCAATGTTCATTCCCATAATGATCGCTGCCATAATTAAATAAAACAGCGCCATTGTTGGCACAACTTTAGCGGAAACTTTACCGATACGCTTCACACCGCCGAAAATAATCAAGGCGGTTAAAATCACCAAACCCGTTCCCACATAACTTGGATTCCATTTCCACGCATTGCCTGTTGCCTCAACAATCGCATTGGATTGCACCGCATTGAAAGCAAAACCAAAGGTAAAGATTAATGCGATGGCAAAGCAGGCAGCCAACCAGCGAGATTTTAAGCCTTGCACAATATAATAAGCAGGGCCACCACGGCTCACGCCATCTTTATCTTTTAATTTATATAATTGAGCAAGAGAAGATTCCGCTACCGCACTGGACATTCCGATCAACGCCGTAACCCACATCCAGAACACCGCGCCTTCACCGCCAATGGCAATCGCTGTGGCTACCCCACCAATATTGCCCACGCCCACACGGCTGGCTAAGCCTGTCGCAAAGGCTTGGAATGGCGTTAAAGAATCCCCCGTAGAGGCACGTCCAAACCACATCTCACGCAAACTTTGTGGAAATAAGCGTAACTGCACTAATCCTGTGGTGAGCGTAAAGAAAATACCCACGCCTAATAAAGTGATTACGGTAATATCCCAAATTGGGCCATCAAATGTTTCCACAAACCACGTCAAGGCCTGTTCTACATTGCTGATAATTTGCTCAATCATAAACTTCTCCTCATAATGAAAGCAGGCATTTTAATGGATTTTATATAAAGAGAGAATAATCAGGATAAAAATAAGAATAAAAACTCAATAAAGTATCAAATAGTAGAAACTTTTCAAAAAATAACCGTAGTTTATTATTTTATATTTAATACACTTACTAAAAAGAGTGAGCATACTCCCGGTAAAAAACTAAAAATTATTCATAATCCATAAAAACGATACCGTTTTAATCTATGCTGTTGATCGCCTCACAGCAAAACACGCTGAGTGGAAAATGCCTTTAATTTGCAAAAATGTGAGCTATATCACATTCTATTTTTAATAAACGCTTACAATGAAATTGAAATTGTGGTTTAATAATTTTAAAATTAGTAAATTAAAAATAACAAACTTAACGACAACCTAATTTAAGAAGTTAAAGGAGCAACTATGTCAAACATCTTAGATCAATTCTCACTGAAAGGAAAAATTGCTTTAGTTACAGGCGCATCATACGGTATCGGCTTTGCTATCGCTTCTGCATTAAGCCAAGCAGGAGCAAAAATCGTATTCAACGATGTAAATGAAGAAAACTTGAAAAAAGGCCTCGCCGCTTATAAAGAAGCAGGCATTGATGCGCACGGTTATTTATTTGATGTAACCGATGAAAACGCAGTAAAAGAACACGTTGCCAAAATTGAAAACGAAGTGGGCGTGATTGACATTCTTGTAAACAATGCGGGTATCATTCAACGTATCCCTATGTTAGAAACCACCGCAGCGGACTATCGTAAAATTATTGATATTGATTTAACTGGACCGTTCATTATGTCAAAAGCCGTGTTACCGTCAATGATCAAAAAAGGACACGGTAAAATTATCAACATCTGCTCAATGATGAGTGAATTAGGCCGTGAAACCGTGGTGGGCTACGCTTCTGCTAAAGGCGGCTTAAAAATGCTTACCAAAAATATTTGTTCAGAATTTGGTGAAGCGAACATTCAATGTAACGGTATCGGCCCGGGTTACATCGCTACCCCACAAACCGCACCATTACGCGAAAGACAACCAGACGGCTCTCGCCACCCATTCGATCAATTCATCATCGCCAAAACCCCTGCCGCTCGCTGGGGAACACCCGAAGATCTCGCAGGCGCTGCGGTGTTCTTATCCTCTGACGCCTCAAACTTTATCAACGGCCATATTCTATACGTTGATGGCGGTATCCTGGCGTATATTGGTAAACAGCCGTAAATCGCGGATTAGTTTTGATTTAAGTGAGAATGTAGAAGATCGTGAGATTTTCTACATTTTTTATTTCTCTACTCCATTCGCCTATTCCAAAATAAAAACGCCCCAAGTTTCCTTGAGGCGCATAAATAAAAATCAAAATTAGCGTGAAAGAAACAACGCTGCTGCACCGCGGACGCCGCCGGAATCGCCGTATTTGGCTTTTTTGATCACTGGCACTTTGGCACTACGCATTAGGTGTTTAGGCAGGGCTTTTGGTAGTGCTTCGTAGAGATAATCAAAGTTGGATAAACCGCCGCCGAGTACGATTAAATGCGGATCAAGGGCGGTGATGATGTTGCCGATAGAAATGGCAGCGAGTTCCACAAACATTTCCACAAATTCCACCGCACTTTGATCTTTGGCGTAAAAACGCTGGATAATTTCTTTGGCAGATAGGCTTTCCCCTTTGAGATCACGATACAGCATTTCAAAGCCACGGCCTGAAAGATAGGTGTCTAAGCAGGCTTGATTGCCGCAGCCGCAAGGGTAAATCGGTGCCTTATCCCAGCCAAGCAATTTTAAGGCGTGGTAATTCAGCTGCATATGCCCTAGTTCGCCCGCCATTCCGATTTGTCCTGAGTAGATTTTGCCGTCAATCACTAAACCGCCGCCAAAACCTGTACCAAGGATTAAGCCTAACACGCTTGGATATTGCTGATTTTCTTCTGCCCAAGCCTCTGATAAGGCAAAACAATTTGCGTCATTTTCTGCCCGCACTTCGCGATCTAAACGCTGGCTTAAATCTTGTAAAATAGGTTTGTTGTCTGCTACGCGAATATTGGTGATTTCCGCCAAGCTTGTTTCGTGATTCACAAAGCCCGGTAAGCCCAGCCCTACTGTGCCTTTTTCGCCAAATTTTTCATCAGCTTTTTTCACTAAATTAACAATGGTATCAAGCCATTGTTCGTAGCTGTCTTTTGGGGTATCCACCCGCTCCGAATATTGTTTTTCCAATTTTTCATTAAATACGGCAAGCTCAATTTTCGTGCCGCCGATATCAAATCCGTATAACATTGTTCACCTCCAAAATAATGAAAAATCTGACCGCACTTTATTATTGCGCTCTATCTTGCAAAGTGCGGTTAAAAATTGGTTTGTTTTTGATCCAATCGAATAATCCACAATGAAACACCCACGCCAGCAATATGGAAACCAATAAATCAATCGGGTAATGCATTCCTAAACGCAAACGGCTGACTAGCATTAACACCGCCCAAACGGCAATGCCTGCAGTGAGATATTTCATTCCTTTATTGTTACGTCCAAGCAACTGCCCAAATCCTACTGCAAGCATTAGCCAAGTAGCGGCAAAAATGCTGTGGCCAGAGGGGAAAGAATAGCCTGTTTCTTTGCTACGGTGATGTACTAAATGCATATCAATTTGTTTATCCGCATAATAATCCAACACGATTTGTTCGCGTACATCGCGAGGTTGATCGTAAAAATACTCAGGGCTAATGCTTGATTTTTCCGTCAATTGCACAATAAAAGGACGAGGTTCCGCAAACACCGTTTTGAGCGCCGATTTCATCCCTTGGGTTACCCCAACAGAAATCGCCATCACTGCAATCACCGCAAGGGCTTGTTTTTTATCTGCAATACAGAAAAAATATGCAACAGCAAACACGCCACAAGTGATAATGGCATAAGGCACACTACCTGTTTCGGTAATAAAATAAAGCAACGTATCAATTTGTGTATAATTTGTACCCCCTTGCCAATGCCAGTTAATTAACCACGCAAAAAAAGGCACACAACAAAGCAATAAGGTATATAATGATAAGCGTTTTAACATTTTAATCACTCCATAAATTTGAGTGCATAGTTTAGCATTATTCAATAAAAAAAGAATGAAGGATTTAGCGATGACAAAAATTCAACGGGTTACGGAAGCCAATTTACCGACCGAATTTGGTTTATTCCGCATTGTGGGCTTTGAGTTTCCCGACACTAAAAAAGAACACGTTGCCTTAGTAATGGGCGATATTTCAAATCCAGATGAGCCTGTTTTAGCCCGCATTCACTCCGAATGTTTAACGGGCGATGCGTTACATAGCCTGAAATGCGATTGCGGTTTTCAGCTTGCCACAGCACTACGTCAAATTAGTGAGGAAGGGCGAGGCGTGCTGATTTATCACCGCGAAGAGGGGCGTGGCATTGGCTTAATTAACAAGATCCGTGCTTATTCTTTACAAGATCAAGGAATGGATACCATTGAAGCCAACCTTGCTTTGGGCTTTGCCGCAGATGAGCGTAATTTTGAAGTTTGCGCGGATATTTTTGATCTACTCGGTGTAAAACAAGTTCGCTTGCTCACCAACAACCCAAATAAAATCGATACAATGAAAAAAGCGGGGATCAACGTGGTGGAACGCGTTCCGTTAAACGTAGGCGAAAACCGTTACAACACGGAATATTTAGACACCAAAGCAAAAAAAATGGGACATTTCATCGTGCATAACAATCAAAAACACTTGATGACTTGCCCACATTGTCAGGAAGAAATTCCACAAAAAAAATGACCGCACTTTAGACTATGAAGTAAGTGGCTCAGTATTCTGAGCCATTTTTGCGATCACTATCGCAAATTTTACATACGCCAATTCACAACACAATATCGTCTCGTTAGTCTATTCTCATTTTGAAGTCGATACCGTTTTAAACATAATGCAAATTCAGTTTTTAGAAAGTATATTTGAAAATATCCGACATCAGTTTACTTATTTTACTATTGCCAACGTTGATTACATTATTGATTTTTCAGACGATATCGATCTTTTAGCTAACCTCACTGAGAACCAAGAAATCCTGAGTCTGCTTAATCATAAAAAAGCATACACCGTAAAATTCGCCGTAAGAGATTACTACGAAAGTTCACAAAATCACATTGATCTTTACGCTCCGCCTAAAGGAAAAAAATTTTCTCGAACCAACATACAAGAATTGAAACAACAACTTGAATCATTGCTTTACTATCACTATTTACAATATCAATCTGAATGCTATTTTTTTATTGCGGAAAGACCCTCTTTAGTACGAATGTATCAAAAAATGTGCGATAATCGACATCCAATTCTAGACGGATTTCAAGCTATCACCAAATTAGGTGATAACCAAGATTGTTTTATTATCAAAACCCCTCATTATGGAGAAATATAATGAAAGAGCAAAAATACAGTGCTGTAGAGCTAAAACGCCAAGCAATGGAATTATCTCGATTGGCTTACCAACAGGCAAAAAAGAATGCTGCGAAATCACCACACACCAATACGAAATAACCTAAATAATGCTTAACGAACAAGAAAAACAAGCCAGACAGAAAGCGTTACAATTTGCTATTAATAATCGTCTTGAGGGGTTACATCTTAGCCCTGAAATTCTCGCCCATTTCCCAAAATGGATAGTAGGCGAACTAACAGCCACAGAACTTAAAACAAGCATAAAGTTTTCCTAGCTGCGGAATTGATTTACAAGTCATCAAACCAGCTAAATACAAAAAACACTACTTTTTTGCTGAAAAATACATAAAATAGACAGCACATTTGCACCCTGAATAAAATATTGTTAAAGTGCGTGGCAAATTTTGCCGAAATAAAACTAGGAATAACAAATGAGCCAAGAATATTTAGATTTTGAACTCCCGATTGCTGAACTTGAAGCAAAAATTGAATCCTTGCGTGCAGTGGCGGGGCAAGATGATGAAATTAATCTTGATGATGAAATTGCTCGCTTACAGAAAAAAAGCGAAGAATTAACCAAAAAAACCTTTGCCAACTTAGATGCGTGGCAAGTTTCTCGTATGGCTCGCCACCCAAATCGTCCTTATACATTGGATTACATCGAACAAATTTTCACCGAGTTTGAAGAACTCGCAGGCGATCGTGCTTTTGCAGATGATAAAGCCATTGTGGGTGGTTTAGCCCGTTTAGACGGCAAGCCTGTTATGGTGATTGGTCACCAAAAAGGACGCACGGTAAAAGATAAAGTGAAACGTAACTTTGGTATGCCAGCCCCTGAAGGCTATCGCAAAGCGTTACGTTTAATGGAAATGGCAGAACGTTTTAAATTGCCAATCATCACCTTTATTGACACCCCAGGTGCGTACCCTGGTGTGGGCGCGGAAGAGCGTGGACAATCAGAAGCCATTGCGCGTAACCTGCGTGAAATGTCAATGCTAAAAGTGCCAATTATTTGTACGGTAATTGGTGAAGGCGGTTCTGGTGGCGCGTTAGCCATTGGCGTGGGCGATAAAGTCAATATGTTGCAATACAGCACTTATTCCGTGATTTCCCCAGAGGGCTGTGCGTCTATTTTATGGAAAAGCGCCGATAAAGCCTCTACCGCCGCAGAAGTGATGGGTTTAACCGCAGATCGTCTGCAAAAATTACAACTTATCGATAACATTATCCCTGAGCCATTAGGCGGTGCGCATCGTGATTATGCCCAAATGGCACAAAATCTAAAACAGCGTTTACTGGCTGATTTGGCTGATTTAGAAATTCTTGATCCTGATACCTTGTTAGAACGCCGTTACCAACGCCTAATGAGCTACGGTTATTGCTAAATAAAAATGTGCGGTTTTTTAACCGCACTTTTACTTTCAAGCGTTATTAGAAAGCATAAAGGATAGCAAAATGAAACATCTTCTTTCCATTCAATCTCACGTTGTTTACGGTTATGCGGGCAATAAATCTGCCACTTTTCCAATGCAATTACTCGGCATTAATGTGTGGGCGTTGAACACCGTACAGTTTTCCAATCACACTCAATATGGCCAATGGACGGGAATGGTAATGCCACCAGAACAAATTGGGGAAATCGTGCAAGGCATTGATAATATTGGTCAATTATATCAATGTGATGCGGTGATTTCAGGTTATATCGGTGCGGCGGAGCAAGTGGAAGAAATCATTAATGCGGTGCAAAAAGTGAAATCTCGCAACCCTAACGCAGTTTATTTATGTGATCCCGTGATGGGACACCCTGACAAAGGTTGCATTGTGGCTGATGGCGTGAAAGAAAATCTCATCAACCTTGCTATGGCGAAAGCCGATATTATCACGCCTAATTTAGTGGAGCTGCGTGAGCTGAGCGGTTTGCCAGTAGAAAACTTTGCTCAAGCCATTGAAGCGGTAAAAGTGATTTTATCCAAAGGGCCGAAAAAAGTGCTAGTGAAACACCTCAGCAAAGTGGGGCAAGATCCAAGCCAATTTGAAATGTTGCTCGCCAACCAAGAGGGCATTTGGCATATTAGCCGCCCACTTCATCAATTTAAGAAAGAACCTGTGGGCGTGGGCGATTTAACCGCAGGGCTATTTATGGCGAATTTACTCAATGGCAAAAGCGATGTGGAAGCCTTTGAGCATACCGCCAATGCCGTGAATGATGTAATGACGGTAACGCAACAGCAGGATAATTATGAACTGCAAATTGTGGCAGCGCGTGAACAAATTGTTCGCCCTGTGAGCCAATTTAACGCAGTGAAAATCGCCTAATATTGCCCTTGCTATGACGCTAATTGAGCAATTTCAACAGCAATTACAACGCCAGCCCCACTCGCATTTTCTGATTGCCTTAAGCGGTGGGCTGGATTCTACGGTCTTGCTTGCGCTTTTAGCAAAATTACGCGAAAAACAACCGCACTTCCAGCTGCGTGCGATCCATATTCATCACGGCTTAAGCCCAAATGCAGATGATTGGGTGCGCCACTGCCAACAGCTTTGCCAACAATTTTCCATTCCCTTGATCGTAGAAAAAGTTCAACTGACACAAGGAATGGGCATTGAAGCTGCCGCACGTCAAGCGCGCTATCAAGCCATCGCTCGCCATATTTTAGCGCAAGAGATTTTGCTCACCGCCCATCATCAACAAGATCAAACCGAAACCTTTTTCCTCGCCTTAAAACGTGGTAGTGGCGTCAGCGGTTTATCCGCAATGAAAGCGCAAAGTGCGGTGTTTAATCTGAATATTTTTCGTCCCCTACTCGGCTTTTCACGCCAACAACTTTGGCAATATGCTACGGAAAATCAGCTGTCGTGGATTGAAGATGAAAGCAATCAAGATAGCCAATACGAACGCAATTTTTTACGCAATCAAATTTTGCCCCAACTGCGTGAACGCTGGGCGTATTTCGATCAAGCTGTGCAACGCAGTGCGAACCATTGTACCGAGCAACAACAGCTTTTAGCAGAATTATTACAGCCAGAGCTAGAAAAATATGCAGACAAAACGCACCGCACTTTTGATTTAACAGATTTCTCGCAATGGTCTGATTTGAAACAAAAAGCCCTACTCCGCTTATGGCTGGAAACCTTGCAGCAACCAATGCCGTCCACCAAACAATTGGAACAATTGATTCAAGACGTGATTTTTGCCGAAACAGATCGCAACCCGCAATTTCAATTGGGCGATAAAATGCTGCGCCGTTATCAGCAGCGCCTGTATTTAACGGAAATCTTCGCCGATCTTCGTGCGCTAAAGATTCCCGTTCGCTTAAATCAGCAGATTGAATTGCCTGACAATCTCGGTGAAATCCGCTTCACCCAAACCAAATCAGCCATTCAAATTCAATGGCAAGGGAAAAGCTATCCGTTGCCATTAACCGATGCGCCGATCTCAATCCGTTTTGCTTATTCGGGCAAAGTGCGCAATGCGCAAGGCGTTCATCAAGACATCAAAAAACTGTGGCAAGCGCACAATGTGCCAGTCTGGCAACGCACGCACACTCCGCTGATTTTTTATGGCGAACACTTCCAAAGTGCGGTGGGATTTTTTCAAAATTTTGCATCTGAAAGCAAATAAAACTTGCTCAATTTGCACCGCACTTTTCCCCGCATAAAGATAAGGTTTGACACAATCCCACCTTATTTCTATTATGCCTGTTATTAAATCTAAGTCATCACAATAAGTCGTAACAAAATGAAACTACATCCTTCTTTTTCTCTTATCCAACAAGCCCTTAAAGATCGCATTCTTATTTTAGATGGTGCAATGGGGACGATGATCCAGCAATATAAACTCACCGAAGCAGATTTCCGCGGTGAACGCTTTAAAGACAGCACGATCGATCTACGCGGCAATAATGATTTACTTACGCTTACTCAGCCTTTGGTGATTCAAGCGATTCACGAAAAATATCTTGCTGCAGGGGCGGATATTATCGAAACCAACACCTTTTCCGCCACCACCATTGCGCAAGCGGATTATGCCCTTGAAAGCATTGCTTATGAGCTGAATTTTGCTGGCGCGAAATTGGCGCGTTTGTCGGCGGATAAATATAGCACGCCAGAAAAACCACGTTTTGTAGCTGGCGTGCTTGGGCCGACTAACCGCACCGCCTCTATTTCGCCTAATGTGAACGATCCTGCTTACCGCAATATCACCTTTATGCAGTTGGTTGATGCCTATGCAGAAGCCACCAAAGGATTAATCGAAGGCGGTGCGGATCTCATTATGATCGAAACCATTTTTGATACGCTCAATGCTAAAGCGGCGGCATTCGCCATTGATCAAGTGTTTGAAGAACTTGACATCAAATTGCCAATTATGATTTCAGGCACGATTACCGATGCCTCAGGGCGCACCCTTTCAGGGCAAACTACGGAGGCCTTTTATAACTCGTTGCGCCACGTTAAGCCATTAAGCTTTGGATTAAACTGCGCCCTTGGGCCAAAAGAATTGCGTCAGTATGTGGAAGTGATGTCAAAAATCTGCGAAACCTTTGTTTCTGTTCACCCGAATGCAGGCTTACCAAATGCCTTTGGCGGTTATGATTTAGGCGCAGAAGAAATGGCCGCTTATATTCAAGAATGGGCGCAAAACGGCTGGCTGAATATTGTGGGCGGCTGTTGCGGAACAACCCCTGAGCATATCCACGCCATTGCAGAAGTGGTGAAAAACGTGCCGCCAAGAGCCTTGCCTGATTTGCCTGTGGCAATGCGTTTATCTGGCTTAGAACCGTTAAACATTGATGAAAACAGCCTATTTGTAAACGTGGGCGAACGTAATAATGTTACTGGTTCAGCGAAATTTAAAAAATTAATTAAAGAAGATCGCTATGCTGAAGCCATTGAGATTGCCATTGACCAAGTAGAAAATGGCGCTCAGGTGATTGATGTGAATATGGACGAAGCCTTGCTCGATAGCGAAAAATGTATGGTTCAATTCCTGAATATTATGGCAACCGAACCTGATGCTGCGAAAGTGCCAGTGATGATCGATTCTTCTAAATGGGAAGTGATCGAAGCGGGCTTGCAATCAATTCAAGGCAAAGGGATTGTAAATTCCATTTCCCTGAAAGAAGGTAAAGAAAAATTTGTTGATCAAGCCAAATTGATCCGCCGTTACGGTGCAGCCGCCGTGGTGATGGCGTTTGATGAAGTGGGACAAGCAGATACCGAAGAACGCAAGGTGGAAATCTGTACCCGCGCTTACCATATTTTGGTTGATGAAGTGGGCTTTCCACCAGAAGACATTATTTTTGACCCGAATATTTTCGCCATCGGTACAGGGATTGAAGAACACAATAACTATGGGGTAGATTTCATTAATGCCACAGGACGCATTAAGCGCTCACTCCCCCACGCTAAAATTTCTGGCGGTGTGTCCAATGTTTCCTTCTCATTCCGTGGCAACAATCCAATGCGTGAAGCCATTCACGCCGTTTTCCTTTATCACGCCATCAAACAAGGTATGGATATGGGGATCGTCAATGCAGGGCAACTGGCAATTTATGATGATCTTGATCCTGAACTGCGTGAAATTGTCGAAGATGCGGTGCTAAATCGCCGTGCAGATGCCACCGATCGCCTGCTTGATATTGCGGATAAATACAAAGGTTCAGCCAGCGAAAGCAGTGATAATACCGTGGCAGAATGGCGTACTTGGCCGGTGGAAGAACGTTTAAAACACGCCTTAGTGAAAGGCATCACTAGCCATATTATTGAAGATACAGAAGAAGCGCGCCTGCAATTTAGCTCACCGCTAGAAGTGATCGAAGGCCCGTTAATGGCAGGAATGGATGTGGTAGGCGATCTCTTTGGCGACGGTAAAATGTTCTTACCGCAAGTGGTGAAATCTGCCCGCGTAATGAAACAATCGGTCGCCTATTTAGAACCTTTTATCAACGCCACCAAACAGCAAGGTGTATCAAGCGGAAAAGTGGTGATCGCTACGGTAAAAGGCGATGTGCACGACATTGGCAAAAATATCGTGAGCGTTGTTTTGCAATGTAATAATTTTGAAGTCATTGATTTAGGGGTAATGGTACCTGCCGATAAAATTATTGAAACCGCCATTAATGAAAAGGCAGATATTATCGGCTTAAGTGGTTTAATCACGCCATCGTTAGATGAAATGGAATATTTCTTAGGTGAAATGAACCGTTTGGGATTAAGCCTTCCCGTACTGATTGGCGGTGCAACCACGTCAAAAGAACATACCGCCATCAAGCTCTATCCAAAATACAAGCACGAAGTGATCTACACCACCAATGCGTCCCGTGCAGTAACGGTTTGTGCTGCATTGATGAACCCAGAAAGCAAAGCAGAACTTTGGCAACGAACCAAAAAAGAATACGAAAAAATTCAGCATAGCTTTGCTAATCGTAAACCTCTGCGCCAACAGCTTCCGATTGAAGAAGCGCGTGTTAACGCTTTCCCAGCGTTTTCTGGCGAATGGGCGGATTATCAAGTGCCACAACCAAAACAAACAGGCATTGTGGAATACAAAAATGTGCCAATTTCCACCTTACGCCAATTTATTGACTGGTCGCCATTTTTCCGTTTATGGGGATTAATGGGGGGCTACCCTGATGCTTTTGATTATCCAGAGGGTGGTGAAGAAGCGCGCAAAGTCTATAATGATGCGCAACAAATGCTTGATGAATTTGAGCAAAACGGCAAACTCAAACCAAGTGGAATTATGGGCATTTTCCCAGCCTATCGCAAGGGCGATGATATTGAAATTTATCAAAATTCTGACCGCACTTCTGTGACAGGCGTGGCGCATCATCTGCGCCAACAAAGTGAACGTGGCAAAAATAGCAAAAGCCCTTATAACGTCGCCTTAAGTGATTTTATTGCTGATCGTGAAAGCGGCCAACAAGATTGGTTCGGAATGTTTGCGGTGTGCGCAGGAATTGAAGAACACGATTTAGTAGAAGGATTCAAAGCCGCAGGCGATGATTACAGCGCTATTTTACTGCAAGCCGTTGGCGACCGCTTAGCCGAAGCGATGGCAGAATATTTACACTTTGAGCTTCGCACAAAAGTTTGGGGCTATTCCAATGAAACCTTCGATAACGAAAATCTGATCGCAGAAAATTATGTGGGTATCCGCCCCGCACCGGGCTACCCAAGCTGCCCAGAACACACCGAAAAACAACTAATTTGGGATTTACTTGAAGTGGAACAACGCATTGGAATGAAACTTACCGAAAGTTACGCAATGTGGCCCGCTGCCAGCGTCTGCGGTTGGTACTTCACCCACCCTGCCAGCAACTACTTCACCCTAGGCCGCATTGACCAAGACCAAGCCTTAGACTACGCTCAACGCAAAGGCTGGAACGAAAAAGAAATGCACAAATGGCTTGGGGTTTCGATGAAGTAAATTGAAATCAGTAAACTAAAAAAGTGCGGTGAAAAATCACCGCACTTTTTCTATTTATCAATAAACGTTTCTAATTCTTCTAAATGATCATTAGCTATCTTGATAAAGGGTTCTAATAACTCAAAAATCTCTTTCGCTAATCGACGAGTGCTAACTTCCTTCCAAACTTTTCCGTCCCAATTTTTTAAGTTTCCATTGCAAAATTCCCATTGCATCCACCTTTTATCAGATCCTTGAAATCCTTCTGATTTAAATATTTTTTCTAATCTTTGATAATTTTCCTGTGAGATATTATCTTTAGTAGCCCAAAAACCATAATATGCCTTATGATAATTTCTATCACTAAATTCTACTCCGATCCCCCAAGGATAATTTTTATCTTCTTTATCAAGATAAATACCTTCTTTATGTACATTATAAAAATGCCAGTTATATTCAATCATTCTCGAATATTTTTTGTTATCGTTAAGCATCTTCTGAAGTTGTTGAACTAAACTATCTTCTAATTTTTGATAAATATTATCTGATAACTCCAATAACGTTATTGCTGTTTCAATCCAATTAGGCTTTTCCACTAGCTTATCTAATAGTTGGTTATTTTCTTTTGTTTCATTCATAATATCTTCCTTTAAAAATTGTATAAAACTCTGACAAAAAGCTCGAATATTTGGAGCAACTATTGGTGTTTGTTCTAGCCACTTAATCAGATCTTCTGCACCAATAACTTTTGCTTGATTATCTTGAATTAATTTTTTCCATTTATCTGTATTAATAGATTTTTCACTAGGCTGCTGTTTAAATAGGGATAGATAGACCAAACAGGCAAACTTAGGGCTATACCTTTCATTAGTAATATCTTCCCAGTAATCTTCTAATTGGCTATTTTGATCGGCTGCATATCTTAACTTATTTTCAATAGAAATAATCCATTGGCATTCATTATGTAAAAAACCTTCAATAAAAACATCGTGTCTTCTATTGTTAATAGTTGCTTTCTCACAAGTTACCGACACCTTGTTATAAGACAAGTATTCTGGCAGTTCTAAATATTTTAATAAACTATTTAAAAATAATTCTTGCTGTCCGTGATTTTGACTAGGATCAAGTAAGAATGCAATGATTTCAGATAAACCATTTTCATTAGTTCTTATAAATTGAAAAGGGCTAAAACGGCTCGCATTATATAATTCTGCTTTAGCATTTTCACGTTGAAAAAAATCGAGTGCTTCATGAATTTCATCTAAGAATTTAAGTGGTTCACTTGTCATTTTATTTTCTCATATTTGATTAATATTTAAATAGTTAATCATAATTTATGAATATTTCCAAACATTCTTTTTTCCACATCAATCTCCGCTTTCACACCAAACGCAATAGCTAGATTTTCTGCGGTTAGGACGTTTTGCGTGTTACCGTGAGCGAGTAAGTCGCCTTGGTGGAGTAAGATGATTTCATCGCAAAAACGGTAGGCAAGATCAAGGTGGTGAATGGCAACCACGCAGGTGGTGTCTGGGGTGAGTGATTTTAATTGTTCTAAAATATCAATTTGATAATAAGGATCAAGGGGCGCGATAGGTTCGTCTGCCAATAAAATTGGTGCGTTTTTAATACAACAACGGGCAAGCTGAACGCGGGCTTTTTCGCCGCCTGAAAGCTGTTGGAAAGGTTGTTCTAACAGATGTTGAACAGAAAATTGCTTCGCGGCTTGCTGGATCTTTTCTTGCTGCCATTGTTGGTGTGATGAATTAAATAAACGATCAAAAAATTTGTCTTTTTTTGACCGCACTTTTTCCTTGGGAGTAAACAATGTTTCGGGCAAGCCGAGCTCAATCACGTCATAAACAGATAAATCCCAATAAATATTAGTGCTTTGCGCAAAATACGCCAACATTTGGCTTTTTTCAGTCAGGCTCATTTCGGTGAGCGGTTTGTCGTTCAATAAAATTGAGCCGGTTTCCAGTGGTAAAATGCCCGCAATCGCCTTGAGCAAAGTGGACTTCCCTGCGCCATTGCCGCCCATTATGCCCACTAATTTACCTTGGGAAATTTGGGCACGGATATTTTTAATGCCATAAGCAAGGCTAACATTGTGCAAGTTAATCACGGGCTAATCTCCGTTGTTGGGTGAGCAAAATCCAAATCAAGCAAGGTGCGCCGATAATGGCGGTGAGCGTGCCAATATAAATATGCGAGAAAAACGGCACATATTGAATAGCAAGATCGGCAAGTAACAAAAGTAACGCACCAATTAGCCCGCTAGTTAGATAAAGCTGTGAAGGGCGTTTTTTCAGCCAGATGCGCGCAAAGTGCGGGGCAATTAAGCCGATAAATCCGATTGTGCCAGTTTGCGGAATGGTGGCGCCCACCAGCAACGCCACGCCAAGGGTGGTGATAAAAAAGCTACGTTTTGGGTCAATGCCCATCGTGCTAGCGGTTTCTTCCCCAAAAGTGAGTAAATCGAGGTAACGGCGTTGGTAATATAAACAGATTGCGCCCACCGCCACGATAGGCAAGGAAAGCAAGAGCGGTTCGATTTTTGCCCACATTAATGAACCCTGCAACCAGCGGTATAATTCTGCTAATGCCCAAGGGCTTTGTGCGTTGGAAAGCAATAAGGCGATGACCGAGCCGAGCAACATATTCACCGCAACGCCGGCCAAAATCATCATTGTTGTGCCTTTATTTTTGGCGATGAAATAGACTAACAAAAAACTACTCAACGCCCCTAAAATGCCGCCAAACAATAGAAAAGATAAGGGTAAAGAAAAATAATAGAGCAAAACCACGCTCGCCGTGGTTGCGCCATTTGCTGCTCCCAACAACCCTGGGCTAGCTAAAGGATTTTGAAACAACCCCTGCATTGCATTGCCTGCCAGTGCAAGGCTTGCTCCCGTTAAAATGGCTAAACCAAGACGTGGCAAGCGAATATCCCATAACACTAAAGATCGCATATCGGTGGCGATCCCCTGTGCATTGCGTAAATAAGCAAAATCCCCAAGCTGATGAAAAATCGCAAAAGCAATCAACAAAAGCAATAAGGCAAAAAGGGAAAGGTTTAATCGTTTCATTCTGCTTGCTCTCTCTTATTCAGTTGGCGATAAATCATCGCCGCGCCTTGCCAAACGCCCTGATCAAAGCAATAACCATATTTCAGTGGCATTGTCGCCATTCGCTGTGCTGGGAACATATTGGCAATCAAAGGGTGTGTCAGCACTTCCGCCTGTCCGTTATAACCTTGTTTATCACTAATGGAAGTCAGCCAATTTGGCTGCGCACGCAAAAGTTTCTCTAGGGAAAAATTTTGTGCCGTAATAGTGCTTTCAAGGGGCGTTAAGCCGAGCAATTTTAGCAAGACTTGGTATTGTGGAAAAATCGGTTCAACTACGCCTGTATCGGAAAGAATTAAGGTTTGCGTATTCCTTTGATTGAGCTGAAAATCGCTATTTTTTAGCTTTTCCACCAATTGCTGGGCGAGAGTTTCGTTGTCAAAGCGTTTGCCTAATTCCAATATCAAGGCGAAAAGCTGTTCCGCCGTTTGTGGGCTATCATTAATAGGCAAAACTTTTACCCCAAGCTTTTTCAGATCTGCCACCAACTGGGGATAAAACTGTTCATTAAGCAAAATAGTTTTATCCAAATAAGGCAATAAATCCGTTAATCGCGCATTAAGTGCGGGTTTATTTTGATTAATTTTATCCAACATCATCAAAGGATTTTTGGAATAAATAGATTGTGCGGCAATTTGTTCAGGGCGAGCTAATTCCGCCAACAAGCGATCACTGCATAGGGTGAGCGAAACAAATTGCTCTTGCGCCCAAAGCGGAACGGAAAAGAAAAGTGCGGTGAAAAATACGCGAATTTTTTGCATTAAAAAATGATGTCCCAAAAAACAAAGTGCGGTAAAAATTTTATTAATTTTACACCGCATTTTCACAAAAGCCTATCTGCTTATACGTTAGAAGCTGCCTTTCAAGCCCACATATAAGGTGCGACCATATTGGCCATAGCCTGCAACGCTTTCATATTTTTTATCAAACAGATTATTCAAGTTCGCATACACATTTAAGTTTGGCGTAACTTGATAATTCGCGCCAAGGCCAACCAAGGTGTAAGACGGCATTTTTACTCGTGAAGAAGCGTAAGTCGTTTCATCAAAGTAAGTATCAACGCGTTTACCCACATAGTTTACATTCACATTCGTACCCAGTGCTTCAGTAATTTGATAGGCTAAACCTAAATTTGCCATATGTTTTGGACGGCGAAGTAAGGTTTGCCCTTTGCTATCTTTTGTTTGGGTATAAGTATAGTTGGCATAAGCGCTTAAATCATCGGTAATTTTGCCATTATAGGCAATTTCAACCCCTTTGATTTTAGTTGAACCATTCATATTTACCGCTTGTGAAACCCCATTAGGCAAATAAGCGGCGCTAATAAAGTTTTTCACATTGCGCGCAAAATAAGTTACATCTAAGCTATGGCGTTTATCTGTGGTTTCAAAAAGCAAACCAATATCCCCACCTTTGCTTTTTTCAGGCTTAAGGTTTGGATTAGGTAAAAATGTGCCGTTGTAACCATAAAACTCAGTGATTGTTGGATTTTGAATGGCTGTACCAAAACTTGCGTGTGCTTTCACATTCGGCAATAAGCGATAAGTTCCCGCAATACGTCCAGTGAAGCTGTTGTCATAGTGATTGCTATCGGTATAACGCCCACTTAGGCTTAAGCTATGCTCATTTTCACTGAACAGACGATATTCCGCCGCTACGCTTTTCTCGGTTAAATGCTTTTTACGGTTAGCCGAAGAACCAAAATCATAGGTAGAACGTTGATACTCTGTAAGCAAACTCAACGCTTGTTGCAACTCACCTTCTCGATCAAAATTAATGTCTAACTGATAGTTTGCATTCAACTTTTTAGCATCATAACCACTTGCCCACGAACCAAGTGTATCGCTGTCGGTTTTTTGGTGGCTAACGCTTGCTTTATGTTTAAACAACTCTTTTTCCGCTCCAACATAACCGTTTAATTTAAAAGTTGTTTCACGAGTGCGGGTATAATCATCAAAGGATGTTTCTGCGGCATAACTATTATCAAAATGTGCTGTTTGGCTAAAATGGCTGGCTAAAAAATCAATACCTTTTTCGCCGTCATCATAGCCCACACGCAATGATAGTGCATCACGGTGGAATTTATCTCGCTCTTTTGCGCCCCCCGTACTCACGCGGCTGCCATCTTCCGCTGTGTAATGGAAACGATCTGAACTATAAGCTGAAATGCCTTTTGTGCGGTGGCTATCACCGTGCAAGCTATAATAAAAGCCGTTTTGCTGACCAGAAAGAGTCAGTGAGCCGTCATAAGTGCCTTTTGAGCCTGTGCCTAAATCAAAGTCCACATTAAAGGGTTTATCCTTATAAAGCCCGCTTTTCGTGGTGATATAAACCACGCCACCCATTGCCTCACTGCCCCATAAAGCAGATTGCTCACCACGCAACACTTCAATGCGATCAATGTTGCTTAGGCTTAATCCACCGAAATCATAGCCATAGCCTGACACTGGATTAACTTTCACACCGTCAATAATCACCGCAGTGTGATTTGGATCTGCGCCACGCAGATAAAGGCTAGTTAATGTACCGCGTCCGCCTGATGCACCCAATGCCACGCTTGGCACGGTTTTTAATACATCAGAAACATAGTTGGCGTTGCGTTCAGCGAAATCTTTTTCGGTTAAAACCGTTACTGATGACGCCGTTTGCTCTTCGCTTACAGGCTCGGCATAAGCGGAATAAACATAAATTGGTGCGAGTTGTTCGCTTTGTTGAACATTTTCTGCAGCATAAGGTGCGGTAGAAAATGAGAGCAAAATTGCTGTGGTGATAATATTTTTTTGCATTGTCTTTCCTTTCTATATAAAAATGGCGCTATTTTGACATAGCACCATTGGGTTCGCAAATCTGAATTATTCATCATAAAAATGAATACTATTCATCTCTACGTTTTCATTGTTATAAAAAATCACAAAAAACTGACCGCACTTTAAAAATGGCCTATTGCTTCAAGATTGATCTTAACGCCATCCCAATTTCTGCAAGGCTTTTTACGGTGGTTACGCCTGCTTGTTGAAGGGCTTGGATTTTTTCATCTGCCGTGCCTTTTCCGCCACTAATAATCGCGCCTGCGTGCCCCATTCGTTTGCCCTTTGGTGCGGTGATGCCTGCAATATAAGCCACCACAGGTTTGGTGATATTATGACAGATAAATTCTGCCGCTTCTTCTTCCGCACTGCCGCCGATTTCGCCAATCATCACGATGGCTTCTGTTTCAGGATCTTGTTGGAAGCGTTTGAGAATATCAATAAAACTTGAACCAGGGATTGGATCGCCGCCAATGCCTACGCAGGTGGATTGTCCAAAGCCCTCATCGGTGGTTTGTTTAACCGCTTCATAGGTTAATGTACCTGAACGAGAAACAATGCCGATACGTCCTTTTTTATGAATATTACCTGGCATTATGCCGATTTTGCATTCTTCAGGGGTGATAATTCCGGGGCAGTTTGGCCCGATCATCACTACGCCCGTCTCATTCAGTTTTTGTTTCACTTGTAGCATATCCAACGTAGGAATGCCTTCGGTGATGCAGACGATTAAGGATAATCCTGCGTTAATCGCTTCAAAAATGGCATCTTTACAAAATGGTGCCGGAACGTAAATCACTGTGGCTGTGGCACCAGTTTGTTCAACGGCTTCGCGCACGGTGTTAAACACTGGCAAGCCTAAATGGGTTGTGCCGCCTTTCCCTGGGGAAACACCGCCCACTAATTTTGTGCCATAAGCAAGGGCTTGTTCTGAATGAAATGTGCCTTGTCCGCCAGTGAAACCTTGGCAAATCACTTTGGTGTCTTTGTTCACTAAAATTGACATTTTATTCTCCCTTTGCTGCTTTCACGACTTCGCTTGCCGCTTGTTGTAAACTTTGTGCTGAAATAATGTTGGTATCGCTTTCGGCCAGCATTGCGCGGCCTAATTCCGCATTTGTCCCCTCTAAACGCACCACCACAGGCACATTTACGCCCACTTCTTTGCTGGCAGCGATAATGCCTTCGGCGATGAGATCACAGCGTACAATGCCTCCAAAAATATTGACTAAAATGGCTTTCACCGAAGGATCGGTTAAGATAATTTTAAAGGCTTCTGCCACACGTTCTTTGGTTGCGCCACCGCCCACATCAAGGAAGTTGGCTGGCTGTCCGCCGTATAATTTCACAATATCCATTGTTCCCATTGCCAGCCCTGCGCCATTAACCATACAACCAATGTTGCCATCTAAGGCGACATAGTTGAGATTCCATTTTTCTGCTTGGGCTTCACGAGGATCTTCTTGGCTCAGATCGCGCATTGCAAGCAAATCAGGGTGGCGATATAAGGCATTGCTGTCCACCACCACTTTGGCATCAAGACAATCGAGATCGCCATTGTCCAAAATCACCAATGGATTCACTTCTAATAATGCCAGATCTTTTTCAATAAATAAGCGGCTGAGCTGACAAAATAGATCAGTAAATTGTTTGATTTGTTTGCCCTCTAAGCCGAGTTTGAAAGCCAATTCTCTGCCTTGATATGGCATTCCGCCAACCAATAAATCAATGCTGGTGCGGTGTAATAAGTGCGGTGTTTTTTCCGCTACTTCTTCAATATTCACGCCACCTTCTGTGGAGACCATAAAGACAATTTGTTGCGAGCTACGATCCACAATAGCGCTGAGATACAGCTCTTTTTTAACTGCCACGCAACCTGTTACATAAATTTGATTAATGGGCTGACCTTTGGCATCGGTTTGAAAGGTAACTAGACGCTTGCCTAAAAATTTGTCAAAAAACGCCCGCACTTCTTGTTCTGAACTAACCACTTGCACGCCGCCTGCTTTGCCTCGTCCGCCTGCGTGAACTTGGCATTTTAGCACCCATTTTGAGCCACCTAATTTTTTGATGGCTTCTAATCCTTGTTCTAGGGTTTCGCACGCATAGCCCTCACCGACAGGCAAGCCGTATTGGGCGAAAAGTTGTTTTGCTTGATATTCGTGTAAATTCATAGATTTATCTTTCTCCTTTTTATCGCTATATGCTTCATCATATCCGCATATCAATGAATAAAAATAAGGCGATAAGATCCCTTATCGCCCTATGTTAAGACTACACTTCTAATAATAAACGCGTTGGATCTTCCAACATTTCTTTAATGGTGACTAAGAAGCCCACACTTTCACGTCCGTCAATTAAGCGGTGATCGTAAGAAAGGGCAAGATACATCATTGGGCGAATCACCACTTCACCGTTCACTGCCACTGGACGATCTTTAATGGCGTGCATACCTAAAATCGCACTTTGTGGTGGGTTGATGATTGGTGTGGACATCAATGATCCAAACACACCGCCGTTGGTAATCGTGAAGTTTCCGCCCGTGAGATCTTCCACCGTTAATTTACCATCACGACCTTTTTCCGCTAACACTTTGATTTGCTTTTCAATTTCCGCCATACTCAGCTTATCGCAGTTGCGTAACACTGGGGTGACCAAACCGCGTGGGGTGGAAACGGCAATGCTGATGTCAAAATAGTTGTGATACACAATGTCATCACCGTCAATAGACGCATTCACTTCTGGATAGCGTTTTAGTGCTTCCACCACGGCTTTCACGTAGAAAGACATAAAGCCTAAGCGAGTGTCGTGAGATTTCTCAAATTTCTCTGCATATTTTTTGCGCAGTTGCATAATTGGCTGCATATCCACTTCGTTGAAGGTAGTGAGCATTGCCGTGCTGTTTTTCGCTTCTAATAAACGCTCTGCCACGCGCTTACGCAAACGAGTCATTGGCACACGTTTTTCATCACGCCCTGATACATTTAATGCTGGTGCTTCAGGTGCTTGTGGCTGAGACTTAGATTGAGCCTGCGCAGCTTTTTGTGCCACAGTGCGTTCAATGTCTTCACGAGTGATGCGTCCGCCCACGCCTGTGCCTTGCACTTCTTCTGCTTTAAGATCGTTTTCTGCTAATAAACGGCGTGCCGCTGGGCTAACCACATCGGCGTTAGTCGGTTCTGATGTTAAGTTGGCTAAATGGCGATCTGCTGGCGTGCTTTCTACTTTTTGCACACTTTCTTTAGTAGCATTGCCTGCCGCCGCTAAGGCGGAAACTTTACCTAACACTTGGTTGCTAATCACCGTTGCTCCCTCGGCCTCAATGATGCTTTCTAGCACACCATCAGCAACCGCCGGCACTTCAAGCACGACTTTGTCAGTTTCAATTTCGACTAAAACTTCATCACGTTTTACTTCATCACCCACTTTTTTATGCCAAGTGGCAACCGTTGCATCTGCCACAGATTCAGGTAGCACGGGAGTTAAAATCTCAAAATCGCTCATTTTTCTGTTCCTTCTTTTGTTTGCGTTTTATTTGCATTCGGTTGTACAAAAGTGCGGTGATTTTTGGCCGCACTTTTTGCTTACAAATTATTCTAAAGCCTCATTCACTAAGGCGCGTTGCTGTTCATTATGTAAAGACATATAGCCCACCGCTGGCGATGCTGAAGCTGGTCTGCCCACATAACGCAGTTTGCCGTGTTCTGGCAATGAACTCACAAAGTTATGTTGGCTACAATACCACGCGCCTTGGTTTTGTGGTTCTTCTTGACACCATACATAATCAGTAACCTGTTCATAAGGGGCAAGCGCTGCTTTCATTTCTTCGTGCGGATAAGGATAAAGCTGTTCCACGCGCACAATCGCTACATCGGTTTGGTTATTTTTGCGGCGTTGTTCCAATAAATCGTAATACACTTTGCCCGAACACATTACCACACGTTTCACTTGTTTTGGATCGAGCTTGTCAATTTCGCCAATCACGTTTTGATAAGTGCCGTTTACCAACTCTTCTTTGCTGGATACCGCAAGTGGGTGGCGCAGTAAGGATTTTGGTGTAATCACAATCAATGGACGGCGCACTTTACGCAACATTTGGCGGCGTAATAAATGGTAAATCTGCGCTGGCGTTGAAGGCACGCAAACTTGCATATTTTGTTGCGCACAAAGCTGTAAATAACGCTCTAAACGGGCAGATGAATGCTCTGGTCCTTGCCCTTCATAACCGTGTGGTAATAGCATCACTAAACCACACATTCTGCCCCATTTTTGTTCGCCCGAGCTGATAAATTGGTCAATCACCACTTGTGCTACATTGGCGAAATCACCGAATTGTGCTTCCCAAATGGTGAGCGTTTTTGGTGTCGCTGTGGCATAGCCATATTCATAAGCCAGCACCGCTTCTTCTGAAAGCACGGAATCCCACACTTCAAAATGCCCTTGCTGATTATGCAAATGGGTAAGTGGGGTGTAAATTGTGGCATCTTTTTGGCTATGTAAAACAGAATGACGATGGAAGAATGTGCCACGTCCTGCATCTTCACCAGATAAGCGAACGTTATAGCCTTCGTCCAACAAGGTGGCGTAAGCCATTGTTTCTGCCATTCCCCAATCAAATGGTTTTTCGCCTTTTGCCATTAGGCGGCGATCATCATAGATTTTTTTCACGCGCGAATGAAGTGGGTGATTTTCTGGATATTCACACACCTTTAAGGCAAGCGCGGTAAAGCGTTCTTCATCGAAGCTGCCCTCGTAATCTGACCATTCTTGGCTAAGGAATTTCATCCAATCCGAGGCTTCCACATCACGCTCACGCCATTCTGGCACAACGCAATCACCGTTGTCTAAGGCATCGCGATACTTATTCATTAATTCTAGGCTGTAAGCCTCATCAATCACATTGTCTGCGATTAAGCGATCGGCGTACACTTTGCGTGGGGTTGGGTGGCGTTTAATGCGATCATACATTAACGGCTGAGTAACGGAAGGTTCGTCCGCTTCATTGTGTCCGTGGCGGCGATAAGATACTAGATCAATAAAAATATCACGCTTGAATTTGGTTCTAAACTCCACCGCCATTTGTGCCGCATAAGCCACGGCTTCAGGATCATCACCATTAACGTGAATAACTGGCGCTTCGATCATTTTCGCAATGTCGGTACAATATTCCGTAGAGCGGGTATCGTGCGGATTTGAGGTGGTGAAACCAATTTGGTTGTTGATCACAATACGAATTGTGCCGCCCACAGAATAACCACGGGTCGCCGACATATTCAGGGTTTCTTGCACCACGCCCTGCCCTGCTACTGCGGAATCACCGTGTACGGTAATCGGCAACACTTGTGAGCGTTCTACATCGTTAATGCGGGTTTGTCTAGCACGCACGGAACCTAGCACCACTGGGTTTACAATTTCTAAGTGAGAAGGGTTAAATGCGAGTGCTAAATGCACTAGGCCATCATCGGTCATAAAATCAGAAGAAAAACCTTGGTGATATTTCACATCACCCGTTCCGTTTCCGTGATGTTTTCCTGCAAATTCATCAAATAATTCTGCTGGTTTTTTCCCTAACACATTGACTAATAGGTTTAATCGCCCACGGTGTGCCATTCCCATTACAATTTCTTTAATGCCGTTTTTTGCCCCTTGACGGATAATTTCTTTCATTAGCAGGATAAACGCATCACTGCCTTCAAGAGAAAAACGTTTTGCCCCTGGGAATTTTGCGCCAAGATAGCGTTCTAAGCCGTCTGCTGCGGTGAGTTCTTCAAGGAATTTAAGCTGTTCTTGTTTGCTAAATAAAGGTTGATTTAACCAATTTTCTAACTTTTTCTGTAACCAAGTACGCGCCTCAAGATCATTAACGTGCATAAACTCAAGGCCAATAGTGCCGCAGTAGGTTGATTTTAATGAGGAAGAAAGCTCACGCAAGCTAATGCGATCTTTGTCATACACATAACCGCTAATATCAAATTCTTCATCAAGATCATCATCAGTAAAACCATAGAATTTATAATCTAAGGTTGGCGAATCCATACGCTGCCAAATTTTTAATGGATCAAGATCCGCGTGCAAGTGCCCCCTATTACGGTGCGCATTGACCCATTGCAATACTTTTACCAGCCGTCCGCTCACTTTCGGATCAATCACGGTTGTGCCGTCCACGCCAGTATCTCGCGCCAAACGTTTAAAATATTGACGAACTGGGGAATGAGCTTGCTCTACAGCAGTGTGTTTTGGCAATTTATCGAAAATTTGTTGCCAGCTTTCATCGACAGAATGGGGATCTTGAAGATAACTTTCATATAGTTCTTCAATGTAAGATTGGTTTGCTCCATTTAAAGCGCTTGAAGCTAACCATTCACTAATTGGGCTCGTTTGTTTCATTAATACCACCTAGCTTGGTTGGGTAGAATTTACAACATAAAAATTCATTAGGTTTATTATACATAGGATTTAATCAGAAACACGCACTGATTTTTCTTTCAGTGTTAGTCGAATAATTTAAAATCAAATTCCCACAATTAGCAACTAATTCAATTAACAAAACATTAACATTTTTCTGATTTTTTGATCTGCCTCTCATTTTTGAAAAAATAACATTTCCTTAACAAAATTTTTTTGTAAATATTAAAGACAGGTACTCCATAACAGGTTATAGTGAAAATTCATTAGAAAGTATAATAATTCAACAAACACAACATTATCAACTCCAACGAAAGAGGAAGACCTATGACAGAACTCAACGCAAAACTAACGCTAAATGATGGACGTGAACTTGAACTCCCAATGCGTAAAGGTTCACTCGGCTATGATGTCATTGATGTTCAATCCCTAGTCAAAAATAAACTTTTTACCTTTGACCCTGGTTTTATGTCCACCGCCTCTTGTGTTTCCGAAATCACCTATATTGATGGCGACAAGGGCATTCTTCTCCACCGTGGTTATCCTATTGCTGATTTGGCAAAAAATGCCGATTATTTAGAAGTGGCACACTTATTATTATTTGGCGAGCGCCCAAGTGCCGAAGAATACAAAGCCTTCCGCCAATTAGTACGCAAGCACACCCTTGTTCACGAACAAATTTCCCGCTTCTTCCACGGATTCCGCCGAGATTCACACCCAATGGCGATTATGTGTGGAGTAAGCGGTGCATTAGCAGCGTTCTATCACGATTCTTTAGATATTAACGATATTGAACATCGTGAAATCACCGCCATTCGCTTATTAGCGAAAATGCCAACCCTTGCAGCAATGTGCTACAAATATTCCATTGGGCAACCTTTTATGTTCCCACTGAATAAACTTTCTTATTCGGGTAATTTCTTACATATGATGTTCGCCACCCCTTGCGAGCCTTATGAAGTCAACCCTGTGTTAGAACGAGCAATGGATCGCATTTTTATTCTACACGCCGATCACGAACAAAATGCTTCAACCTCAACGGTGCGAACAGCCGCCTCCTCTGGCGCAAACCCATTCGCTTGTATTGCCGCAGGTATCGCCTCACTTTGGGGGCCTGCACACGGTGGTGCAAATGAAGCTTGCATTAATATGCTCGAAGAAATTGGCACTATTGACCGCATTCCAGAATACATTGCGCGTGCCAAAGATAAAAACGATCCATTCCGTTTAATGGGCTTTGGACACCGTGTTTACAAAAACTACGACCCACGTGCCAAAGTAATGCGTCAAACCTGCCACGAAGTGCTAAAAGAGTTGAATATTGATAACCCATTATTCGACGTGGCAATGGAACTAGAGCGTATCGCATTAAGCGATCAATACTTTATTGATCACAAACTTTATCCGAATGTCGATTTCTATTCAGGCATCATTCTCAAAGCCATTGGCATTCCAACGTCAATGTTCACTGTCATCTTCGCATTGGCAAGAACCGTTGGCTGGATCGCCCACTGGAAAGAAATGTTCAAACCGGGCAATATGAAAATCGTCCGCCCACGCCAGCTTTACACAGGCCACACAGAACGCCCATTTACGCCACTAGAGGGTAAGGAATAAAATCTATAAAAAAAGAACGCACTTAAAGTGCGGTCTTTTTTTATCTCTTTTCTTAATTTGTACACGTTATACACGCCAACCTGTTATATGTAGCCATAAATTTCACCCAAGATTTCTGTGCAATTCACTGTGCAAATTTGTGCAAAAATTTCTGGTTCGTGATCTTTTATTCTCGTTAATCCCAACAAGGAATTTTTATGGCGAAACAATATTACTCGGTTTTAACTGATTACGGCACACAAATGATTGCCAGTGCCATTGCTCGCAAACAACCGCTGCCAATTACTCAAATAGCAGTGGGTACACCAAATAGTCGTAATGCAAGCTTGGTGCGCGAAGTGCATCGTGCCAATATTAGTGCTATCTCTGTTGATCCACGCAATAATAAACAGCTTATTTTTGAGCTAACCATTCCTGAAAATGTGGGCGGATTTTGGATTAGGGAGATGGGGATTTTTGATAACCAAAATCGCTTTGTGACTTACGCCAACTGCCCTGATAGTTTTAAACCCGAATTAACCAGTGGCAGTGGCAAAGTGCAAGTGGTAAGCAACGTTATTTAGTATTTCCGCAAGTTAGCAAAAATGAAACGCTGACTTATCATAGCTGGGTTAATGACAATAAAGTCAGTAAAACAGGAAATATTGTATGTGGTAATTATATCTTTAGCACAGGACATATTGAAATCCCGTGCCTAGAAGTAAAGTGGACAATTTTGGGGTGGATTGCACTTAAAGCATACCTCAGTAAGATAACTACGAACCACGCATTTTCACGCTCATTTGTGCGGATAACACTGCCGAGTCGCTAGATTTTGACAAGTTTAAAGCGGTTTGGAACGCCTGCAAAACCCTAAAAGAAAAAATGTTTGAAAACGCCTATATGCACAAAGTGCTATTAGAGGCGGAAGCAAATCCACTTGATTATGATTGGTCAATTGGCTGGTCACAAACCTACGAGGAGCATAAAAATGCACAAAAAAATAAATTTAAACGTTGGGGCTATCACGTGTTGATTGCCATCGACCAACTTTGCAACGCTTTAACAGGTGGCGCGGCTGATGAAACCTTTTCCAGCCGTTGCTACCGCGGAGCCGTGCTTGCAGATAAGCCAAAAGCCCGTTGGCGATTTTGGTACAGTTTTGTAAATAGTTTATTTTTTGATAAAAATCACTGTAAAACAGCGTACGAAAGCGAGTTAAAGCGCAGGCAATATCCGGAGGATTTTCAATTAAGTTAAGCAAAAAAGCGGAATATTCCGCTTTTTATTTAAAGATT
>NZ_JBMMGT010000007.1:0-102489 GCF_049366555.1 Avibacterium volantium | reverse complement strand
GATTTCACCCCTATTTTTCATCTGAAAGATTATCCGCCAAATAGCACCGCCCCACCACGCACAGGCAAGGTTGTGCCATAAAATAATGCTGCCGCAAAAAAGATCACCAGAAACCCTGCAATCAATTTCACCGCAATTTCGGCATAGGGGGAATGTTCTGCGCTAACATACCAACGCCCTAATTTCACCGCGGTCTGCCTTGCATATTGCACAATCAAGGCAAATAAAGAAAGCGTAATCCCTGTTCCCACTGCCATCGCCATTGCCGCTGCCATTCCCCATTGATAAAGATCCAGCATATAGGAAAGAAAAAGAATAAAAATAGCTCCAGAGCAAGGTCGCATTCCAATGGTTAAAATCACAAGCAAACGGGATTTAAAATTGGTCGCCTTGTCTAATTGCTGCGAACTCGGCAAGTGTTGATGCCCACAACTGCAACCTTCTGCGTGATCGCTATGATCACAATAAGATTGCACAAGCTGAACAGGCTTTTCTGAAATCGCTTTTGCCGAAATCGGTTTGATGGCGTGAATTTTTCCCACCGAAATGGTGCGTTTCTTGTGGCGAAATTCTCGCAAAAATTTCACCGCACTTTGATAAATCCAATATGCACCCAACAAGAACATTAAAATAAAAGCGGATCGCTCAAGCCAAAGTTGGCTCAATTTGAAATAATGAGAAGACAAACGCAATCCCACCACAATAATGGAGGTCGCCGCCACCGCCACCACGCCTTGCATTAAAGAAGACAACAAGGTGAGCTGAACGCTGGTTTTTAATTTCGCTTGGTGAGTGGATAGATAACTGGCAATGACAAATTTACCGTGCCCTGGGCCGAGTGCGTGCAACACACCATACAAAAAACTGATAAACATTAAACCTAAACCTGCTTGCACAGGATATTGTTTAATTTGATGTAAATAACCAGAAATACTCTGGTTAAAGGCCTTTTGCCAACTGATGGTTTGCCCAAATAAATAAGGCAAGATATAAAACCCTAGCCCTACGAGTAACAGCAATATTGCCAGATACTTAAAGCCCTTTTGGGTGCGGTTGTTTAATGGCATACAATCTCCACTTTTTGGCTAAACACTTCGCCAAGGGAACTGTCCTCATCACGCTGACTACGATCTAAAGACGCCGCATATTCACGCACCTTTTCATCAACATTCGGTTCAATCACCTTGCCCGTACATTGAGCAGGAAGTTGTGAAAAATCCACCGCACTTTGTTTATTTTCTGTAGGCTTATTTTCGGTTGGATAAGTCATTGCCACAAAATAAGTGGGATCGTATGTCGCTAATTCAAACTGGTTTTCCTTCAGCACTTGGGGCTTAGACAACAAAAAATCAAAATAGTACATCACTTGTGTACCATTTGATTTCATTCCATAATTTTGCGGCTGCGCTTTGTACTTAATCTTTTTCTTATCTTTATCAAAGAGATAGCTAAAATAATGCTCATTGACAATATTTTTCATTGCTTCATCAATCAGCTTTTGCTTATCGCTTGGTTGGGTGGAGTGGGCTAAATCATAAATAATACTAGCAGAACTTGGCTCATCAAGCACCCACTGCATCGAGAACCCAACCAACTCCCCTTTTTCCACCAACACCTTACTTTGCATATCAATAAAGGCGTGCGGGTGGGCAACGCTAAGCAACGGAACTAACGTTAAGAGTCCCAAGCATTTTTTGAACATAATCTTCCTTACTAAAACAAAAGAAAGCAAAATCCTACCACTAAATCCAAAGGCAGACAAAATGCCATTTGCTGATTTAAACAACAAAATCTAACAAAAAAACTCTATTTCTGTGATTTATATCAAAAAAATGTAAATTCATCATTTATTTATCAACAGCTTATAGGTAGTATATGCCCTGTCGAGTGATTGCTTGATATTCATAAAGTTCCTAAATAAAATAATCAAAATAAATAGCTAAACTACTTTCCTACCTCCCTTTTGGGAGGTTTTTTTTCGCTTTCAATTCGCCAAAAGGTAGACCCAGCCTAAAATGTTATCCATAAAAATGCCCTGACCATTTACGATCAGGGCGATAGCAAAAATAGCCTTGTACTAAATTTAACTATAAGAAATCAATATTTAACTATAAGAAATCAATAATTCAGCGCCGCAAGCCTGTGCATAGCGTTGTAATGTCATCACGGAAGCTCGGCTGGCATTTTTTTCTAATTTACTGACCGCTGGCTGAGAAACCCCCATACGTTCTGCCACTTGTGAAACGGTTAGGCCTGCTTGTTGGCGTAATGATTTTAACAAAAGCTGTAATTCTTCTATTTTTCGTTCTTGAATATAAAGCGCCTTGGTTTCCTCATCTTGCAATAGTTTTTCTTTTACTGTTTTGTAACTTATTGGTTTAACTTTCATCCGTCATCTCCTCTAAACGCTTGAATGCCAATTCAATTTCATTAAGTGGGGTTTTATGTGATTTTTTCACAAAAGTACGCAAAATATAAATTTTCTGCCCAATGGCAAAAGCAAAAAAAGTGCGAGAAATATCTTTGCCGCCTGCTCTTAGCTCAAATAATCCTTCCCTAATCGGTCTGGTATGAGGAAAACGAAGTAAATTACCTTGTGCTTCTAACTTATCTAACGCATTTAATACTTTTGCTTTCATTAATGGTGTTAAGCTTTCAATTTCAGCAATTGCTTCAGGGTGAAAAAGCAATTCAAACATCATTCGCCCTCATAATCCATAAACTTTAAGTTATAATAAGACAGGGAGGTTTATAAATCAAGAGTTATATTAATGCCAAGAAATTCAGTTTTTAATTAAGCAAAAATTCAAGTAAAATAACCCGCACTTTTTACAGCTAAGAGAACAATTTATGTCATCACAATTTGTTTATACTATGCACCGTGTCGGTAAGGTTGTCCCGCCGAAACGTCATATTTTAAAAGATATTTCCCTCAGCTTTTTTCCAGGGGCGAAAATTGGTGTACTCGGCTTAAATGGTGCGGGGAAATCTACGCTACTTCGCATTATGGCTGGCGTGGATAAAGAATTTGAGGGCGAAGCGCGTCCACAACCGGGGATCAAAATTGGCTATCTTCCACAAGAACCCAAACTTGAACCGCAACAAACCGTGCGTGAAGCGGTAGAAGAAGCGGTGGCGGAAGTAAAAACTGCGTTAAATCGTTTAGATGAAGTCTATGCGCTTTATGCCGATCCTGATGCGGATTTTGATAAACTTGCCGCCGAGCAAGCAAAGCTAGAAGCCATTATCCAAGCGCACGATGGACATAATCTTGAAAACCAACTTGAACGTGCTGCTGATGCCCTGCGTCTGCCTGATTGGGACGCAAAAATCGAGCATCTTTCAGGGGGCGAACGCCGCCGTGTGGCACTTTGCCGCTTATTGCTCGAAAAACCAGATATGCTCTTATTAGATGAGCCAACCAACCACTTAGACGCCGAATCTGTGGCTTGGTTAGAGCGTTTCTTACACGATTATGAAGGCACAGTAGTTGCCATTACCCACGACCGTTACTTCCTAGATAATGTAGCTGGTTGGATCTTAGAGCTTGACCGTGGTGAAGGCATTCCTTGGGAGGGCAATTACTCTTCTTGGTTAGAACAAAAAGAAAAACGCTTAGCCCAAGAAGCAGCGGCTGAATCTGCTCGCCAAAAATCCATTGAAAAAGAATTAGAATGGGTTCGCCAAAATCCAAAAGGTCGTCAAGCGAAGAGCAAGGCGCGTATGGCTCGCTTTGAAGAATTAAACAGCGGTGAATACCAAAAACGTAATGAAACCAATGAGTTATTTATTCCACCTGGCCCACGCTTAGGGGATAAAGTGATCGAAGTGAGCAATTTGAGTAAATCCTATGGCGATCGCACTTTGATTGATAACTTATCTTTCAGCATTCCAAAAGGCGCGATTGTTGGCATTATCGGGGCGAACGGCGCAGGGAAATCCACCCTTTTCCGTATGCTTTCAGGGCAAGAGCAGCCAGATAACGGTAGCATCACCCTTGGTGATACTGTGGTGCTTTCTTCCGTGGATCAGTTCCGTGATGAAATGGACGACAGCAAAACCGTATGGGAAGAAGTTTCACACGGGCAAGATATTTTGCGTATTGGCAACTTTGAAATCCCAAGCCGTGCTTATGTTGGGCGTTTCAATTTCAAAGGGGTAGATCAACAAAAACGCGTTGGTGAGCTTTCAGGTGGGGAACGTGGGCGCTTACATTTAGCCAAGCTATTACAAGCGGGCGGTAACGTGCTGTTATTAGACGAACCAACCAACGATCTTGATGTGGAAACCTTGCGCGCCTTAGAAAATGCGATCTTAGAATTCCCGGGTTGTGCGATGGTGATTTCCCACGACCGCTGGTTCTTAGACCGTATCGCGACCCATATTTTGGATTACGGCGATGAAGGCAAAGTTACCTTCTATGAAGGTAACTTCTCAGACTATGAAGAATGGAAGAAGAAAACCTTCGGCGCTGATGCTGTGCAACCTCACCGTATTAAATACAAACGGATTGCGAAATAATTGCATTAAAAAAGGCGAAATTGTGATTTCGCCTTTTTACTTATAAATATTTAATTATTGGATATAAAAAAGTACGGTACTTTTACACCGCACTTCCTATTTCGAACTTCATTCTATCTTTTATTTCAATGATCGAATTTTATTAATCACATTACTGCTCGAAAAGCCGTTTTCGAAATTTAGCACTTTGACTTCGCCGCCGTTGGCTATAACCTCTTTTCCGCCTGCGATTTCTTCTGGTTTATAATCGCCGCCTTTGACTAACAGATCAGGCAACACTTCGCTGATTAAACGTTGCGGAGTATCTTCGCTAAATTCTACTACCCAATCCACTGCGGCAAGCCCGGCAAGTACAGCCATTCTGGCTTCTAGTGGGTTGATTGGGCGGCTTTCGCCTTTTAAGCGTTTCACGGAAGCATCGCTGTTTACTGCGACAATTAAACGATCGCCGAGCTTGCGGGCGTTATCTAAATAAGAAACGTGGCCGGGGTGAATAATGTCAAACACACCGTTGGTCATCACAATTTTTTCACCGCGCTGCTTGGCTTGCGCCACGGCTTCTTTAAGTTGTTCTTCGTTCATCACACCAAAGCCAGTGGTTGTGCGTCCGTGAATGGCGTTTTCTAATTCTACGTTCGACACCGTAGAAGTCCCTAATTTGCCCACCACAATGCCTGCGGCAACATTGGCTAAATAGCAGGATTCTTCAAAGCTGCGGCCATCTGCCAATGCCGTTGCTAACACGCTGATCACCGTATCCCCAGCACCGGTTACATCAAACACTTCTTTCGCTTCTGTTGGCAGGTGGAATGGTGGTTGATCTGGGCGGAGTAGGGTCATTCCTTTTTCTGAGCGAGTAACCAATAAGGCACTTAATTCAATATCTCGGATTAATTTTAAGCCTTTTTCCACAATGTCATCTTCGCTATGGCATTTGCCCACCACTGCTTCAAATTCTGACATATTTGGGGTTAATAGGGTTGCGCCGCGGTAGCGTTCAAAATCCGTGCCTTTAGGATCGATTAGCACGGGTACTTTAGCTTGGCGGGCAATTTGGATCATTGCTTGCACTTGATTAAGTGTGCCTTTGCCATAATCAGAAAGGATCAAAGCACCGAAATTTTGCACCGCACTTTGTAATTTCGCTAATAATGAATCGCTTTCTACGTTATGAAAATCTTCTTCAAAATCAAGGCGTAATAATTGCTGATGACGAGAAAGTACGCGTAATTTGGTGATGGTTGGGTGGCTGGCTAATTGCACGAAATTGCAATCAATGTTTTGCTTTTCTAACATTGTTGAAAGCGCCGAGCCTGCCTCATCTTGCCCTGTTAAACCGAGTAATTGCACTGGCACATTGAGCGAAGCAATATTCATTGCCACGTTTGCCGCACCACCTGCGCGCTCTTCATTTTCTTGCACACGCACCACTGGCACAGGGGCTTCAGGGGAGATGCGATTAGTTGCACCAAACCAGTAGCGATCTAACATCACATCGCCAAGAACAAGCACTTTCGCTTGTTGAAATTGAGTAGAATATTGCGCCATTTTGACCTCATTCTTTTCCATTAAATGACAAATTTTTGCAGATTTTACCATAGGATAAATGCTATTTACTAAAATTTCCGCTAAACTACCGCTTTGATTAAACCAATTTTAACGAACAGCTTTCTTTTAGTTATGGCAAATTCATCACTTCCAAGATTTCAACGTGCATTTCTCGCCCCAAAATATTGGGGATTTTGGATTGGTTTAACCATTTGGCGGCTCATTCTTTTCTTGCCTTATCCCCTTTTGTTAAAGATAGGGAATGGATTAGGCTGGCTCTTTTCTAAGTTAAGCGTTGGCAAGCGGCGAATGAAAATCGCCAAGCGAAATCTTACCCTTTGTTTCCCTGATTATAGCGAACAGCAAATTGATGACATTGCGCAGGCTAATGTGAAAGCCACGGGAATGGCGATTATTGAAACAGGAATGGCGTGGTTTTGGTCGGATAAACGGATCAAAAAATGGTCGAAGGTGGAAGGCATTGAATACCTAAAAACCTACCAAAAAGACGGCGTGATTCTAGCGGGCGTGCATTTTCTTACCCTTGAGCTAGGGGCAAGAATTTTAGGGCTTTACACCCCCGGCATTGGGGTTTATCGCCCAAACGATAATCCGCTAATGGATTGGCTGCAAACTTGGGGACGACTACGTTCTAACAAAGATATGCTTGATCGCAAAGATTTACGCAATATGATCAAAGCCTTACGCCGTGGTGAAATTATTTGGTATGCGCCCGATCACGATTACGGGCGGAAAAATGCTGTTTTTGTGCCTTTCTTTGCGGTGAAAGATGCCGCCACCACAACGGGCAGTTATTATTTATTGAAATCTTCCCCAAACAGCAAAGTGATTCCTTTTGCGCCATTACGCAACGCAGACGGCTCAGGCTACACCGTGAAAGTATCCGCACCCGTAGATTTTTCTGATCTCAATACCGAAATTGACATCGCTACTCGAATGAATCAAGTGGTTGAACAAGAAATCTTGCAAGGCGTAGAGCAATATATGTGGCTGCACCGGCGTTTCAAAACCCGTCCAAATGAAAGTGATCCAAGTTTGTATGATTAGAAAATAAAAGGGTGAAATAATGTTTTCACCCTTTTTTCATAGACATTGGCCATTAAATTACCCATTAAAGAGCGGTGGTTTTTTCAGAAATTTTTATCCCTAAAGAGCAGTTTCTTCCAACTCATCAGCCATTGCGGAAAGGATTTCTCGTGAGAGAATAGCGAGTGAGCGGTAGAAAGGGAGATTGGCTTGCGTTTCCACGGCGTTTAAGAATTTTGTGGCGCAAGGTAGTAGAAATTCCGCAAATAAGGTTTGTTGCGCTTCAACGGAATCAAGATTATCTTCAATCCAAGAAGCGGTGAGAAAAACAAGCGGAAAATTCACCGCACTTTGTTCTAACTCGGGCATTCCACGTTCTTGACGGAAAGCGATGAAATCTTCGGACTTAAGCTCATAAGCTTCAATATTCATTGGCACGAGTGCTTTTTCGCCAGCAAATAAACGCTGATATTCTTGATCTAATAAGGCTAAATCAATCTTCATTTGTAAGGCTTCAAGGGCTTGTTCGCTTTGTTTATCCGTTTCCAAAGGCCATAGTCCATTGAGTGGCTTTTGTTGCAACCAAGCAAAGACATTTTGCAAGGTAGCATCTTGCGGTGAGCGGTAAAACAGATTGCCGAATAAGCGGCTAATGAGAGAAAAATGGTTCAGGCTGTTTTCGTTGCTCATTATGGGGTTTCCTTGGTGTTTGAGATTTCTTTTGCGGATAAAAGTGCGGTCAAATTTTGCGAAGTAATTTGTGCCACGTCTTCAAGCATTTGTTGGCGCGCCTTGTCATCAATAATATGAATATCACCAAAGAATTTATGCTGAATATCGGTAATACCACAAAAATTAAATAAGCCGTCCACCAAGCAATCACGCAACGATTTATCAATGCCAAGTTGTTGATATTTCTCAACATTACTGCCAATGGTGATAAACTGTTGCATTTTTTTGCCTTGCAATAAGCCGACAGATTGTCCGTCTTCTGTTTTATACGCAAAGCCGTGGCTCAGCACGCGATCTAAATAGCCTTTCAAAATTGCAGGAAAACCCATCCACCATAGGGGATAAACGAGAGTGATCAAATCCGCCTCACGAATGAGCTGATGTTCTTCGCGAATTTCTGCGGGAGTGATGCCTTGATTTGCCCCTTGTAATTCAGCCCACGAAATGACGGGATCAAAATTTAGTTGATATAAATCACGCACTTGGGTTTCTACTTTGAGCGCTCGGCTGGCGTTCAAAGTGCGGTCTAAAATGCTGCGATTAAAGCTGTCTTGCCCATTTGGGTGGGCGAAAATAATTAAATGTTTCATTGTGCTATTCTACTTTCTTAACAAATAAGGTGATCCCTTCCACGTTATACACTTCAATGGCGTCGCCAACCTGCAAATGCTTGCCTTGAATTCGCCAAGTGGTGTCGCCAAAATGACCACGCCCAATGCCGTTTTCATTGATTTCTTGCACGATGCCTTTTGTTCCAAGCATTGCGTGATCCCGTTGGTTTAATGAAGTGTGCGATTGATCTTGGAGATCTTTGCCGTGTTGGTATTTCCACCAAGAAAAACTTAAAATAATGGCTAAAATGGCATAGCCAATTACTAAAAAGGTTAAGGATAAGGTGACAAATAATGCCATTACACCTGCGATAATAATGGCCGCCAAGCCCCACCAGAGCAAAAATACGCCCGGAATGAGAATTTCGGCAATTAATAAGCCAAAGCCTAAAATAAGCCAGTGCCACACTGACCAAGTTGCGAGCCATTCCATACTTATCCCCTTAGTTTATATTTAAAGGGGCAATGCCCCTGATATTGATAGGCAAATTATTGCTTTTCACCTTTTAATAGCTCGGCAATGCCTGCTACTGAACCAATTAAATTGCCTGCTTCAAGTGGCATTAACACCACTTTACTATTATTCGCACCACCAATTTCTTTTAACGCTTCAGTATATTTTTGTGCGATAAAGTAATTAATGGCTTTGGTGTTTCCGCCGGCAATGGCTTCCGACACCATTTGGGTGGCTTTGGCTTCTGCTTCGGCGGCACGCTCACGGGCTTCCGCTTGTAAAAAGGCTTCCGCACGTTCCCCCTCCGCTTTGAGAATACGGGATTGTTTTTCCCCTTCTGCACGCAAGATTTCCGCTTGACGAATCCCTTCTGCTTCCAAGATTTCAGCACGTTTATTACGTTCTGCTTTCATTTGCGCATTCATTGCGGCGATGAGTTCGTGTGGTGGACGCACATCACGGATCTCAATACGCGTTACCTTAATGCCCCAAGGGTTGGTGGCTTCGTCCACAATGGATAACAAACGTCCGTTGATATTATCACGCTGCGAAAGCATTTCGTCCAATTCCATTGAGCCTAGCACGGTACGAATATTCGTCATCGTTAAATTGATGATCGCTTGCTCTAAATGGTTTACTTCATAAGCGGCACGGCGCGCATCAATCACTTGCACGAAACACACGGCATCAATGGATACATTGGCATTATCTTTTGAGATCACTTCTTGCGAAGGAATATCCAATACCTGTTCCATCATATTAATTTTTCGCCCTACGCGATCCACAAAAGGCACGACAAAATTTAGCCCAGGGGTGAGGGTGCGAGTGTAGCGCCCAAAGCGTTCAATCGTCCAATGATAACCTTGCGGTACGGTTTTCAAGGTGGAAAACAGTACAACAATCACAAAGATAACAAAGACGACCACAGCAACTGGAAAACCGTCTAACAATTCCATTTTTCTCTCCTTAAAATGGGTGATAACTGATTGAAGTCTAACAAATTAAATAGCCTTTTGTATATAGCGATAATGCCCATTTTCATTGACAAATTCAAATAAATGAGTGATACAACTTGGCGCGTCTTGATCTTGGTGGGAAACAAAAAGTAACTGCGTTTCACTGTTCGTCACCAGTTGATCAATAAAGCCTTTAACCAGTTTACGATTCACGCCGTCTAGCCCTTGTAAGGGTTCATCTAAGATCAACACGGGCGGATGTTTTACCATTGCACGAGTGATCAGCAATAAACGCTGTTGTCCCCAAGACAAGGATTTAAACGGCTGATTAGCTTGCGCGGTTAAATTTAAACGGGCAAGCCATTCCATCGCTTTAATATGCAGGGCATCTGGCACTTTTTGATAAACGCCAATGCTGTCAAAAAAGCCCGATAGGATCACATCTCGCGCGGAGCAATTCACGCGATAATCCATATGCAGTTGGCTGCTGACATAACCAATTTTTTGTTTGATTTGCCAAATCGTTTCGCCCGAACCGCGTTGATTGCCAAATAAACGCACTTTATTGGCGTAAGATTGCGGGTGATCACCGCTAATTACCGAAAGCAAGGTAGATTTTCCTGCACCATTTGGGCCTTTGATCCACCAGTTTTCGCCACGCTTAACTTGCCAATCAAGTTTATCGAGAATTTTTTCTCGCCATATTGAATGGTAACCTGTTCTAATTCAAAGAGCGGTTGATTTTCATCGAGTTTTATCTCAGGGACAGCGCGTTCAGGCAAGGGGATATGCTGGGCGGATTCTGCATAGCGAAGTTGTTGATAAAGGCTTTGTTGCTCAATAGCCTGGCGTTCTCCTTGCAAAATAACCTCTTGATGTTCCAGCAGAGCGAGATGATTGGCTTCATCAGGAATATCTTCAAAACGATTTAAGATCAGTAAAATCGCCATTTTTTGTTGTAACTGCGCGAGCAATGCTTTCCATTCTTTGACAGATTGCTGATCCAGCCCTTCAAAAGGCTCATCTAAAATCAGCAAATCAGGTTGTTGCACTAAGGCTTGGCACAGTAATACTTTACGGCTTTCCCCCGTGGATAGCTGGATAAAAGGGCGATCTAAAAGTGCGGTGATTTTTAACAGAGAAATATATTCTTCAAATAACGCTAGATCGTTCTGTTCAGCCAAAATAGTCTGCTTGGCCGTTTTGCCGAAATCATCAGGGCTGACGCCATCATTGTTGCGATCTTTAAAGGTTTCACTCACAATTTTCTGTTGTTTTTCAAAAGAAAGGGAACAAATAGTTTGGAAGCGATTTTCCATTGCGCCTTCCAGTAAAGGCAATTTGCTTTCCAGCGCCAAGGCGAGCGCGGTTTTGCCACTGCCATTGCTGCCCACTACACCCCAATAATCATTGGGGTGAATGGATAATTCATCAATTTTTAAGCGTTGATAATGAGCAAGCTGGAATGTTGCATTTTCGATCTTAATCATATTAGCCACCTATAAAAAAAAGCGGAAATTTTCATCCGCTCTTTTTTCTTTTTTATCTTTAGTAAAGATTAGCTTTTTTGTGCTTCTTCTTCAGAGATACACACTGCTGCAGTAAACACCACGTCAGTTGATGAGTTCAATGCGGTTTCTGCAGAATCTTGTAACACTCCAATGATAAAGCCTACGCCCATTACTTGCGCGGCAATGTCATTTGAGATACCGAATAAGCTACAAGCTAATGGGATTAATAATAATGAGCCTCCAGCCACACCAGAAGCACCACAAGCACATACACTCGCTACCACACTTAATAACAAGGCTGTTGGGAATGAAACGTCCACACCTAAAGTATGCACTGCTGCTAAGGTTAATACGGTGATGGTAATTGCCGCACCCGCCATATTAATACTTGCACCTAACGGAATAGATACAGAATAGGTATCTTCATTTAAGTTTAAGCGTTTCGCTAATTCCATATTTACAGGAATATTTGCCGCCGAGCTACGTGTGAAGAATGCGGTTAAACCACTTTCGCGTACACAAGTCCAAATTAATGGATACGGGTTACGGCGTGTTTTCCAGTACACTAAAATTGGGTTTACCACGAACGCAGTAAATAGCATCGCACCGATTAATACGCATAATAAACGCACATAATCAAGTAACGCGTCCAAGCCTTTATCTGCAAGGGTTTCTGCCACTAAACCAAACACCCCGATTGGCGCAAAGCTAATGATGAAGTGAACGATTTTTGATACCCCTTCAGAAAGATCATTCATCACATTTTTCGTGGTATCTGACGCGTGGCGTAATACAACACCTAAACCGATTGCCCAAGAAAGGATACCGATAAAGTTGGCATTAAATAACGCATTGATTGGGTTGTCCACCACATTTAACACTAATGTGCCTAATACTTGAGAAACTTCACTTGGTGGCGATAAAGAATTTTCTTGTGTTTGTAGTGCGATTTCGGTTGGAAAAGCAAAGCTAAATAACACCGCAGTTAATGCTGCAAGGAACGTGCCTAACAAATATAAAACCACCACAGCTTTCATATTACTTTGCGTACCAATTTTTTTATTCGCAATGGCTGAAATTACCAATAAGAATACAAGAATTGGCGCAACAGCACGCAATGAGCGCACAAACACTTTACCTAAAAAACCCGCTTTTTCAGCAAGGTTGAAACCGAGTACAGATTGCAAGCTTGGCGCAATAATCGCAAGTAGCAAACCTAGCACTAAACCGATAGAAATTCTTTTCACTAAACTTCCGTGAAAAAACAGAGAATATAAACGAGATGTGTTCATAATTATTTACAATGTTGTGTTTAAAACTGAAGATCAATGACTTCAGAAGATTGTTGATATTCAGATCTAAAATTAGATCCCCCATAGCGAGTGTAAAGATAGCCTAATTTTGTGCTAAAGAAAATATAAAATCGTAAATTAACGCATATTATTTGCATAAATATAGAAATATTTCCCTATAAATTAGATAAAACACATTATTTTCTTCTTTCTTCCCTTGATTTGCCTTAGCCACACAAAAAAGTGAAAAAAAGTTTTTATACAGTATTGACGAACTGTATAAAACACCAGTATCATCTTCACTGTATAAACAACCAGTAAATTGATGATTAGCGGAGCATTATGATGAATTACCTCAACGAACAACCCCCATTTTCCTATCAGCCAATGCCATTTTTAACGGATAGTGAATCTTTCAACTCAACCTTTAATCGAAAACTTGATTTAAACCTATATTGCATTAAACGCCCACAAAAAACCTGCTTTGTTCAGGTAACCAATCCAAATATGTTGGCGTGGGGAATTGAAATGGGCGATATGCTTGTGGTGGAACAAAGCGATCATCTTAGCATTGGTGATTTAGTCGTAATGGAACAAAATCACCACTTCTGCGTATATGAGTTTGCTGCCTATGACGGTAAAGAATTTATCTTTCTGCCGCTAGACGCCAAAATGCAAAGCATCAAATGTGAAAAGTGGTCTGCGTTGCCAATTATTGGAGTCATCACCAATACCATTCATCAAATGAAGCCTAAAAAGCAAATGCGATTTGCCGCTTAACATCCTAAAAATAAAAGTGCGGTGCAAATTTTCTCATTTTTGCTGAACAGAATAAATAATCAAGAAAACAAGGAGAACATAATGAAACAGTTAGACATCCGTTTTATGAAAGAAAGCGACAAAAAACGCCAAGAATATCAATTAAAAATTATCGCCAAACTACAAGAGGTTTTACCTAGAAAGATCGCAGAAAAATTTGATGATATTCATATTCGTATCCGTTTTTCCAGTGCAGCTGGCGTAGATGTAACAGGGATTAAAAACAAAGACGAGAAAGAACGCCTGATGGAATATTTAGAAGAACTGTGGAACGACAGCTCGTTAGTTGAAGTAGATTAATAAATTGATAAAACAAGATAGAAGCTAATCTTCATTTGGATTCATAATGCGAAAATTCACGAAAAAACCACCGCACTTCAGTTTTTCTATTTCATTAACACCTAGCATTTATCTAGCTAGCAAGGTTGAGAAAATAAAGTGCGGTGGTTTTTTTTAAAATTTATTCAATCCAAGTGACCAATTCTTCCATCGATTTTCTTGATTTGGCTTTAATCTCTTTCGCACGATAACCAAAGGTTACCATCACAGAAACGCCCCACTCCGCTGGGTCAAACGCCCCTGCCTCCGCTAAAATTTGATTTACCGCATCATAGTTAAAGCCCTCAATTGGACAGCTATCCACGCCAATAAATGCCGCGCCTGTCATCATATTCGCTAGGGCTATGTAGGTTTGCTTACTTGTCCAATCAAATAATGCACGCTCACTTTCTAGCACTTTCATATCATTTTGCTGAAAAGTGCGGTATTTTTCTTTTGCTTTTTCCATTTGTTCTGCGGTTAATCCACGCTTAACCAAAGCATTATGAAAATAATCTGAATCGTAACGGGCATTTTTCTTGGCTAAAAGCGCCACTACATAACTCGCATCATCAAGTTGCGTTGCCATTCCCCAACTCACTGGTTTCAATTTTTCACGCAATTCGGGGTTTTGAATTACCACAAAGTGCCAAGGCTCTGAGCCTACAGAACTTGGCGATAAACGTGCAAGCTCTAAAATATAGTCAAAATCTTCACGGCTCACTTTTTTGTTTGGATCGTAATAACGCGTTGCGGCACGAAAACGAAATCTGTCCAATACTTGGTCTTTGCTAAATACGCTCATTATGCTTTCTCCCGATAAAGTTAAACGTCGTCATTATAACAATCAGTAGGAAAAATAAGGAAATGCTATTCCGATTAAAATTGATAGGTATCAAATAAAAAAGTTACCCATTTTGGTGGGTAACTTTTCTTTTTCAATCTTAGTTCTGGTTAAAAATGAGATTATTCAACCACTAATGTGCGACAAGTGTTTGTTCCGCCAGAAGTTAAAAGATCACCTTGGGTTAGTAATACAAGATCACCTGTTACTAAATACCCTTTATCTTTCAACAATTGAATCGCAGCTTTTAAGCCTTCGATTGTACGGCTTTCTTGATCGAAATGAACTGGCACAACACCACGATATAACGCACAAAGATTCAAGGTTTCTTGATGACGTGATAATGCGAAAATTGGTAAGCCAGAGCTAATACGCGACATTAATTTCGCTGTATGGCCGCTGTTTGTCATTGCAATAATTGCCGCAACCCCTTTCATATGGTTTGCTGCGAACATCGCTGACATCGCAACTGCTTCTTCAATCGTTTCAAAAGTGCGATCAACACGGTGGCGTGAAACATTTACGCTAGGCATTTTTTCTGCGCCTAAACATACTTTCGCCATCGCAGCCACCGTTTCAGCTGGGTATTGACCCGCAGCAGTTTCCGCCGAAAGCATTACTGCGTCTGTACCGTCCAATACCGCATTCGCTACGTCCATTACTTCCGCACGCGTTGGCATTGGGTTGCTGATCATCGATTCCATCATTTGTGTTGCGGTGATCACCACACGGTTTAATTGACGTGAACGGCGGATTAATTTTTTCTGCACACCTACTAATTCAGGATCGCCAATTTCAACCCCTAAATCACCACGCGCCACCATAATCACATCAGAAGCAAGAATAATATCGTCCATTGCTTCATCACTCATTACGGTTTCCGCACGTTCTACTTTCGCAACAATTTTTGCTTTAAGTCCTGCTTCTTCCGCTAATTGACGCGCATAGTTCAAATCTGCGCTTGAGCGTGGGAAAGACACCGCTAAGTAATCTACACCAATACGTGCTGCAGTGATAATGTCCGCTTTATCTTTTTCAGTTAACGCGTCTGCAGATAAACCACCACCTAATTTGTTAATCCCTTTATTATTTGAAAGAGGACCGCCAACTGTCACTTCAGTGAACACTTTCGCGCCTTCAGTGGATAATACTTTCAACTGAACACGACCATCGTCTAATAATAAAATATCGCCCGGAACAACGTCTTGCGGTAAGGTTTTATAATCTAAACCTACAGACTCTTGATCACCTTCACCTTTTGGTAATTCTGCGTCTAAAACAAATTTATCACCAACATTTAAGAAAATTTTGCCATCTTTAAAGGTAGAAACACGAATTTTAGGCCCTTGTAGATCCCCTAAAATCGCCACAGTTTTACCTAATTTTTGTGCAATTTCACGCACACGCTGCGCACGCCCAATGTGATCTTCAGGCGTACCGTGAGAGAAGTTCATTCTCACTACATTTGCGCCCGCCGCAATAATTTTTTCTAAATTATTACCACGGTCTGTAGAAGGCCCCATAGTACATACAATTTTGGTTCTTCTTAGTCTTCTAGACATTACTTACTCCATTGTTCTTCAAAATACAAACTAAAAATTGCGGGCTATTATACGCCTAAAACAAGACGAGATCGAGATCGCCCACACGAAAAAAACAGCAAAAAACGCTAACCCATTGATTAAATTTATGTCAATTAATTATTTGATATGCAAAACAAGCTTGTCTTACGCAATAAAACTCGCTAAGATAGCTCGCAAATTTCAGTGCGACTATAGCTCAGTTGGTTAGAGCACCACCTTGACATGGTGGGGGTCACTGGTTCGAGTCCAGCTAGTCGCACCAAATCCATAATTCATAGTAGTTTATCCTGATTTATAAAGCTTCAAAACCCTTGATTTTCCTACATTTACCCCCCTTTTAATCGTTTATTATGCTTCATATTAGTTCATTTTGATTTTGCTTTTTCGTACCTTTTTTAGTACCTTATACCGCAATCAGTAAATTTTGGAGGGTACTAAATGGCGAGAATTATTCAACCTTTAACCAACACGCAGGCAGAAAAAGCGAAATTTTCAGCGGGTGGAAGAAATGAATTAAATGACGGTGGCGGCTTGTTTTTACAGCTTACGCCAACAGGCTCAAAAATATGGCGGATCCGCTATGACAACCCAGCCACAGGAAAGCGCACAAAGCTCACGCTTGGCAATTACCCCGAATTATCGCTAGCACAAGCACGCACAAAACGCGAAGAAATCCGTTCGCTCCTAGTGCAAGGCATTGACCCTAAATTTCACCTTGCCCAAACAAAAGCAGAACAAGCGCAAAGATTAAATAATACCTTTCTCGCTATTGCTGAACAATGGCGCAAGAAGCGAGAAAATGAAATCAAACCGCTGACAATGCTGAAGAACTGGCGACGGCTAGAAATGTATTTATTTCCAATTCTTGGGAATTATCCCGTTACTGAAATTAATTCTCCTTTGCTGGTTAATGCCGTCAAGCCATTAGACGAAAAGGGCTATAACGACACTTTGCATAGAATGATTAATCTAGCTAATCAGATTTTAGATTATGCTGTAACAATAGGCGCGCTTGAAATCAATCCTTGTTATAAAGCGTCAGGCGCATACCACAGAAAGCCACAAGTTAGCAATGCGGCTATTCACTATTCTGAATTGCCCTCGCTTATGCGCTCAGTGGCAGATGACAGAGGGGAAGAATTAACCAAATATCTTTTTAAATGGGAATTGCTTTCAATGGTTCGACCATCTGAAGCGGTATCGGTTGAATGGTCAGAAATTGATTTTGAAAAAAATCTTTGGCATATCCCAGCGGAAAAGATGAAAAAAGTCAAAACGGGCGCATTTGCGCATACTGTACCACTATCCAGCCAAATGATTGATATTTTGAAACAACTGCGCCCAATCACTGGCACGCACAAATTTGTTTTCCCTAGTTTTAAGCGCAGTCGCCTACCTAAATCAATGAGCAAAGGAACGATAGCTAGCACTTTGCGAAGAATGGGCTACACGGGCGAGCAAACCGCCCACGGCTTGCGAACTGTTGGAAGAACTTACCTAGAAGACCAAATGACAGATCACCGCATTGGGGAAAGCTGTTTAGCACATAAAATCGGCGACAAAACAAGCCGAACCTATAACCGCGCCGACTATGTCGAACAACGTCGCCCAGCTATGCAACAATGGGGCGATTATGTAGAGCAATGTGCAAAGGGAACGGGGCTATTTGATTAATCTAACCCCGCAAAAGAAAGCGAGCTTTTAGGCTTGCTTTTTTTATGCCCGCAATAAATGCCTTATAAAATTCCCCCTCGCCTTGCTATTTCTTTAGGGACACGGGGGACACTAGGGACACAATATAATATAATCAATAAAATCAATATATTATATTTATTGTTGTGTCCCCTTGTGTCCCTAATTGGCAATGTCTGAAACTCCACAAACTCAGAAAAATGCTATCCCTATTTATTATTGATTGATAAATCACAGACAAAAGGAAAAAAGAGAATGAAAAAAGAAGATTTATCAAACTATCGCGGTAAATGGGCGACTATTCTAGGTGAAATTATTGACGTTTTTGCCAATGAGCTAAAAGAGCTAGGCGAAAGCGAAGAAAACGCAATAAAAAAAGCCCAATCACTCGCCTTTAAGCTAGGTGAATATTTTGGCGGGAAAAGTTTTTATTTACCTTTTGGAAGCCGTTTAAAGGTTGCATTAAGAGATAACGAAATTTATCACAGTTTTACCGGCGATAATTTGCAAGAGCTTGTAAAAAAATTTCATTTAAGCGAAAGCCATATTTACAGCATTATCAGAAATCAGCGAAAACTAAATAAAGAACGCCGAGATTTAGCACAAAAAATCAGCAATCAAACTTAAAAATAAAAATTTTTTTTGAGTGTATTTATTGGTTATTTTTTAAACTCAATTTTTAAATGGCGTTTAAATGACGTTTAAATAGAGTTTAAATTGCGTTTAAAAATTTAAATTTTAAAAACGTGACAAAAATCAATAAAATCTGTCACATTTTACTGAAATTATGCTCTTTATGAGCATATTGACGCCATTCCAAGAGTTTTATAGCCTATAAAAGCCCGAGCAAAATAACCCAAAATAAATCATTTTTGACTTAAATGAACGATTTTCTGCGGTTATGATGAACGGGCGAAATATTCAACTCACATTCAAGGAGAAAGGCAATGAATGACACACAAGCAACAGACCTTTGCAAGCATTACACCGTAAAGGAAATGGCAGAACTTTTTGGCGTATCGCGCGGAAAATTAGACCGCCTAGCCCGACAAGGCAAAATTAAAAAGACCAAGTTCGGCAACAGCACGCTTTTCAGTGCCCAAGAGGTGCAACGCTATTTAGCGAGTGCGAACCAATGAACGGAAAAACAAGCGGAGCTTTTCCAAGCGACCAACAAGGAAAAGCCCCTAGCCATTATTTAACAATACCGAGCGAAACAATGACTAAATCACATTCTAACAAAAAAAGATTGACAGGTGCGGGAAATTTGTCGTATTTTATCACCGCACTTTCAAAAAGTGCCGAGCCTGACAACTCGAACGATATATCAGTGGCGTATGAATACACGCCGCTTAATGCGTGTTTTTTTATGCGTAGTACCAACACACCCCAAGAACGCCCAGCGCTTCACGAAAGCCGAGAGCGTCTATCTATGGTGGCGTGTTATGGGAAAGGTTTCGCCCTTTGCTGTGTTCCACTGATCGCAGTTTGTCAGCCCGTAACACGTTACCGCCCAAGCCTGACAACTTTAGCGGTAACTTTTCAACATTTATTCAGTGGAGTTACAGCAATGATCTATAAATTCTTATTGCTAGGCACACGCCTACACATTTCAACTTATGCCCAAAGCGAAGCGGCAGCCCGCCAATTTTTAAATTTACCCCGTGAAAGTGCGGTATTTATCGCAAGAATTAAGGGGGTGCGCTATGCTTAATACAACCCCCAGTTTTAAACTCATTGAAGGTGGCAAAAAACTCAATGAAAAAGAAATTTTTGCAGAGATCAACCGTGTAAAATTGCTATTAAGGTGTTTCATTGATATTAGCAGTGCTGGCATTGATAAAATGAATTTTATTGAAACACAGTTAAGGGGGCAAAATGAAAACTAAATTAAAAAATGCCCCGTTTTTGAAAGATCAACCCAACGCCCCACTTGATGAAATGCTTATTTTAGCGGGAAGTGAAGCGTGGAATCTGTGGGGAAAAGACGGCAACGGGCAAGGCTGGCTTCTACTTAATGAAGCCATTCACGGCAACCGCCAGCAAAAACCTGTGATTTTAGGCAGTGATCAGCTTGAAGAAATCAGCCGTTTACGCCTTGCGCCTGAAAATCAAAAGGTTATTTGTGTTGTAAAGTGCGGCGAATTGAGTAAAGAACAAATTGCCGAAATCCAACTTAATTTAGCCAAGCATACCAAAGCCGAGATAGTACAAATAATTGATAGCATTGGGCAAAGATTGGAGAACTCAAGTGCTTATATTGCTGAATTGCGCAACAATGAGGAAGTCAAAAAACAAGCGCAACAGGTGGCGGAATTGAGCCAAGAGCGGAATGAAGATAAATCCGCCCCGTTTATTGAATACCGCACGGGAAAATTAAACGGACTTTATTATGTTGTGCCGAAATTAGACCGCGACGGCGATATTATCAGCGAGCGGGCCACGTGGCTTTGTGATGATTTGCAAATTGTAGGGCGAGGCATTAGCAACACGGGACAATTTTATTATATTTTCCAATGGCAGCACGCTTTTAATCATAAAACTATCACGGAAGCAATGCCAACGGCAGACTTTGGCAAAGCGCAAGCGTGGGATAAATTCAAGGCGAACGGTTTGCGAATGTCCACCAGTGAGCAACTAAAAAACTTGGTGGATTATTTCCATATTCAGGGCGAAAACAAGCCCGAATGGATTATCACCAATAAAACGGGCTGGAATGGTGGCGCGTATTTATTGCCGAATGGCGAGATTATCGGCGAGCCTGAAAAGCCCGTGATTTTCACTGAAAAAAGCGGCAGCAAAGAGGGCTACACCACAAAAGGGACGCTTGAGAGCTGGCGGCAGGAAATCGCGCGCCATATTGAGGGAAACGCCTCAATGATGTTAGGCATTGCCACAGCATTGGCAAGCCCGCTATTATCGCTATTAAACGCTGAACCTTTTGGCGTGCATTTGCATAATCATTCTACCAAAGGGAAAAGCACCACATTAAACCTTGCCAATAGCGTTTATGGCAACCGTGAGAAAATTTCATTGAACTGGAACAGCACGCCGCACGCAATGAATAACGAAGCTGCCGCACGCAATGACGGCTTTATGACCCTTGACGAACTCGGGCAAGCAAAAAATTTTAATGACGTGGCAAATATTGCCTATTCCCTATTTAACGGAAGTGGACGCTTGCAAGGAATGAAAGAAGGGGGAAACCGTGAATTTACGCGCTGGAAAATCACCGCACTTTCTGCGGGCGAAAAGGATTTAGAAACCTATCTACAATTAAAAGGCGTGGACATTAATGCGGGGCAACTCGTGCGCCTTTTAAATGTGCCAATTAGCGAACCTTGCAACCTTTCAGGCTTTCCCAACAGCAAAGCCCACGCCGACCACTTAAACGAAGCCACGCTTTCGCATTATGGCGTGATTGGGCGCGCGTGGCTTGAATATCTTGTTGAGCAAAGTGAGCGCGTGAAAACCACTTATAAAGCCTATGCCGAACAATGGCAGAAGCGTTTACCCGAAAACGCAAGTGCGCAAGTGCAACGCGTGGCAGGGCGATTTGCTATTTTAGAAACGGCGTTGCAGCTCTCCCGCCATTTAACGGGCTGGAGCGAGCATAGCAATAGCGAAGCATTAATAAAGTGTTTTAATGACTGGCTCGCAGAATTTGGCATTGAAAACCGAGAAGATCGGAAAATCTCCGAAGGGGTGATAGATTGGCTTTTAGCTAATCGGGATAGCCGTTTTATTGAAGTGCCAAGCCGTGGCGATATTACCATTAGAGATACGGCAGGTTATCGCGTGCTTAGTTCGCAGTTAAACGGTAATAAAGAACATTTCTATATTTACCCCCAAGCCTTTAAAGAAGCTATTGACGGCTACCCGCTAAAAATGGCGTGCGACGTGTTAATTAATAAAGGAATGCTAAAACCCGGTGCAGAAAAAGCAAAGCCCTATGTTGTGCGCGTGCCGAAGAATATCGACCAAAATCGCCCGCGTTCTTACCTCGTTTATTTGCTAGAAGAAGAGGATTAACGCATAAAAAACAGACAAAGCCCGCCAAAAACGGGCTTTTTTCTTGCGTGTCCCCCTATTGTGTCCCCAATTTTTGCCCTGTTTGGGGACACAAAAATGAACGTAACATAATGAAAAATAAAGCATTTCATTTTTGTATCCCCTGTGTCCCCCCTGTCCCCGTCTTTTTACAACCCTAGGGGGAAATTTTTAATGTTGGCTTTTTGTTTTTGCACTTGTTTATTAATCCACAGACTAAACCACACAACTAACCTCTATAAAATATCTGATAAAAATCAGACAAAGGGGCAAAAAATGAAAAAGGCTATTTTTGAGGTATTGCGAGGCGGATTATTTAAGAGCGGAACAACACAAGTTAGAGAAGACGAAATAAAATCTATTGCACAGTTTTATGATAAAGATTTACGTTCTGCGAATGCCGTGATTGGACACCCGGATAATGATGAACCAAAACTAGGGGAAGTATCGAAGCTATACAATATTAATAACCGACTTTTTGCAGAAATTGAAATTAATGACGATTTACTTGGCAAAATAAAAAACGGCGAGATTAGTGGGATTTCTTGCGCATTTTTCAGAAAAGAGAATGAGCAGAACCCAATAAAAGGCATTGGCGCATATTTAAAGCATATTGGCTTTTTATTGAAAGGCAAAGACGAACCAGCCATAAAAGAAATGTTAGATCCACGCGTGAGCGTGATTAATCTCAACGACGAAATTAATATCAAGATTTTAGATAATCCACAAGACGCAACAGACAAAGCAGAATTTTTACAATCTGTTGCAAATATCACCTATAAACAAGCATTTAATTTAATCCATAAATAACGGGGGGAATAATGAAAGACGATAAATTAGCGGTATTATCTGAAAAAAATAAGCAGCTAGAAAAAGATAATGAGGCGCTTAGAAAGCAACTTCAAAAAGAAAGAAATGAAGATTTTATCGAGGAACTTATTAAAAATCTTCATATCTTGCCCGGACAAAGGGAGCTTGCAAGAGAAATTATCTCCCTTACGGATACATTTGATGAAAGCGGCATTGTTACCCTTAAAGAGGGGGAAGCAGGTTTAGCAAGCAAGATAAAAGCCCTGTTAAAAAGCAGAGGAACGATCATTAATTTATCAATGCAAACAGAACGGGAAAGAACGCGAGAGCTATTAGAACAAACCGCAGAAGAAAGACATAAAGCAGAGGGGGAGGCATTAGACAGAGATATTATGTTTTATATGAAACGGCATAAAGTTTCATATAAGCAAGCATTTTTAGCAATTACCAAAGGACTAAGAGGAGTATATTAATGAGTACGCAAAACACATTAAGAACATTAAGGGTTACTGACCCCGTTTTAACAAAACTAGCACAGGGCTATTTTAACGCGAATTTTGTAAGTGAAGTTTTATTCCCTATTGCAGAAATTCCAAACGAGGGCGGGGCGGTTCCTGTTTTTGGGCGACAAGCCTTTAGATTGACTTCAACAATCCGCGAAATTCACGGGGTTTCAAATCGCCTTACGCCAGAATATGCAAAATCAATTATCGTCACACTAGATGAACACGATATTGAATATCCTATGGATTACCGTGAAGAATATGAAGCGTCTTATAATCTCAAACAATATGCTTTAAACGTAACGCAAGATGTTATCGGGCTGGGTCGTGAAATTGAAGTTGCCACCCTAGCACAAAATGCGGACAATTATGATAGCGATCACGTTTTGAGCTTAAAAACAGCGAAAAAACAACTTAATGACACTAGTACGGATATTTTAAAAATTATTGATGACGCAAAAGCAAAAATTGCGGGCGACATTGGAAAATTGCCGAATGTGTGCGTTATTGCGGGTGATGTGTGGGCGCATTTGAAAGAAAATGCTGGGCTATTAGATCGTATCAAATACACCAGAACGGGGCTATTAACGCCGCAAGTCTTTGCGGAACTCATTGAGGTTGATCAAGTAGTTATTGGTGAGGCAACGCAAGAAGTATCAGAGCAATTACAAAAAATCTGGACGGATTGCATTATCCTCGCTTATGTTCCACGTGCAGAAGAAGAAAATAGACATATCTACGCCCCTTCTTTTGCTTATACGTTACGCCGCAAAGATGGGCTATTTGTTGATACCTATCAAGAAAACGGGGGCAAAGTTCAAGTTATTAGATGTACGGACATTTATAAGCCGTATATCTTAGGAAAATCCGCCGGCTATCTTATTAAAGATTGCCTAAGCAAATAAAATCAGCCACAATAGCCCCAAAACGGGGCTATTTCATTTTTTCAACAAATCCCCATTTTTCCCGCCTTTCAGCGTTTTTTATCAGGAATTTGGCGGAATTATGCGGGAATAAATGGGAAACCGTGGAAACACTGGCTTTAATCGTTTATTTTGGTTTATTGTGGGTTATGTTGATTTTGTTTTTTAGTACCCTTTTAGTACCCTTTATAGACATATTTAAAATAAAAATCTTTTAAAATTAATGTATTAGATTTTTAATTAGAGTTCAGCTAGTCCATTCTTTTCTTTATTATCCCCGCATTGAATTTTCCAATATTTAATACTGAATCTCTCTCCGCCCTGAGAAAGAATGGCCGAGGGTGTTGCTATCCACAGTTTCTAGTTCACCGCCGACAGGAATTCCGTGCGCAATGCGGGTTACTTTGATATTTTGTTGCATACAAAGTTCCGCGATGTAATTGGCGGTAGCTTCGCCTTCCACCGTTGGGTTGGTGGCAAGGATCACTTCACGAAAGGCTTCATTTTGTAGGCGCCTGTTAAGTAAATCTAAGCCGATTTCTCTTGGCCCAATGCCGTCTAACGGGGAAAGATGTCCCATTAAGACAAAATAACGTCCTGAAAATTGTCCTGTTTGTTCAATGGCTTGAATGTCGGAAGGCTGCTCTACCACACAAAGCAAGCCTGTGTTTTGACGGCGTGGATTATTGCAAATGGTGCAAACTTCTTCTTCAGTAAAGGTTCGGCACTGTTCGCAATGGCCAATTTGCGACATTGCGGCAGTTAATGCACGGGCGAGATCCATTCCACCACTGCGATCTCGTTGCAATAAATGATACGCCATTCGTTGTGCAGATTTCGGACCGACACCAGGTAAACAACGTAATGCGTCAATAAGATTTTCTAATAATGGGCTTGTTTGCATTGTTTTGCCTAAAAATAAACAAAAAACACACCGCACTTTGATTTTTAATAAGAAACGAAGTGCGGTGCAAAATTAGGGAAAATTTAGAATGGCATTTTAAAGCCAGGGGGTAATGACATTCCTGCGGTAACAGATGCCATTTTTTCTTTTTGCAATTCTTCTGCACGACGAACCGCATCATTGAACGCCGCTGCGATAAGATCTTCGAGCATTTCTTTATCGTCTTCCATTAGCGAAGGATCGATTTCAATGCGACGACAATTATGCGCACCATTCACCGTAATTTTTACCAATCCTGCGCCTGATTCGCCTGTTACTTCCAACTGTGCAATTTCTTCTTGCATTTTTTGCATACGATCTTGCATTTGTTGAGCTTGTTTCATCAAGTTGCCTAAGCCACCTTTTCCAAACATAATTTTTATCCTCAATGTTAATAAGTGGCGACATTCTAACGAAAAATTAATAAATTGGGAATAATCAAATCTGTGTTAGAATGCCGAACTTTGTTTTAGATGATTGATGTTGTCCCCTATGCGATTATTTATAGCCGAGAAACCTAGCCTTGCCCGCGCCATTGCTGATGTATTGCCCAAACCTCATCAGCGCGGTGATGGTTTTATTCGCTGTGGTGAAAATGACTGTGTTACTTGGTGCGTCGGTCATCTGTTAGAGCAAGCTGAACCCGAAGCTTACGATCCCAAATTCAAAACTTGGCGTGTGGAAGATTTGCCTATCGTGCCGCAAAAATGGCTGCTTATCCCAAAAAAATCAGTGAAAAAACAGCTAGATACGGTAATAAAACTGATTCATCAAGCAGATCTACTTATCAATGCCGGCGACCCAGATCGTGAAGGGCAATTGTTGGTGGACGAAGTGTTTAGCTACGCCAATCTTTCTGCTGAGAAAAAAGCACAAATTCAACGCTGCTTAATTAGCGATTTAAACCCAAGTGCGGTGCAAAAAGCGGTAAAAAAATTACAATCGAATCAAAACTTTATCCCCCTTGCCACCTCAGCGCTTGCGCGCGCCAGAGCGGATTGGCTGTATGGCATCAATATGACGCGTTCTTACACTAAGCGTGGACAGAACGTAGGCTATCGTGGTGTGCTTTCGGTAGGACGCGTGCAAACGCCTGTGCTAGGCTTAATCGTTCGCCGTGATCTAGAAATTGAAAACTTCCAACCGAAAGATTATTTTGAAGTGCAGGCTTTTGTGCAAACACTGGAAAAAACGCCACAAAAATTCACCGCTCTTTGGCAGCCAAGTAAAGCCTGCGAAGATTATCAAGATGAAGACGGCCGTGTGCTTTCCCGCGCCTTAGCGGAAAATGTGGTGAAGCGTATTACTGGCCAGCCTGCAACGGTAACGGATTATCAAGACAAACGCGAAAAAGAAGCCGCCCCCTTGCCTTATTCCCTTTCCGCCTTGCAAATTGATGCGGCAAAACGCTACGGGCTTTCAGCGCAAGAAGTGCTAGATACTTGCCAGCGCTTATATGAAACGCACCGCTTGATTACTTATCCGCGTTCCGATTGCCGTTATTTGCCTGAAGAACATTTCGCTGAACGCCATAAGGTGATGAATGCTATTTCCATTCACGCGCCCGATTATCAGCCGTTACCGACTATTATCAATCCTGAACAGCGAAACCGTTGCTGGAATGATAAAAAGGTGGAAGCACACCACGCAATTATTCCAACGGCAAAAAATCGCCCTGTCAATCTGACGCAAATGGAACGTAATATCTATCATCTTATCGCGCGCCAATATCTCGCCCAATTCTGCGCAGATGCGGAATACCGCCGCTGTAAAATCACCTTAAATATTGCGGGAGGAAAATTTGCCGCAGCAGCCAGCAATTTACAAGTGGCAGGCTGGAAAGAACTGTGGGGCAAAGAAAATGATGAGCAAAATAATGCTGAACCTTTGCTGCCTGAAGTGGAAAAAGAGCAAGAATTATTCTGTGAAAAAGGCGAAATTCTGAGTAAAAAAACGCAACCACCAAAGCCCTTTTCAGATGCAACGCTGCTTTCCGCAATGACTGGGATTGCGCGTTTCGTACAAGATAAAGCGTTGAAAAAAATCCTACGCGAAACCGATGGTTTAGGCACAGAAGCCACGCGCGCCAGCATTATTGAACTGCTATTTAAGCGTGGTTTTGTTTATAAAAAAGGGCGTCATATTCACAGCACCGAAACAGGACGAATTTTAATTCAAGCCCTGCCTGACATTGCCACGCTACCAGATATGACCGCCCACTGGGAAGCACAGCTCAACAGTATTAGCCAAAAAGCGCTGAGTTATCATCAATTTATGCACGAATTGGTGCAATCCCTGCCTGAAATGCTCAGTTATACCAATTTTGATGCGTTACGACAGCTTAGTGCATTATCACGGCAGCAGGCAACAACTCAAAAAGCAAAAGCACTGAGAAAGAAAAGTGCGGTGAGAAAATCGTAAATTTTGTTGAACGCTAAATTGCTTATAATTAAAACAATCAATGATTTTTTTTAAGAAAATTCCTTGCGCAGCGTTTTAATATTCGCTAATATTTGCCCGTTAATTTTTGGTATCCAATAATAAGAGAAGAAATAATGTATCAAGCACTGTTAATTATCTACTTAGTTGTATCTGTTGCCCTTATTGGTTTTATTCTAATCCAACAAGGTAAAGGGGCGAATGCAGGTGCTTCATTTGGTGGCGGTGCATCAGGTACAGTATTTGGTTCAAGTGGTGCGGGTAACTTTTTATCTCGCACAACGGCAATCTTAGCAATTATCTTCTTTATTACTAGCCTTGCTATCGCGAATATTAATTCTCACCACGGTGAAGTTAAACAAGGCAAATTTGATAATCTTTCACAAGTTGCCGAAAAAATTCAAGAACAGCAACCAAAAGCGGAAGAAAAACAAAACTCAGATATCCCACAATAATTTAAACCGAATTTTGCTCTGATGGTGGAATTGGTAGACACGCTATCTTGAGGGGGTAGTGTCCATAGGACGTGCGAGTTCAAGTCTCGCTCAGAGCACCAAAACACTTAACTAAGCCTTTTGTAACCACTCGAAAGGCTTTTTTAATGCTTGAAATTTCAAGAAGTTGGCGGATTTTATCTATCACAACTGATTGCCGCTCATTGAGATAAAACAAACATTTTAATAAAAATCACACCGAACTTGATAAATATAAAAATAGCACTCATTGAGTGCTATTTGCGTTTTCAATAATTCATACTTTAAATATCGACAGGCTGCCAATCTTGTCCTTGCACTGGTGGTAACCAAGGGCTTCCTTTCACACATAGCGACCACAAATGATCGGGTATGCGATAATGATCAGGCTGCTCAGGATCAAGTGCGGTAATAATTTCTTGCGTTTTTCCTTCAGCAATTAAGGTCGCCAAATTTGGATTAATCATTATGGACTTACCCACCCCAACAAATTCCACCCACCCAGTATTCAAGGCTGCCACGATCTGTTCTGCGGTAAATAAATTCCCCACCCCGATTAATGGCAAACGACCATTTAAACGCTGATGAATAAGCTCAAGGCGAGCTGCATTGGTATCCGCACCACGGCGAGCTTTTTTGTAAAAATCCCATAGCGAAACGTGTAAATATTGCAACGGCTGCTCAACTAAAGCAGAAACAAGTTCAAGTGTATCTGCCATTGTTAAACCATTCTCTCCGGGTTCTTCTGGTGATAAACGGTAACCAATAATAAACTCTGGGCATTGATGTTTTTCGCGCACTGCATTGACGGCATCAATCACTGCAAGAGGAAAACGCAGGCGGTTTGCTAAATTGCCGCCCCATTCATCTGTACGTTGATTACTTTGCGCAGAGAAAAATTGCTGAATTAAATAACCATTTGCTCCGTGAATTTCTACTCCATCAAACCCAGCTCGAATAGCAAGCTCTGTAGCACGAGCAAAATCTTGAATGATTTGTAAAATTTCTTCCTGAGTTAAAGCCCTTGCTCCAGTTTTAGGATCTGCCGAAGGGGCAACTTTATCTTTTCCATTCAACAATTCAGATAACGCTAAATTTCCTCCGTGGTGAATTTGTAAAATGGCTTTTGCTCCCTGTTGTTTAATAATATCAGCCGTTTTACATAAACTTTCCAAATGACATTCATTTAAGGCTTCTGGCTGTCCGTGGAAAGCTTTACCATTTTCGGAAACCAACGTCGCCGCAGTAATGAACATTCCCATATTTTCTGCTCGCCCTTGCAAAAATTGAGCTTCTTGGCTTCCCAATGTACCATCGGGATTTGAAGCAAAATGCGTTAAAGGGGCTACCACTAAACGATTTTTGATTTCAACATTATTATTCAAAACATAAGGTTGAAATAAAGGAGAAAATTGCTGTTCCATTCTATTCCTCATTAGTTATCAATAAAATTTTGCCTATCATACGCTCCAAATGATAAGAAAAATAGTGCTTTCTATGAAAGATTTTAAATATACAGAATTTTTACACCGCACTTTAATTTTCCTTTGCAGCGTAGCCCTGACGTGATAATACTTGGTATAATTATGCTAATTATTCTCATTTGCAAAATATGTTATATGGTTAAACGCCGTTATTTGTTTATCTTATTATTGTTGCTTTCGGGTATTTCGCTGTTTTTGGGTGTGAGTACGGTCAATCTGCAAGGTTTGCTGGCCTTTGATTCCGCCCAATGGCAGATCTTTTTAATCAGCCGTGTGCCGCGTTTGGTGAGTATTTTAATTGCAGGATCATCATTAAGTATTTGTGGTTTGGTGATGCAGCAGTTGAGTCGCAATCGTTTTGTATCCCCAACCACAGCAGGCACAATGGACAGTGCAAGGCTTGGCATTTTAATTGCAATGTTACTGTTTCCTTCTGCGTCAATGTTGCTCAAAACCAGCGTGGCGATTCTGGTTTCTTTTCTCGGTACGTTATTGTTTATGACGCTACTCTCTCGCCTCAAATTTAAAGACACCATTTTCGTGCCGTTGGTGGGCATTATGTTTGGCAATATTATTAGTTCAATCACCTCTTTTATCGCCTACCAACAAGATCTGTTGCAAAATCTCTCTGGTTGGTTGCAAGGGGATTTTTCTTTAGTGATGGCTGGGCGTTATGAAATGTTATATTTCAGCGTGCCAGCACTTGTTCTTGCCTATGTGTTTGCCAATCGCTTTTCCATTGTGGGAATGGGGCAAGACTTTGTTGTTAATCTCGGTTTGAACTATCAGCAAGTGCTGTATTTAGGCTTGGCGATTGTGGCAACGGTGTCATCGATCATCATTGTTTCTGTGGGAGTGATCCCCTTTCTCGGGCTGATTATCCCTAATATTGTTACTCTTTATTTAGGCGATAATTTGAAAAAAGTGCTTTCTCACACCGCGCTACTGGGTGCTGTTTTTGTGCTTTTTTGTGATATTTTAGGGCGTTCGCTAATTTATCCTTACGAAATTTCCATTAACGCCATTGTGGGTGTGTTCGGCAGTGCCATTTTTCTTTATATGCTGTTAAAACAAAGGATTCAAAATGGCTAAGCGTTTCTATAATCCTAAAATATCGTTGATTTTACTCAGTATTTTTGCCTTGCTGAGTGTGGTGCTGTATGTGTTCTATCATCTGCCTAGCCGTTGGGAATATGCCTTATACAACCGCGCCCTAGCCGTGCTTGCCATTGTAATGACAGGCGTGGCCATTGCACTGGCGACAATGATCTTTCAAACCATTGTGAATAATCGCATTTTAACGCCAAGTATTTTGGGCTTGGATAGCCTTTATTTGCTCATTCAAACCCTGATTATTTTTCTCTTTGGTTCTAACACCTTAACCTCAATGAACCCCATTGTGTTATTTTTTGCTTGCACCAGTTTGATGATTTTATTCGCAATGGGGCTATATCATTTTCTATTTAAAACGGAGCAGCAAAGTCTATTTTTCCTGCTTTTAGTGGGGATCATTTTCGGTACATTTTTCCAAAGCTTAACCTCCTTTATGGAGGTGCTGATCGATCCGAATGAATTTCAGATCGCGCAAGATATTGGCTTTGCCAGTTTTAACCGCATCAATATTGATATTTTATGGATCGCATTGGTTGGCTTGCTCGCTACCATTCTTTATACCCGGCGCTATGTACGCTATTTTGATGTGCTTGCCCTTGGGCGTGAACAGGCGATTAATTTAGGCGTGGATTATCTGGTGATCACTAAACGGTTGCTCATTGTTGTGGCAATTTTAACTTCAATTTCCACCGCACTTGTGGGGCCTTTAACCTTCTTAGGCTTGTTGGTAATGAACGTTACCTTTGAATTTATTCGCACTTATCGCCACGCAGTGTTAATCCCCGCAGCAATGTTGATTGCGGTAATCACTCTTGTTTTCGGGCAATTATTGGTTTCCCAAGTTTTCACTTTTAATACAACCCTAAGCATCATTGTGAATTTTGTCGGTGGAGTGTATTTCCTTTATCTGTTATTAAGAGCAAATAAAAAATGGCAATAGAAATTAAAAATATTAATAAAACCTATGGCACGAAAAAAGTGGTGGATAACCTTTCGGTAACCATTCCGCGCGGCAAAATCACCTCTTTTATTGGCCCAAATGGTGCAGGAAAAAGCACGGTGCTTGCCATTATCAGCCGTTTACTGCGCGCCGATAGCGGCATCGTGAGCCTAAATGGTGTGCCGTTAGATCAACAAAAAAGCAGCGACATTGCCAAGCAACTTTCTATTTTAAAACAATCCAACCACATTAATTTGCTTTTAACGGTGGAAGAATTGGTTGCTTTTGGACGTTTTCCCTATAGCCAAGGAAATTTAACCAAAAATGACCGCACTTTTATTGATAATGCCATTGAATATATGGATTTAGGCGAGTTTCGTCATCAATATATCAATCAGCTCAGCGGTGGGCAGCGTCAGCGCGCTTACATTGCAATGACCTTGGCGCAAGATACCGATTATATTTTGCTTGATGAACCGCTGAATAATTTGGATATGAAACATTCCGTACAAATTATGCAGGTGCTACACAAGCTCACCAAAGAATTAAATAAAACCGTGGTGATTGTAATCCACGATATTAATTTTGCGTCTTGCTATTCCGATTACATTATCGCAATGAAAGACGGCAAATTGATGCATCAAGGGGACGTTGCCACAATGATGCAAGAGCCGATTTTAGCCAGCATTTATGATATGCCAATCCCAATTCAACAAATTAATCAGCATAAAATTGCTGTGTATTTTCGACATCAATCAGCTTAATACAGGAGTATGCTATGAAAAAAACCTTATCAACCCTTGCCCTTAGCCTTTGTGCGTTACTCGGTGTTGCTAGCGCCAATGCGGCGGACATCACGGTAGAAAACGCCGCGGGCAAACAAGTTGTGCCACAAAACCCTAAGCGTGTGGTGGTGCTTGATTTTTCTGCGGTGGATACCATTCGTGCGTTAGGGGCGAAAGACAGCATTGTCGGCATTAGCAACGCGGGAAAAGTGCCTGACTATTTGAGTGAATTTAGCAAGGAAAATTACCCAAGCGTTGGCGTGCCACCAGAACCGGCCTTTGAGAAAATCAATGATCTTCACCCTGATCTGATCATCGCCACAGGTCGCCAAGAAAAAGTGCTGGATCGCTTAAAAGAAATTGCCCCCGTGTTTTTCGTGAAAGTGGATTACGCTAATTTCTATCCAAGTTTCCAACAAAATATCCACGCCTTTGGACAAATTTTTGATAAACAACAACTGACCGATGAAAAACTGGCACAGCTAGACAAGCAAATGAAAGCCCTTGCCGAGAAAACCAAAGGCAAAACTGCCCTACTCGCTTTAGTCAATGAAAGCCGTATAAGTGCCTTTGGTGAAAACTCACGCTACGGCATTGTGTACAGTGGATTTGGCTTCACTCCAATTGATAAAAACATCAAATCTTCCACGCACGGAATGAGCATTGGTTTTGAATATGTGCTAGAGAAAAATCCAGATTATTTGTTGGTTGTCGATCGCACCGCAGCCATTACCGATAAAGCCAACAACGCAAAAACTGTGTTAGACAACGCCATTATCCAGCAAACCCAAGCCTATAAAAATAACCACATTGTTTACTTAAACGCCGCGAATTGGTACTTAACTTTTGGCGGTTTGGAAAGTATGGGCATTATGATTGATGAAGTAAAAAGTGCGGTGGAAAAATAAGGGATTTTTCTTATAACAAACTGGACTATATAAATTTCCCCCTTAAAAGGGGGAAATATTTATCTCTCTACATCACTTCTCGCACTTCCACCTTACGATTTTCATAACGAGATTTTGTACAAGCATCCGCAGTGGCAATCGCCGCTCTTGCTGCTTCTCCTGTCAATAATTTCTCAAATTCTTGGCTTGGTTTCATACCGTGCATAATATCGTTTAAGTATTTCATTTCTTTTCGCATGACAGAGTTAAGCCACAGTGGCGTGCGTTTGCCGGGGTGACCGTATTGAATTGCTCCGTCCATTTCGGTTCCCATATAAATACGCGTGCGGTCATCGTCTTCTTCTTGGCTTTCGTGGATTAAGAAATGGCTGTCTTTGCCGTTTACTCGCAATGTGCCGCCACAGTGGAACATATCCAGCTTAATCGCCCCTTTTTCCCCTTGAATTAACACATAATGCTCTCCCCAGCGAAACGCCGATCCCCACTCTAATACCGCAAATCGCCCGTCTTCAAATTCCATATTCACAAATAGCATATCATCTTCATCACCAAATCCTTCGCCTTGATGAGCCACGTTACCTGCTGTCATCGTTATCGTTTTCGGCATTCTCCCCATTAAAAACTGCACACAATCTAATTCGTGGATATGATGATACAAATGTCCGCCCGATTTCGACCGCACTTTCTTCCACGACACATTCGGTTGTAAATCTTCCCAACCATTGCGTGCGGTGTGGCAATAAAGCACCTTGCCGATCACGCCTTGATTAATCAATTCTTTGGCATAATGCACACCATTGAAGAAATTCATAATATGCCCTGCCATAAAAATCACGCCATTATCTTCACAAGCTCGCACCATTTCATCACAATCTTGATAGCTTAATGCAATGGGTTTTTCGCAAAAAACGTGTTTTTTATATTTTGCCGCCAGTAAAACGGGTTCTTTGTGTAAATAATTTGGCGTTGCCACGATGACACAATCCACATCAGGGCGATTAATCGCTGCTTCTAAAGAATGGGCTTCATCACAACCCAATTCTTGTGCAACGGCTGTTCCGTTTTCAGGATCGTAAACCACCGTTACCCGTGCATTTTCTGTTTCATTCATAATTCTGGCTAAATCTGCACCAAAATAGCCGACCCCAATAACTGCATAATTTTTCATATTATTTTCCTCAATAAATGTTATTTGACTGAGCCTTCTGAAAGCCCACCTGCAATTTTGTTTTGAATAAAGGTGAAGAACAGCACTGATGGCAACACAACCAATACGGAAGCTGCCATCATATCGCCCCAATCTAAGATTTCCGCCCCGTTTAATGAACGCAATGCCACTGCCACCGTCATTTTGCTGGTGTCATTGACGAGAATGAGGGCATATAAAAACTCATTCCACGCATTAATAAAGGTGTAAATGGCGGTTGCCACAATGCCGGGTGCAACCAGCGGTAATACAATTTTAAAGAATACGGTGAATTTATTTGCCCCATCAATGCGTGCGGCTTCTTCAATTTCGATCGGTACGGTACGGAAAAAGCCCACCAATAACCACACCGCATAAGGCACACTAAATGAGAGATAGACCACAATCAGCCCTGTCATTGTGTTAGTTAATCCCACTTTTGCCATTGCGATGGAATAAGGAATGGCAAGCAGAATCGGTGGAAAAATATAAGTAGTAACCAACAATTTCGACATTATCGCACCCAATTTTGGGAAAAATCGTACGATACCGTAAGCTGCCATTGCCGAGATAATAATCGCAATCAGCGTGGTGATTAAGGCGATAAACAGACTATTTTTAATATTAACGATGAAATGTAAGTCATTGATAACGTGTTCAAAATAATCTAACGTAAAGATTTTTGGCAAGAACCTTGTTGGCTCGCTGGTAAGTTCTCCTTTGCCTTTAACCGATGAAATCATAATCCACACTAAGGGAAACACCGCAATAATCGTGGTGATAATGAGGAAAAGATGTGCGGCAATATCACCTAACATTGATTTTTTCGTTTTCATTTTATTCCCCCTCTTTTTCCCAACGGCTAATCACTTTGAAATAGATAAAACAAACTAACAGTAGGAAAAGGAACAACAGCACGGTTACCGCCGAAGAGCGTCCGAGCATTTTAGTTCCCCAGCCCATATTGTAAGCATAGATTGGTAATGTCATTGTTGAGTTAGCTGGCCCACCACCCGTGATGAGATAGATAATGTCAAAGTTGTTAAACACCCAAACTGTGCGTAACACCACTAATAATCCAATCACCACTTTGATATGTGGAAGTGTAATATGGCGGAACACTTGCCACGCATTCGCACCGTCAATCTTCGCCGCTTCGTATTGTTCTTGTGGTACGGTTTGCAAGGCGGATAGAACATTCACCATAATCAGTGGTGCACCAAACCAAACGTTAATAAACACCAAACTGATAAACGCCCAAGTGCTATCAGAAAGAAAGTGCGGTGCAATTTCCATCAGATTTAATTGCACTAAAATATTCGGCAAATAGCCATAAACGCCGTTTAAGATCCATTGCCACGAAAAGGCAATCACGATAGTTGGAAACGCCCAAGGAATAATCAAAAGGATTTTATAAAGCCATTGTAGATGACGAATGCGATGCAACGCCATTGCGAGGGCAAAGCCAACCAGCACTTGTCCCACGAGAGAAAAAAGCGTCCATAAAATCGAATGGGAGAATGCCAGCCAGAAATTAGGATCATTGATCACAGCAATGTAATTATCAAAACCGACAAACTTCCAATTCGGCATAATCAGATTTTTGTTGGTAAAGCTGTAAAAGATGCTTGAGAGGAAGGGATACACAAACAGCACCGAAACCACAATCATCGCTGGCAGCACAAAAATCCATCTTGTATAGTTTTTTTGATACATAAAGCCTCCTTCTCAATTATTGAGAATTTGCGTAGTCGTTTGTTTTTGTAGTCGTTTAAGTTCAAAATAAGACAAGGCAACAAGCCGTAGACAGTACAAAGAGTACAGCAGGGCGAAGTAACGCAGTATTATTTTGAAATCAAACGACTATGAATCGGGCGGCGAACCGCCCCTAATTCTTATTGCGAAATGGTTTCAAATAAGGTGTTAAGCTGTTGCTCTGCTTTTTTCGCTGCCACCATCGGATCTGTGCCATTCACCACAATATCTTGGAACATCGCTTCAATAATATGTTGGTTCGTCAGCAAGCCTGCATATACATTTGGTCCATACTCATAACCAATCGCTGAACCAAGATTCACCGCCTCTTGGATCACTTTCTCCGCGTGTTTAAATTCTTGGCGAATCGGTAAATCTTTATAGGCTGGGTCGTCATCAACGCCCGTAACCGCTGGCAACATTCCGACTGGCACGGCATTTAAGAACTGAATATAGCGATCTTTTTGGTAAATGCTTTCGATAAAGGCTTTGGAGATCTCTGGGTGTTTTGAGTTTTTCCATACCACAAGTGGAAAACTCAAGGTTTCAGACGCACCTTGCGGATCATTAATATTCCGTTTTGGTACAGGATAGGCATCAATATAAGGTAAAAGATCAGGTGAGTTCGCTTGCACCCCACCAATATGGAAGCCCGAATTGAAATCAAACGCTGCTTTGCCTTGATAATATAAGGTCGCTTGTTGCAAAATGTTGTAGTTTACGGCATCTTTCGGTGAGGTTTCTTTGTACATTTTCACCCAATAATTAATCGCTTCTTGGGCTAATGGGCTAGTCAAATCCACTTTATGATCTTTGCTCAACAACGTACCGCCACCGCTTCGGATATAAAGATCAAGGAAAATTGTTGCCACATAATCATTCGTTCCCATCGGCACAGAAAGCCCATAAACGCCATCTTTGGTTAAAGCTTTCGCCGCTTGATAAAGCTCTTCCCACGTTTGTGGCACGCTCAAGCCATTTTTCTCTAACAAATCTTTGCGAACCCAAAGCACTTTAGCGTGTGAATAAAGCGGAATGGAATAATTATTTTCCCCCACCGTCCCCTCTTTAATCGCATTAGCAGAAAAGCGATCACGCCCAATTTTATCAATCACATCATTAATCGGCGTAAGGGCATCAACATTGATCATTTCGATCACTTGATTCGGCAAGGCGGAGCTTAAATCAGGCACATTGCCCGAAGCTAATCCCGTTGTCCATTTAGTATAAAAATCATTCCACGAAAATGTCTCAATTTTGATCCGCACTTTTGGATTTTTCTGCATAAAGTCATTTGCGGCTTGTTGGATCACTTCTAAGCATGGACCTTGTGTAAAAGAATGCCACATCGTGATATTGCCCGCTAATTCAGCAGGATCATTTGTTGCCACCGAACTCGCTACCTGTTTTTCATCTTTACAACCATTTAGCACTAACGCACCTAACACCACCGATGCGGCTACGGTTAATAATTTTTTCAGTTTCATAATTCACCTCATTGTTATCGGAGGAGCAATTAAAACAACGCTTGCTCGCTGATTGGATCAAAAAAATGTGCCCGTTTCATATCAAAGGCTAAAGTAATTTGTTGTTCCATTTCAATTTTTTGTCGTGAATGAACAATCGCTTTAATGGGTTGCTCACCTAGTCGGGTATGCACGATATATTCCGCACCAAGCAATTCCGCCACATAAACGGGAGCAGTTACCCTTGCATTTTGATAAGAACCAAGTAACAGCGGTTCGTTAGTAATATTTTCAGGGCGAATGCCTAAAATAACCTCTCGATGTTCCTTACCCAACGCCACTAAGTGCCGCCAAATCTCATCAGGAATGGCTAATTGTTGCTGATCTGCGGTCAAAAACGCCTGATTTTCCAACCGCCCTTTTAAAAAGTTCATCGTTGGTGCACCAATAAACCCTGCCACAAATAAATTAGCTGGGTGATCATAAATCGCTTTTGGCGATCCGATTTGTTGCACTACGCCCGCATTCATCACCACAATGCGATCCGCCATTGTCATCGCTTCCGTTTGATCGTGCGTGACATAAATGGTGGTGGCATTGAGTTTTTTATGAATGCGAATGATCTCCGCCCGCATATTACTGCGTAGCTTGGCATCAAGATTGGACAAAGGTTCATCCATCAAAAATACTTTTGGCGAACGAACAATGGTGCGTCCTAATGCCACTCGCTGCCGTTGCCCACCTGATAAGGCTTTCGGTTTACGATCTAGTAAACCATCTAGCCCAAGTATGGCTGCCGCTTCACGCACTTTGCGATCGATTTCCGCTTTGGCAACATTGCGTAACTTCAAGGCAAATGCCATATTTTCATAAACCGTCATATGTGGATAAAGGGCATAAGACTGAAACACCATCGCAATATCCCGATCCTTTGGCTCAACCTCATTGACACGGCGATCGTCAATATAAAAATCCCCTTCTGAAATGGCTTCCAGCCCTGCGATCATTCGCAATGTGGTTGATTTTCCACAACCTGAAGGCCCAACTAACGCAATAAATTCTTTATCTTCCACCTCTAGATTAAAATCTTTCACCGCCTCAAAACCATTGCGATAGCGTTTATAGATATGTGTTAGAGAAAGTGTTGCCATAATCTCTCCTTTTGGTTTAATTGTTCAATTATTCACTGACAATGCCATTAAAATAAGTTACTATTTAATCAATTAAGAGATAAGACATCAGATGTCTTAAATTTAGATATATGATGTCTTATTCTGTACAATATTTCTGCGATAGAGATCACAAAAATGACAAAATCTGAAAAAAAAGTGAAAAATCTCGCTTTACAAGAAGAAATTAAGCAACTGATTTTAGATCGTGGCTTAAAAGAAGGGGATTTAATGCCTACGGAAAATGAGCTAATGGAAACCTTAGCTGTTAGCCGTTCTAGTTTGCGTGAAGCGATTAAGTCATTGGAAGCCTTGCATATTTTAGATATTCGGCACGGTGTCGGCACATTCGTTAGCTCCTCTTCGCTCATCCCGATGATCCACAGCCTCGCCTTTCACACTCAGTTGCATTTGCAGAATAATATGAAATATCTGCTAGATATTTTAGATGTACGAGAGATTTTACAATACGGTTTTGCCCCTCTTGCCATTGCCCATATCAATGAACGCCACATTGAGGAATTGCAGTCAATAAGCCTTGAGTTACAACGGCTTGCACGCAAAGAGCAATTTTCACTGGAACTGGAATATCAAATTCATCTGCAAACTTATCAAGCCATTCAAAACCCGTTATTGCTGCAATATTTAGATGCCTTTTGGCAAATCTTTCAACAGCAAGAAGCCAATTTGCCGCCACCACAACTTTCACCAACGGACGTTGCTTTGCAATATCGAGAATGGGTTGATGCGGTTGAAGCCCGAGAAGTCGATCGCTTTCAGCACGCCCTGTTACGCTATTTCCGTGCCTTACGCCAACGCTTACAACAAAAGGAGAAAGAAAATGGATCAAATTAATGTTGCTTTAGTCGGCTGTGGTTTTTTCGGACAACAGCTCGCCGCAATTTTTAACCAATCCCCAGCCAAACTCGTGGGCGTAACCGATTTGCAAATTGACCTTGCACAAAACTTAGCAGAAAAGCACCGCACTTTTGCTTACGCCGATTTAGCCAGTTTATTGGCTCAACAAAAAGTCGATTTGGTCTTGATTGCCACCTATAATCAAAGCCATCGGCAGCTTGCCGAAATCGCCATTCAACAAGGCTGTGCGGTTTTTATTGAAACGCCTTTTACCATCAACGCACAAGACGCAACGGATTTACTCCAACAAGCCAAAGCCAAAAATGTCCCATTGTTTGTCGGGCATTGCTTACGAGTATTGCCCGGTTTACAACAAGCCAAACAATTTTTAACTCAGCAACGATTAGGTAAAATTACTGTTGTACGAGCCAATCGCCAACGTTGGATCAACCCAATTTATCAAAAAGATTGGTGGAAAAATGATATTCAACTCACTGGTGGTAAACTCTTTCACGAAATTCATGAACTGGATTTATTAGCGTGGCTGATTGGTGAGGTGGACGCTGTTTTTGCTCAATCCACCAATCGCGCCCACCTTGAAACACCCGATCATCACGACATTATTCAATTATTACTCCAATTTAAAAACGGCGTATTCGGCTCGCTGGAAATGGGTACAGCCTATCGCTTGCCTAAATGGGACATCGCTATTCACGGTGAACTAGGCTCAATGCTCATCAATTTCTTTACCTCAACCGTAACACTCACCTTTGCTAACGGCAACCGAGAGCATTTCAATATGTATAATGAATTTGAAGCCGATCTTTCATTGCGTGAAAGTAGCAAAGGCATTCAAAAATACGGGCAACCAAACGAACATTGCCCTTATTGGATGACCCGTGCGATTGAGCTGGAATCCGAGAGCGTTCTTCAGCACTTATTAACCGATAAACCTAGCGTACTGAACGAATTGCCGGCAAACGCAGTTTATATTGCCAGTGCGGCAATGCGATCAATGCAAAATAAATCTTTGGTTTATATTGATAGATAAATTTATCAGAAAAAAAACCGCACTTAAATAAATTAAGTGCGGTTAAATTTTTGTGTATTTTTAATTAGCTTTTAACACTTTCCGAATCAGGATCACCGTTAGCAATCGGTTTTAACAAAGTAAAGAAACAAATCACTGCTAATACTGTTAAACCTGCGCCAACCCAAACAGATACATCGTAGCTTAAGCCTAAACCGATTTTCGCGTAAGCAAGGAAAGTGGCTGATACCATTGTCATAAAGATCGCTGGAATAGTACAAATCCAGTGGAATTTATGATAACGGTATAAATAAGCAGCGGCTGTCCATAACATTACCATTGCGGTAGTTTGGTTTGCCCAGCCGAAATAACGCCAGATCACTTGGAAATCAAGTTTAGAAATAATGAAACCTAACACGAATAATGGAATTGCGATCATTAAACGTTTTACTAAGCTACGTTGATCGATTTTGAAGAATTCAGCAATAATCAAACGTGCAGCACGGAATGACGTATCCCCAGAGGTAATTGGTAAGATCACCACACCAAGTACCGCTAAGATACCACCAAAGTAGCCAAGCATATGGGTTGCTGAATCATACACCACTTTTGAAGGCGTACCCGCTGTGATCGCATCATTCATTAATGCTGGGCTATCGTAGAAAGTTAAGCCTACCATACACCAAATTAAAGCAATCACGCCTTCACCAATCATCGCACCATAGAAAACAAAACGACCTTCTGTTTCGTTTTCCATGCAACGCGCCATTAATGGAGATTGTGTTGCGTGGAAACCTGAAACCGCACCACAGGCAATAGTCACGAAAATTAACGGCCAAATTGGTAAATCTTTTGGATGCATATTTTCAAAGAATTTCGAGAAGCTCATCTCACCAACTGTGTGGAATAAGGCTTTATCTTCAAACAATAAGGCAAATAACATTCCGAAAGACATAAATAGCAATAACGCTCCGAACAGTGGGTAAATACGACCAATAATTTTATCCACAGGCACTAGGGTCGCAATGATGTAATAACCAAAGATGATTGCCGTCCAAACTAATAAGGTGCTTTTCATCTCTAAGTTAAACATTTCACCCACATTATCCACCGTTAGGTTGGTTAATAAGCTAGCTGGTGAAATAACGAATACGACCCCAACAAGGATTAATAATACGAGAGCAAGCGCATTCATAAAATGCTTAACAGGTGCCCCCAAATATTTTCCTGCAAGGTTAGGCACAGATTGACCGCCATTGCGAACACTCAACATTCCGCAGAAATAATCGTGTACCGCTCCAGCAAAAATGCAACCAAATACAATCCATAACATTGCAACAGGTCCGTACAACGCACCAAGGATTGGACCGAAAATCGGACCTGTTCCTGCAATATTTAATAATTGAATAAGCCAGATTTTCTTTTTAGACATCGGCACATAATCCACGCCGTCTGCCATTGTGTGAGCAGGTGTTGCACGGTTTGGATTAATCTTAAAAACGCGTTCAACCACAGAACCATACAAAAAGTAGCCCACCAAAAGTAAGGCTACGCAGGAGAGAAACCATAACATAAAGAACCTCATAAAAATTAAACATAAAATTTCGTGCGCAAGTTTAACAAGAGTAAATCTAGTGTAAATATATTGTTGCATTTTATGTGATCTTCCGCACAGTTTTTATGCAGGGATTGAGAAAAAAGATCATCTAATTGGATCTATATACTTATTTATGAGTATATAGGAGAGTAAATATAAAAAAAATAAGGTGATGATTTATTAAACGATAAAAAATATCAGAATTTTATACCGCACTTTATTTTTAGGCATAAAATGCGTTTCAAATGCTTAAACTGGTCGAACACTATCAAGCTCCAATACGCCACCAAATTCTTCACAAAGGCGTTGCAAACGTTCATCTGCTTGTAAATTTTCTCGCGCTTGATCGCTTAGCTCTTGGTAGATTTGTTTGCGATAATCCATTGGTGTGAGTTGCTGAAAATCGGTATTCACATCCACAGAAACAGCTATATCTTGCTGATAAAATTGGCTGAGGGCATTTTGTAATTGAATACGCAGTTTTTCATTGTTGAGGTGCAATTTATCTTGACGCAAGCCTAAGCGAATTTGCTTTTCATCTTGGCTTAAAATCACGCAATTCATTGCCATTTGCTTTGCCAAGCCTGAAATATCTAGTTGCTCAATAATTTCCGTCCATTTGTCCTGTGCTTTTGCCATTGTAAGCACTTTTTCTTTTAATTCTGGTGTAGTGTTTTCCAAAATGGCTTTGCGGATTTCAGACAGTCTGGCACTATCCTGCTCCTCCGCCATTGCTGGATTGCTCCAATTCCAGCGGTAGTTTTCGGGCAAATTGAGATCCTCTTCCTGATCAAGATCAGCAGAAAAATCTGACGAATTTTGCACCGCACTTTCGCCCACCGGCTCACGCATTGGCGGAATCATTGCTGCTGATTGAGATGGTGCTTGAGAAATAGCGGATTGAGAAACAGACGGCTGAGAAGTAGCCTGATGAGTAGCTCGTGCCGTATTTTTTTGCTGAGTGAATTTGCGCTCTACCACAGGCAAGCTGATCTCTTGCGAGTGGTGAACCGCTGGCTCCGAAACTAGCTTCGCGTTATTGGCGTTAGTGTTTTTTTTTTCGCTTGTTGTGGGTTTAGAAAGCTGATCTAGCGCATCAAGCACATCAAAAGTAGAATCGCTTACTGGCGAAGATGAATGGCTTTGTGTGGAACGAACTGGCTGTCTAGCAGACGGCGTTGTTTTGGTTTGTGGCGCTGAATTTGCTTTGATCTGTTGTGATACAACAGGCATCTCCACTAATTTTGCCGAATTTTGCACCGCACTTTGCGCAGTATGATTGCGCTCATTCACTTGTTCCACTGGCTGCATAGCAGGAGCTGCTTGGATTAATTTAGGGTGGAAAGCTAAAGCACGCAATAAAATCATTCCCACACCCATTCGCTGATTTGGTGCGAAGGCAAGCTCTTTTTGTCCGTTTAAAATAATCTGATAGAAAAATTGCACATCTTCTGGTGGAAGATGTTTCGCCAAAAAGCCGATATGGCTTTCATCACTAATTTGCGCTTGTGGCAATAATTGACACATTGCAATTTTATGCAGATTTTCGGCCACCGCTTTTAGCAGTTCATTCCAATCGCTGCCTTTTTCCGCCACCGCTTGAATGGCTTTCATTAAGGCTTCACCATTGCCCTGCTGTAACGCGTACAAAATATCAATAGGCTGGCTGTCATCAAGCAAGCCGAGCATTGTATTTACCGCATCAAGGGTAATATTGCCGTTGCTCATTGCAATGGCTTGATCGGTTAAACTTAAGCTATCACGGATACTGCCTTGTGCCGCTTTAGCTAATTTTTCAATGGCAAGGGGTTCAAAGGGGATCTTTTCTTGCTGCAGAATAAAGGACAAATGATCGGCGATTTGTTGCTGATCGAGCGCTTTCAGATGAAATTGAATACAGCGAGATAAAATGGTAATCGGCAATTTCTGCGGATCAGTGGTTGCCAGCAGGAATTTGACATATTCAGGCGGTTCTTCAAGGGTTTTCAGCAAGGCATTGAAAGAATGGCGAGAGAGCATATGCACTTCGTCAATCAAATAGACTTTATAACGCCCTTGCACCGGTTTGTATTGCACATTGTCGAGCAATTCACGGGTATCTTCGACCTTAGTGCGTGAAGCAGCGTCAATTTCAATGAGATCGATAAAGCGCCCTTCTTCAATGGCTTTACAATGTTCGCAAACGCCACAAGGATTGGCCGTTACGCCTTCAACGCAGTTTAACCCTTTCGCAAATAAACGAGCAATGGAGGTTTTCCCCACGCCACGCGTACCAGAAAAAAGATAGGCGTGGTGCAGGCGATTTTCATTTAATCCGTTAGCAAGTGCGGTAAGAACAGGTTTCTGCCCTACCACATCGGAGAACTTTTGCGGTCGCCATTTTCTTGCTAAAACTTGATAACTCATTCCTTGCTCGCTTAGGATAAATTAGTGGCTTTCAAAATTCACTAATGAGAACGGGGTTACCCCTAAATTGCGTAAGCGTTGTTCGCCGCCAAGTTCTGGCAAATTAATCACGAACGCGGCATTTTTCACTTCACCACCAAGACGTTCAACCAACTTCACAGTGGCTTCAACCGTTCCGCCTGTGGCTAATAAATCGTCAATAATCAATACGTTATCGCCCGATTGAATAGAGTCTGTGTGAATTTCTAAGGTGTCTTGCCCATATTCTAACTGATAGGATTGCGCAATGGTTTCACGCGGCAATTTACCTGGTTTACGCACTAATACAAAAGGAATATCTAAGGCTAATGCCACAGGCGCGCCAAAAATAAAGCCACGGCTTTCTGTGCCGATAACTTTGGTGATGCCTTTGTCTTTATATTGTGCCACGATTAAATCAATGGTTGCCTTGAACGCCGCAGGGGTTTCCACAAGACTTGTAATATCACGAAAGATAATGCCTTCTTTCGGGTAGTTTGGAATAGATTTGATCGATGATTTAATCAGTTCTAATTGTTTGTTCATTTTATTACCTAAAGTGCGGTCAAATTTTCGACCGTTTTGCATAAAAAAGAGCGGCACGCATATTACCACAGATTATTCAATTTAACGATAAATATCCGCACCATCTTTTCGGGTTTTTAATAAACGCAAAATCCACACATACTGCTCTGGCGTTGGGGTAACAAATTGCTCAATTTCTTTGTTCATTTCCCGTGCCATTTGTGCAGGCTCTTCGCTAATTGGCATTGGTGGGTGAATTTCCATTTCATATTTACCACGCTCTGCGTTATAGCGCGGAAACATTGGGATCACCACAGCTTTTGCCAATTTTGCCATTTTATTCAAGCCCGGCAAGGTGGCCTTATAAGTGGCAAAAAAATCTGCATATTCACTTAATTCTTCGCCATAATCTTCATCAGGCAAATAATACCCCATTTCGCCTTTTTTTACTGCATTAAGAAAAGGTTTTATGCCATTTTGTCGAGCGTGCATTTTGCCACCAAAACGCTGGCGTGTCATCGTCCACAGCCAATCGACCAATGGGTTACGGTGGGGATTATACATTGATGTCATCGGCATTCCGTAGGTGTGCAAAATAATCCCCGAAGCATCAATCGCCCAGCCGTGAGGCACCATTAAAATAATGTTATGCCCTGCCGCTTTGGCTTGCTGAATATATTCCAGACCGATAAATTCGCTGCGTTGTTGTAGATGTTTTTTTGAACGTAACGCAATTTCACCAATGCCCAGCATCACTTGGCTGACGGTGATAAACATTTCATCGATTACTTTTTCACGCTGCTGCTCTGTCCAATCAGGGAAACAATATTGCAAATTTACCCTTGCGCGATGACGTTGTTTTTTCGCTTTTTGCCCAACGAGCAAGCCAATTTTCGCGGCAATCTTATCCCTTAAGCGAAAAGGCACAAAGGCGAATAGCGCCAAGGCGAAAATACCAAGCCAAACGCCCCAATATTTTGGCAATAAAAACGCCCATTGCCATTTGGGATCATAGCCCACGCGAGCGGTTAAGCGTACATCATCATTTTGTTGTGTCATAAAACCTCAACGAACCGAACCAGCCTTGATCATAAGCCATTTTGGCAGTCATAATAAAAGACATTATCACCACCATCGGGCGAATTAACTGTTTGCCTTTGCTTAGCACCATTTTTGCGCCTAAATTTGCGCCGATAATTTGTCCTAACATCATCACCAGCCCTGCTTCCCACCAAATTTGTCCACCAATGAGAAAGAGCAAAAGTGCGGCAATATTTGAGGTGAAATTTAGCACTTTGGCGTGAGCCGTGGCTTTCGCAAGATTAAAACCAAGCAACGTAACAAAAGCTAAACTTAGCAATGAACCTGTTCCCGGCCCGAAGAAACCGTCATAAAAACCAATTCCAAATCCTGCGCTAAAGGCAAAAGTGGCGTAAGAAATGCGTTTGTGCCGATCTTCATCGCCTAAATTTGGGGTGAATAAAAAATACAAGCCAATGGCTAGCACTAAAAATGGAATGACTTTTTTAATCAGCGCACTATCCACTAACTGAATAAGGATTGTGCCAAGCACTGCGCCGATAAAGGTCATTAGCACGAGCAGCCAAATTTCTTTTAAATCCACCGCTCTTTTGCGTAAAAAATAAAAGCTCGCTGAAAATGAGCCGCCACAGGCCTGCAGTTTGTTCGTGCCTAATGCCATCGCGGGGGAAATGCCAGTCATTAGCAAGGCGGGAATGGTAATTAAGCCACCGCCACCCGCAATGGCATCAATAAATCCAGCAATAAATGCCACTAAAAATAATAACGCAATAAGATTTAGGCTGATTTCCATTTTTCACTCCTATTTTCGCTCTTATGCTACTACCCTAATTGTTATTCTAGGGCTTATTCCAACCATTCGCTTTGATTTGGCGCGTGGCTTACTTGCTGACATAAAAATGGCTCAGGTGGACGCGCTTTTGGTTTGTTTGTTCCCGTTGAAGGTTTAGCAGGCTTAAACCAAGAATATAGCTCATCGCCACAGCCCTCGCCTGCGGGGACGGGCGCTTGATTTTCGCAGTAAGTCGCACCTTTCGGGCAAGTTAAGCGAACGTGAAAATGGGAATCGTGTCCAAACCACGGACGAATTTTCTGCAACCAACTGCGATCACCACGCACCGTTTGGCATAATTTCAATTTAATCGCTGGATTAACGAAAATACGCGCCACTTGCTTATCTTGCGCCGCTAAACGAATTAAATTGGCGTGATTTTCATTCCATACGGAATCATCAACACGTTGCGCTTTGCGATCCACCACTAACAAGCCCATTCCCGCTGGATTTTGTGCATCTTTATCGGATAAACGCCCTAAACGTAGCCAAATATCTGCGTCCAAGCCCATTTGGTGGCTGGCGTGTCCCGTTAAAAAGCGCCCGCCCCCCGGCATTGCAATATCGCCGATAAGCATTGTTGGAATGCCAGCGGATTTGGCTTTTTTGCCTAAGCGTTGCAGATAGGCGATCATATCTGGGTGGCCGTAATAGCGATTTTTACTCGTACGGATCACTTGATAGCCCTCGCCGTCAAAAGGCAAGGCTTTCGCACCAATAATACAGCCGTTGCTGTATGATCCCACAGGCGTTGGCTCGCCCGTAATAGGGCGTTTCACTTTTTGCCAATATTCAGGACTAGCCAATGCGGTAGTTGTAGAAAAAATGCCACAAAAAAGCACCGCACTTAATAATTTCATTGCGTGTTTCATTTACATTGAGCCTTAAAACGTAATAAATGATCTAACAGCACAATCGCCGTCATTGCTTCCGCGATTGGCACTGCTCGAATACCGACACAAGGATCGTGGCGACCTTTGGTGATCACTTCCACGGGTTCATTGTTAAGATTGACCGAACGCCCTGCAATGGTAATGCTTGAGGTGGGCTTTAATGCGATGGTGGCGATAATCGGTTGCCCTGAGCTAATCCCGCCCAAAATTCCCCCTGCGTGGTTAGAACAAAAACCTTCAGGGGTCATTTCATCACGATGCTGTGTGCCTTTTTGCTCCACTACTGCGAAGCCATCGCCGATTTCCACCGCTTTCACCGCATTGATCCCCATTAAAGCGTGCGCCAAATCCGCATCAAGGCGATCGAAAACGGGTTCGCCTAGCCCTACTGGCACGTTCTCCGCCACCACCGTTAATTTCGCACCAATGGAATTGCCCTCTTTTTTCAAGTCGCGGATTAATTCATCAAATTTTTTCACCGCACTCGGATCAGGGCAGAAAAATGGGTTGCCGTTTACTTGCTGCCAATCAATTTGAGCAATGTTTTCCACCGTTTTCGGATCAATTTTCACCGAGCCAATTTGTGAAAGATAACCACGCACTTCAATGCCAAAATATTCACGCAAATATTTTTTTGCTATCGCCCCTGCAGCCACGCGCATTGCTGTTTCGCGAGCAGAAGAACGTCCACCACCACGATAATCACGCAAGCCGTATTTTTGTTGGTAAGTATAATCGGCGTGACCTGGGCGGAAACGATCCTTAATTTCGCCGTAATCTTGCGAACGCTGATCGGCGTTTTTGATGATCATTCCAATGCTCGTGCCTGTGGTTTTCCCTTCAAACACCCCTGAGAGAATTTGCACTTCGTCATCTTCCCGTCTTGGCGTGGTGTAACGTGAAGTGCCGGGTTTACGGCGATCCAAATCAGGCTGAATATCTTGTTCGGATAGCTCAAGCCCCGGTGGTACGCCATCAACAATACAGCCCAGTGCGATGCCGTGAGATTCGCCAAAGGTGGTTACGCGAAAAAGTTGTCCTATGCTATTTCCTGCCATTATTTTTCCTTATTTATTCCTTATGATTTCGCTAAATTTTCTGACACGATTTTTATTTCTTGCGATGTAGTTGGATTTTTAATGAACACATCAAGCTGATTGAAGGCAATTTCCACATTATGCGCGGCAAATAGCTCATCAATACGGCGATTCACATAATCGATAGTTCGGGTGCGTTCATTTAGGTTACCCACATAAACACGCAATTCGTGATCCAAGGTACTTGCGCCAAAAGTTAAGAAGTATGCCACAGGCTCTGGATCTTTCAAAACATATTCACATTCATCAGCGGCTTGTAATAATAAACGTTTCACTAATTCTAAATCTGAGCCATAAGCCACGCCTACACTTAACACCACGCGCGTCATTGAATCAGTCAATGCCCAGTTGATCAAGCGTTCTGTTACGAAAGCTTTATTTGGCACGATCACTTCTTTTTTATCAAAATCGATCAAGGTGGTGGAACGAATGCGAATTTTCGATACCGTGCCTGAAAATTCCCCAATGGTAACCACATCGCCAATCCGTACTGGGCGTTCAAATAAAATGATGATCCCCGAAATAAAGTTGGCGAAGATTTCTTGTAAACCGAAACCTAAACCTACCGAAAGTGCGGCAAATAACCATTGTAATTTTGACCACGACATTCCTAACACGGAAAACGCTGCGCCACCGCCAATGGCAATAATAAAATAAGTCAGCAAGGTGGTGATGGTATAAGGCGTGCCTTGAGAAAAACTCATTCGCGAAAACACTAAGACTTCGAGCAAACCGCCAATATTTTTCACTAACGCATAAGTGCCAATGATAATAATCAAAGCAAATAATAAATTCAGCAAGGTGATGGACTCACTCACTGTGCCAGTTTCTGTTACCACCTGTTGTTGCCACAAGGTTACCCCTTCTAAATAATAGGCAACAGTGATGAGATCAGACCATACCCAATAAAATAAGCCAAATAATCCAACCCAAAGCAACAAATCCACCACACTTTTCACTTGGCTTTTTACTTGGGAAAGCGCAAGACTCTCTTCACGTGAATATTCAGAGTTCAGATCATTATTATTGTCTTCTTTTTGCGCTTGTTGTGCCTGAATTTTTTCTTGTAAGCGGCGATAAGCAAGGCGTCTTGCCGATACGGTAAAGCCACGATACACCACATCGCGCGCAATCATCCAAATTACCAACACAAAATAAGAGGAGATCAAATGTTCCATCAAATTCAGTGCGGTGTAATAGTACCCCATTACGATCAACACGATTAATGCGATCGGTGCGATCACTAATACAATGCGTGAAAACTTGAATAAATAGCTCCGCTCTCCCGCTTGTTCTTGGGTTTTCTGATAAATGCTTACTGCATAGCGTAACCGTGGCCCTACGATGAAAAGAGAAATCACTAAAATTGAGATGGTTAGCACTTCACCAATAACATCATTGGTAATTCCTGCATCTAAATTCGTAAAAATAGAAGCATTCAACCATAACGCATAAATCCAAACAGAACGTTTAGAAACAGAATAAAACAGCTGCACATTAGATTGCGGCATATTAAAGTGGCGATAGGCTAATCCATTAGGACGCAGCATTGCCAAGATAAAAGCAAAAAATAGCCAATACCCCGCCATTCTGAAAGACCACACCCAAAATGGTTCTGGCTTCTCAAAACAGATCGAGGCAATCAAAATTAAGGCTGACAAGAAAATGAAGGTGGAACGCAAGCATAAAATTAGCGTCCAAAAAATCGCTTCTGGTGTATAACGTTGTCGCTCACCTTTTAATGTATTGATCTTACTATTGATATAAGCCAAACGTTGAGTGATTTTCTCTTTTCGCCATTGAATAAGTGCGGTGAAAATCATTAACAAAATAACTAACACTGCGGTTGGCAGCAAGTTGTCTTTCCAGTTAGAAAAATTGATTAAACGCTTAATATCTTGCAACTGATATTTCACTTTTGGCAAGAAATTGGTAAACCAATCCATATCCAACGGCGGATTACTTCTCACCCAGAAACTTTGCTGTTGTAATTTTCCCTGCAAGGCATCACTAATTGCGGTAACCTGTTGCTGATTTAATTCAATATTAATGGCTAAATTTAGCTGATTATTCAAATTCGTAATAGAATCTGATAATAATTTACGCCGCTCTTGCAAAATTGTCGTAAGCTGGCTTTTTTCATCATCAGTTAAATGGGTATTCGTGCTTTTTTCTAAATTAGAAATATAGCTTTGGGTATCGTATAAATTATCCCGCAACTCTGTTAAATCAAAAATCTGTACGCGTAAATCGGTGATTTGTTTTGGCAAACCACGGATCATTTGATCCTGTGGTAACAGTTGTTTTTGCTTATTAATAATGCGCGAAAGCACCAATGTGCCTTGCAACGCACTAATTTGTTCATTAATGTTCCGTTCTGTTTGTTGCAAATTATCCAGCACGCTCTTTATTCGCAAACTATCTTGTGATAGTGCATTTAGCTGAGCGGTTTGTTTCACCAAATCTTGGCTAATTCGCACATTTTGGTTTTGCTGTTCAACAATAATGGGATTACTATCTTGTACATTCGTTTGCGATTGCTTTAACTGTTCTGCTTGTTGGCGAGTTTCTTGCAAATTCTTTTCATTAATCACCTCTTGCAACATAGAAAGCTTAGTTTGCAACTGTTGTTGCATCAAATTTTTTTGCTCTAATTGGATTGTATAAAGCGAGGTAAGATCATTGTTGCCCTGCAACAACATTTGGTTATAGGTGTTTTGTAAACCGATCAAGACCAGTTCAGTTTCTAATTTCGTTTTTTCAACCGAATCTGCTGCTGTAATGCCAAATAGCAATTTATCAATTTCTTGTGAACGAATTAAATTTGCACTCAAGGCAGACTGCGCACGCTCTGGTGCAGCTCGCTGACTTACTAACTGCGCATTAATTGCTAGCAAATCCGTCTGGATTTGTTGCAAATTTTGTTGCGTGGCAATAGATTGCGTTTGTAAATCGGTAAGTGATAATTTCTCGAAATCTTGTAACGTAACAGGAGCGGTATTTTTTAATTTATCCACCGCAACTTGTAAATCTGCAACCTGTTTCGGGGCGTTATCTACCGACTTACTTAATGAAGCGTTATCGGCTTTTTGCTTTTCAATATTTCCAAGCAAAGTAAGCGTTTCTTCTAGGTTTTGTACCAAGATTTTATTATTCACATCACTTTGATCTGCCTCTTTCGCTGCAGCAAGCTGTGTTTGAATATCCGCTTCTTTTGGTAACGCCGCCCAACTTGCAGAAGCCCAAATCAAGGACAGAAAAAAGATCGTAAAAATACGCTCAATCAGTTTCATTTTATTTTCCTAGTAATTCTTTTAACGCCATTTTTAACGCATTGCGTGAAATTTTAATTGTTCCCTGCTGCTGGCATTGTGCCACATCTAGCGGAAAATAGCGTATGGGTTGCTTAAATTTTTCTAATCTTGTGGCAAGCCAAATTTGCAAATTTTCCACCGCACTTTGGCTAAATCCATTAGCAAACTCAACCATTGCTACAGGTCGCTGACCAAATTCGCTGTCCTCCACTGGCAGGATAAATACTTGTTTTATTTCAGGATAATGCAAGATTATCCGTTCAATCTCTTCAGGCTGAATATTCTCACCACCTGAAATAAACATATTGTCTAAACGCCCTAAAATGCGTAGCTTGCCATTTTGCCATTCACCCAGATCTTTGGTATGAAGCCAGCCGTCTTGTTGCACTAAGGGCAATATTTCGCCCCGTTGCCAATAGCCTAGCCCTAAGCCTGCGCCACGCAAGCAAATTTCACCGTCAATGAGTTCAAGCTCTCGTCCTTTAAGTGGCAAGCCGACGCCATTATATTGATCACTTTTTTTCGCGCAAACCGTGGACGCCATTTCCGTCATTCCATAGCCTGAATAACAAGTCAAATGATATTGCACGGCTTGTTGCGTTAAGGCAAGGGGAATATGGCTACCGCCCAATAAAATATGTTGTGTGTGAATAGTTTGTTCAGGGTGTTGCTGTAAATAAGCGATAAACCGTTGCAACTGGGTTGGCACAAGAGAAAGATGTGAAACACCAGCCGCTTCCGTATAAAAATCTTCATTTGGCAAATGCAGCCTTGCCCCTGCGTACAGCCAGCGCCACACAATGCCTTGGCCTGAAACGTGATATAAAGGCAAAGAAAGCAACCACGCATTTTCAGCCCCAAACGCCATTAATTCGCACACGCCTTGCGCATTATCCAAATGCCCTTGTACAGTATGCACCACGGCTTTAGGGTTGCCCGTTGAACCTGATGTAAGCGTCATTGTAGCGGGGCGGTTAGGATCGTAATCCACCATTGCCTGTTCTTTTAATGCGGAAAAAAAATGTGGCAAGTCCGATGAAATCAAAAGTGCGGTGCAATTTTGCAACGTTTTTTCGCCCTTAGGATCGTAATAAAACGGCACTGCTGCATTTTCACATAATTGCGTGATCTTTTCTGCGGGAAAGGCAGGATTAATCCCCAGCACTCTTGCACCAAGCTGAATCCCTGCCAAATAGGCAAGCAATAAGGCAAAACTATTTTTTCCGCACAATGCGATGCCATCGCCAGCGTTTACCCCTTGCTGAGAAAACGCATAAGCCACAGCATTAATTTTTTCGCTAAGTTGTCGCCAAGAAAAAAGTTCGCCTTGCTCATTACGCAAGGCTACTTTATGTTGATAATCAGGCTGAGCGGCATAATGTTGCCAAAGATATGTCATTGTAATGCCAATTAATTTGCAGTGAAAAACGACCGCACTTCATCAATTAATTCTTCTGGCAAGTGCATTGATTGCATCGCCCCTTCCAGCATTAACATCTTGCGCCCGCTGTTCGTATTGGTGATCACCCAATATGGCGTATCAGGAATTTGTTTTGGTTTGGTGTGATTACCCGCCATTAATAAGGTGCCTTCATCGCGTGCAAAGTAAACGCGCGTACGGCCTTGCAAAGATTCTGTTGCCTGCGCAAAACTTTCTGGATTGGTGCGATAAAGCACGCGTAAAATGGCTAAAAAACGCACTACGGCTTTGCTTTCCTGTTGGAAATCTGCCGACTGGATCAATTCACGCACTTTGCCCACCACTTTTTGGATCGCTTCATCAGATTGCTTTTTCGTGGATACTTTTTCTTTTGCCGCTGGCTTTTCTTCCACTTTTTCATTCGACTGTGCAAATTCATTGGAAATTTCCACCGCACTTTGATTATCAGCAGCAAGGTTCGGCGCAATCGCCACGTTGTTATCCGCGCGCACCGCAGGAAAATTGAGTAAACGGCGTAAAATATCAGAAGCACTCTCACCGATAGATCGGGTTTGGCTGGCTATGTATTGATAAAGTTCTTCATCTACTTCAATAATTTTCATTTTTTCTCTCCAGTTGCTTGATCTCTTTACGCTTTTACAACATTATAGCGATTTATTTTCAAATACTCACGCAAAAATTATGTCGCAAACGCAATTACTCAATTTTCAATTTCATCAATTAAAACAACCGACTAGCAACCCTACCTTGGTGTTTATTCACGGCTTATTTGGCGATATGAATAATTTAGGGGTGATCGCTCGCGCTTTTGCGGAACATTACCCTATTTTACGCGTAGATTTACGCAATCACGGGCAGAGTTTTCATTCTGAATCAATGAATTATGAATTAATGGCAGAAGATCTATTGGCGACCATTGAACATTTAGAGCTAAAAAAAGTGATCTTAATCGGCCATTCTATGGGCGGAAAAACCGCAATGAAAGCGGCCGCACTTCGCCCTGATTTAGTGGAAAAATTGATCGTTATTGATATTGCACCCGTGAAATATGGCGAACACGGACACGATAGCATTTTTGCTGGATTATTTGCCGTGAAAGCCGCGCAGCCTGAAACTCGCCAACAGGCTAAACCGATTTTAAGCCAACATATTCCACAAGAAAGTATTCAACAATTTATGCTGAAATCCTTTGACGGTCAATCGGCGGAAAAATTTCGCTTTAATTTGACCGCACTTCAACAAAATTATGCCAATATTATGGATTGGCAAACTTGTTTTTACCCCAATCCTACCCTATTTATTAAAGGTGGGCAGTCGGATTATATTCAGCCAGAATATAGCGAGCAGATTTTAGCGCAATTTCCGCAAGCCACGTCCTTTACTATTAACGGCAGCGGACATTGGGTACACGCGGAAAAACCAGAAGCGATCATTCGCATTATTCAGCGTTTTTTAGATAGCCAATAACAATCTCACCAATCAAAGGTTGAGGGTTTTAATCAACTATGAATTGTGATATAGTTCGCGGTCATTAGTAGTTGTAGCTTATCATTCTCAATTAGCTACATTTTAACCAGTTCAGTGATTTGAAAAATGGCAAAACAAGATGCAGATTGCATAACCTTAGATCTGTTTGCTAACACACCCAAAGTGGGACGCCCAAAAACAAATCCGCTGACCCGAGAACAACAACTCCGTATCAACAAACGCAATCAGCTTAGGCGGGATAAATCCTGTGGGCTAAAGCGTGTTGAGCTAAAATTGCATACGGATATTGTTCAAAAATTAGAAGATTTAGCGTCTGTACAGCGTGTTAGTCGTTCAGAGTTAATCGTAACGATTTTACAAGAATATTTTAAATTTCAAGAACATAGGAAATAAAAATGGCTATCGTTGGTTTATTTTATGGTAGTGATACGGGCAATACTGAAAACATTGCACGAATGATTCAAAAACAATTAGGCTCAGAAGTGGTGGATATTCGTGATATCGCCAAAAGCACAAAAGAAGATATTGAAGCCTATGACTTTTTAATGATTGGTATCCCAACTTGGTACTATGGCGAAGCACAGTGCGACTGGGACGATTTTTTCCCAACCTTAGAAGAAATTGACTTCACCGATAAATTAGTGGCTATTTTTGGTTGCGGCGATCAAGAAGACTATGCTGAATATTTCTGCGATGCAATGGGAACAGTGCGCGATATTATCGAACCGAAAGGCGCGATTATCGTAGGTCATTGGTCAACAGAAGGTTACACCTTTGAAGTTTCCCAGGCATTGGTTGATGAAAACACATTCGTTGGTTTATGTATTGATGAAGATCGTCAGCCAGAACTCACCGCAGAACGTGTTGAGAAATGGACAAAACAAGTTTTTGATGAAATGTGTTTAGCTGAGTTAGTTGAATAACCCACCAAGAGCAAAAGAAAGGAAACATTATGTCTGAAGAAAATATCAAACTTCTTAAAAAAGCGGGGTTAAAAATCACCGAACCACGCTTAACGATTTTAGCGTTAATGCAAGAACATAGTATGTCGCATTTTTCTGCAGAAGATGTTTATAAACTATTGCTTGAACGTGGTGAAGATATTGGCTTAGCCACCGTTTACCGTGTGCTTAATCAATTTGATGAAGCAAATATCCTGATTCGCCATAATTTTGAAGGAAATAAATCCGTTTTTGAACTTGCGCCGAGCGAGCATCACGATCACATTATTTGTGTGGATTGTGGCAAAGTGTTTGAATTTAATGATGAAATCATTGAACAACGACAAAAACAAATCAGCGAACAACACGGCATTAAATTAAAAACTCACAGTTTATATCTTTACGGAAAATGTAGTGATATTGACAACTGTGATGAAAAAGAGAAAAAATAATCTCGTTTTCTCCAAAAATTTACAAAAAAATCACCGCTCTTTAAAAGCGGTGATTTTTTTATCTCATCTTAAAAGTTGCTATATAATTGGCGCTCACGTCCTGATTTAATTTAAATGTTCCTGTTAGTGGATTATAGTGATAACCCACCATATTCACACATTCTAACTTTGCTTTGTCTGTCCACGCCAAAAGTTCAGCAGGCTTGATAAATTTTTCGTAATCGTGCGTGCCTTTTGGTAGCATTTTTAATACATATTCCGCACCGATGATCACTAAAGCCCAAGATTTCAAGGTGCGATTAATGGTGGAGAAAAACAGCACGCCATTTGGCTTTAACAAGGCTTTGCAGGCATTGATGATCGAGCTGGGATCGGGAACGTGTTCCAGCATTTCCATACAGGTGATCACATCAAATTTTTCCCCACCAAGTGCGGTGTGTTTTTGCAGAAAATTTTCTACTGTGGTTTGTTGATAATCAATGCTTAAACCGCTTTCTTGTGCGTGTAATTTCGCCACTTCAAGGGGGGCGGTGGTCATATCAATGCCTGTTACTTTCGCCCCTTGTTTTGCCATTGCTTCCGCTAAAATACCGCCTCCGCAGCCCACATCGAGCACATTTTTACCAAACAATCCCTCCGCTTGCTGGCAAATATACGCTAAACGCACTGGATTTAAGCGGTGAATCGGCTTGAAATCCCCTTCAGGATCCCACCAAGTTTCGGCCATTTTTTCAAATTTTTCGAGTTCTTGTTGGTCGATGTTTTGCATTATTTTTCTCGTCTTTTAAATTTCGTTTTTCTTTGGTTCTGATAACGGGTTTCGCCGTTGGCGACTTCCTTTTTTTTGCTTACCCAAAAGAAAGGAAGCAAAGAAAAGGGAACCCCGATCAAACCACTTTTCCTCATCCCAATAAAATTTTCTTCACGAAAAGTAAGCCCATACTCGCTACGCTGCGTTCAGGCGTTACTTTTCTAAAAATTTTATTGGAATGACGGCGGTTTGGACGGGGATTATATTACAAGTGCGATGGAAATTTTTAAAATTTTGTGGAAAATGACCGCACTTTATGGTTCTAATAGCTATTTTTCTTGTTAAAGAAAATATTTTTCTACGTTAAATTTCTTTTTTCTTTGGGATAAATAACGGGTTTCGCTCGTTGAGCGACCTACTTTCTTTTGCTTGCTCAAAAGAAAGTAGGCAAAGAAAAAAGCCCCCGACTAAATTGCTAATCTTCATTTTTAACAAATTTTCTTAACGAAAAGTAAGCCCATACTCGCTGCGCTGCGTTTAGGCGTTACTTTTCTAAAAATTTGTTAAAAATGAAGGCAATTTACACGGAAGATGATAATACGCTTTCAATGGATTGCACCTACCTGTCCCCCTCTTTAGTAAAGAGGGGTTAGGGGAGATTTGTTCTTAACTTTACCACCTACGAGCCATAGTTGGTTAGGTAACACAGCCACGCTGTGGCTGAGATAAGGGAATTTTCTTTGCACTTTCTAAAAATCCCCAAATTCCCACCGCACTTTAAAATTCACTCTAACCGAATTTCCCCGTCCAAACCGCCATCATTCCGATAAAATTTTTAGAAAAATCACGCCGAGCGAGAGCGAAGCGAACATCAGGCTGATTTTTCGTTAAGAAAATTTTATTGGAATGAGGAAACGCGGTTTGATCGGGGTGCTTTTTTCTTTGCCTACTTTCTTTTGAGCAAGCAAAAGAAAGTAGGTCGCTCAACGAGCGAAACTCGTTATTAATCACAAAGAAAAAACAAATTTACGCCATAACAATCTTTATTAAATTAGAGAAATAATTGAAATTATGCTACAATCTCGCCTAATTTTTTATCTAATTAGGGAATATTTCAATGACGAATTTGGTTTCAAACGTTACCCCTGTGAGTATTGAGGAAGAGCTGAAATCTTCCTATCTTGACTATGCAATGTCCGTGATTGTTGGGCGTGCGTTGCCTGATGTGCGTGATGGGCTAAAGCCAGTACACCGCCGTGTTTTATATTCAATGGATCAAAGTGGCATTACCTATAATAAAGCCTATGTAAAATCTGCTCGTGTGGTGGGTGATGTGATCGGTAAATATCACCCGCACGGAGATAGTGCGGTTTATGACACCATTGTACGTATGGCGCAGCCGTTTTCATTGCGTTATATGTTGGTGGACGGTCAAGGTAACTTCGGTTCGGTGGATGGTGATGCGCCAGCGGCAATGCGTTATACCGAAGTGCGTATGCAAAAGATCACGCAGGAATTATTAACGGATTTAGACAAAGAAACCGTGGATTTCTCGCCGAACTATGATGGCAAAGAAATGATCCCTGATGTGTTGCCAACCAAAATTCCAGCCTTGTTAGTCAATGGTTCATCGGGGATTGCGGTGGGTATGGCAACCAATATTCCCCCACATAATTTAGGTGAAGTGTTAGATGGTTGTTTGGCTTATTTAGACAACGAAGACATCACCATTGATGAATTAATGCAATTTATTCCTGGCCCAGATTTCCCAACGGCGGCGTTAATTAATGGTCGCAAAGGCATTGAAGATGCCTATAAAACAGGGCGTGGAAAGGTTTATGTGCGTGCCAAAGCAGAAATTGAAACCAGCGAAAAAGGCCGCGAAACCATTATCGTGACGGAAATTCCTTATCAAGTAAACAAAGCGAAATTGGTGGAAAAAATCGCTGAGTTGGTGCGTGATAAAAAAATCGAAGGCATTAGCAACGTGCTTGATGTATCCAATAAAGAAGGTTTCCGTATTGAAATTGAAGTGAAACGCGATGCTGTGGGCGAAGTGGTGCTAAACAACCTTTATGCACTCACCCAAATGCAAGTGACCTTTGGTATCAATATGGTGGCATTGGATCACGGTCAGCCGAAATTATTCAATTTAAAACAAATTATTGAAGCCTTTGTGAAACACCGCCGTGAAGTGGTTACACGCCGTACGGTGTTTGAACTGCGTAAGGCCCGTGAACGTGCGCATATTTTAGAAGGTTTAGCCATTGCCTTAGCCAATATCGATCCGGTTATTGAATTAATTCGTGCGTCAAAAACCGGTGATGAAGCCCGTGAAGCCTTGCTTGCGCGCGGTTGGGATTTGGGCAATGTGAGTGGAATGTTAGAAGCGGCAGGAATGAATGCTTCTCGCCCTGAAGATCTTTCCCCTGAATTAGGTGTGCGTGATGGGCTATATTACCTTTCTGAAGAACAAGCTCGCGCTATTTTAGATTTACGTTTACAACGCTTAACTGGCTTAGAACACGAAAAAATCGTTACCGAATACCAACAAATCTTGGTCGAAATTGGCGAATTATTACGCATTTTAAATAGCACTGAACGCTTAAGAGAAGTGGTGTGTGAAGAGTTAGAACGTGTTAAAGCGGAATTTAACGATAAACGCCGCACTGAAATCACAATGGCGTCAGGCGATATTAATTTAGAAGATTTAATCGCACAAGAAGATGTTGTGGTAACCCTTTCTCACGAAGGTTATGTGAAATATCAACCACTTACCGATTACGAAGCCCAACGCCGTGGCGGTAAAGGGAAATCGGCAACCAAGATGAAAGAAGAAGATTTCATCGAAAAATTATTGGTTGCCAACACCCACGATACGATTTTATGTTTCTCTAGCCGTGGACGTTTATACTGGCTCAAAGTGTATCAATTACCGCAAGCCAGCCGTGGTGCGCGTGGTCGTCCAATCGTTAATATTCTGCCATTAGACGAAAACGAGCGTATCACCGCCATCTTGCCAATTTCCGCTTATGAAGAAAATAAATTTGTGGTGATGGCAACCGCAGGCGGTATGGTGAAAAAAATCGCTTTAACCGAATTCAGCCGCCCACGTTCAAACGGGATTATTGCTCTTAACTTGCGTGATGAAGATGAACTTATCGGCGTGGATATTACAGACGGTTCAAACGAGATTATGCTGTTCTCATCACAAGGACGCGTGGTACGCTTTGCAGAAAGTGCAGTGCGCCCAATGGGACGTACCGCAACAGGGGTGCGCGGCATTAAATTAGCCCTAACTAACGATCTAGCGGAAGATGAAAGTGCGGTGGAAATTGAAGAAATTTCTGAGGATAACACCGAAGAGACGCTAGATCTTAATATCGACAAAGTGGTGTCGCTGGTGATCCCGAAAGATAACGGCGCAATCCTTACCGCAACGCAAAACGGTTATGGTAAACGTACCGATTTAGCGGAGTATCCAACCAAATCGCGTAACACCAAAGGGGTGATTTCTATCAAGGTGAGCGAGCGTAACGGTAAAGTGGTTGCCGCGACCCAAGTGGAAGAAAATGACCAAATTATGCTGATTACTGATGCAGGAACTTTAGTCAGAACCCGTGTTAGCGAAGTGAGCATTGTTGGACGAAACACCCAAGGGGTTCGCTTAATCCGCACCGCTGAAGACGAGCAGGTGGTGAGCCTTGAGCGTGTTTGTGATGTGGACGATGAAGAATCGGGCATTGAAACAGACGATGTGGAAGAATAAAAACAAAGTGGGCAACTCGCCCACTTTCTCTTTTCCCAAAGCTGAAACCTTTTTTCACACTGGACTTTTAAAATCCCAAACCATTCTATAGGAATTTAGACAATGATTTTTTATGCTATTTACACCCACTTTTTTTGTGCTTTTATTAGCTTAGGGCTATTTATTATTCGTGCCTTAATGCAATTTGCAGGAAAAGATTGGCGTGCCATAAAATTACTCAAAATCCTACCGCACTTATCCGATACGCTAATTATCGTAAGCGGTGCAATCTTATTATTCTCCCTAGGAATAGGCTTCCCTTGGTGGATTATCGCCAAATTTGCCTTATTAATTAGCTACATCATTTTTGCCGCTAAGTTTTTTAAACGAGGCACAGCTAATAGCCCAGCGACATTTCTGTTTGCATTAATTTCATTTGTTGGCGCAATGCTACTCGGCTACAACCATTAATCTCACTAAACTCTCAAGCGGTTTGGTTTAGCTTAAACCGCTTTTTCACTTCACCCAGCCTTTTATTCTCTATAATTCAACGTGCGGTGGAATTTTGTAAAATTCCCCCACCTATTTTGAGTTATAAAATCTGATTTAGATCATAAGCCGACCACCTTTTCTTAAAAAGAAGTTGGGATTACCAATCAAATACCTTAGTATTTTGGTCAGGTTTAACAATCCAATATTAAGGTCAAATTATGTCATTAGAAAATAGAATGAAACAAGCCGATCAACAATGGCAAAGCGCCAGTTATCAAGATACTATCTCGCATATCTTATCGCGTTTTCATCAACGTCATCGTGAACAATTACAAGAGCTAATTCCCCTTGCAGAAAAAGTAGAAGAACGTCACGCTGATCACCCTGATTGTCCAAAAGGTTTAGCTGACGCGCTAAAAAATGCCTATACGGATTTGTCTAGCCATATGATGAAAGAAGAACAAATCTTGTTCCCAATGATCCAAGCAGGTAATTATATGATGGCACGAATGCCTATTCAGGTAATGGAATTTGAACACGATGAACACGGTGCAACGATTGAAGTATTACGCACTCTCACCCACAATATGACACCACCTGCTGATGCCTGCACTTCTTGGCGTAATCTCTACCAAGGTATTCAAGAATTTTGTGATGATCTGCAAGAGCATATTCACACGGAAAATAATATCTTATTCCCACGTGTATTAAGCGAACAATAGTCGCAACAATAATAATGTTAGCACCTTAAGGCGGTTTAAGGTGCTTTTTTATTCAATAAAATCTCCACCCAAAATCCTTTCTCTCCACGCGAATTCTCCGCATTTTTATACCGCACTTGGTAGTGATGTAATTGGGCGATGCGTTGTACGATAGATAATCCCAAGCCGCTGCCTTTTTCATTTTGGCCTGCGGGGCGGTAGAAGCGTTGGCCGAGTTTATCTAGGGCGTCATCAGGGACACCACCGCCATTGTCGGCGATGATAAGTTTATCTTGTTGTAAAATAAGGCGAATTTCGCTGCCTTTAGGGCAATAGGCAATGGCGTTGTCGATCAGATTGCGTAGCATCAAAGAAAGCAATAATGGTTCACCTTGTTGCGTATTGGGTTTGCTTAGCAGTTCAAAAATTAATGTGATCCCTGCTTTTTCGGCTTTTAAATAACGCTCCGCCACAAGCTCGGTGATTAATTTATCCCATTCAATGGTGTTAAGATGGGCTAATTCATTGAGATTATCTAAGCGCGAAAGTGTAAGCAACTGTTCCACCAATTGGCTTGCGCGATCGATGCCTAGCGTAAGGTTTTGCAATGCTTGATTGCGCATTGTTTCATCATCAACTGCCATTTGTGCGAGTTCAGTTTGAATACGCAATGCGGTGAGCGGGCTACGCAATTCGTGCGCCGCATCAGATGTAAAACGCCGCTCTCTGAGTAGGCTGGTTGCGATGCGGGTAAAAAATTGATTTAAATTTTGCACTAATGGCAAGATTTCTTTTGGCACTTGCTGCGTGTCGAGCGGTTGTTCATCATCAGGGCTACGCTGGCTCACCTGTTCGCTCACATTGCGCAATATCGCTAATTCACGGCTAATTGCCCAAATAATCACGGCAAGCAACACAGGCAGGCTAGCAAACCAAATCCACATTTGACCTAGCACCATTTTTTCGACTAATTCTTGGCGATATTCCAGCTCTTGTCCCACGGCGATCATTAATCTGCCTTCCGCCGCGGGCAGCCAAAAAATTCGCCATTCATCGTCATCACCTTGCAAGGTGGTGTTATTAAACCCCCTTTTCGGTTCATAAATGAAATTGTTGCCGTTTTCACTATCACTGAGCAGCATTTCACCATCGTGATTAAAAATCGCAAAGGCAAGGGCGTCATCATCGTAATTTTGTCTTTTACGAAAGTGCGGTGGTTTTTGGCGATAATTTTTTCCTTCGGGGCGGTAGCGCTCAATTAAAATACTTTTTAAATGCGAAGTGGCTAGCCGTTTGGCGAATAAAATCTGTTGTGTATCAAAAACTTCGTTTACTTGGCTACGCGCTGCCGACCACGCAATCGCAGTAGATGCCAGCCAAATAGCGCTGGCTAACAGGGAAAGAATGAGAATTAGACGAAGACGTAAGCTACGCGGTTTCATTTTATTCCTCGATTGTACCAAGGGCATAGCCTACGCCGTGTATCGTGCGAATAAACGGTTTGCCGAGTTTTTGACGTAAATTGTAAATATGCACTTCCAACGCATTGCTACTCACTTCATCATTCCAAGTATAGAGCTTTTCTTCAATAAATCCGCGAGAAAGTACCCGCTCTTTATGATGCATAAATAGCTCAAGTAACTTGTATTCCGTCCCTGTGAGGGAAACTTCTTGATTACGCAAAAAGGCTTTGTGCTGCCCCAGATCAAGGCTCACCGCACCGTGGGTGAGAAGCGATTGTGTTTGCCCATAACGGCGGCGAATGAGCGCTTGTAAGCGAGCGACCACTTCACCGAGAGCAAAGGGCTTGCCGAGATAATCGTCCGCCCCGAGTTGCAAACCTTCAATGCGTTGTTCTAAGCTATCTCGTGCGGTTAAAATAAGTACAGGCACATCTTGATTGGCTTTACGCCATTGTTGCAACACCTGCAAGCCGTCTTTTTTCGGCAAGGTGAGATCGAGCACCACGGCATCATAAGGGGCGGAAGCCAAGGCTTGCATACCGCTTTCACCGTCTTGAAACCAATCGACACTGAAACCTGATTTGCCGAGCCCAATGTTAAGGCCATCACCGATCAACGGATCGTCTTCAATTAATAAAATTCGCATAATTTTAACCGCACTTTAGTTAGCTTAAATCTAGCCCCATTTGCCAAAAGTCAATTTCCATTCGTGTCGCCGTGGTGAAAATATGCTGTAATTGTTGCTGTTGTTTTGCTGAAACATTTTCAAATAATCCGTTGAGCATTGCGCTAAACTCCGCCGCAGCTTGTTGAAAATCTGGTGCGGCGTAAGTATCGATCCATTTCTGATAAGGATTATTCGGCGTTGGCGCTTGGCAGCCGAGCATTTTACCGATTGCCGCATAGCCCAACATACAAGGCGCAAGGGCGGTATAAAGTTCCGCAAGCCCACCTTTGATGCCACAATCCAGCACATAACGCGTGTAGGCTACACAAGCGGTGGATTCTGGCACTTTTTGCAGATCCTGTTCGGAAATACCCCATTCTTGGCAAAATGCAATGTGCAACTGAATTTCTTTCAGCAGCACGTCATTGGCTTGATGAGCGGTGTGAATTTCAGCAAAATTATCCGCTTTGAAAATGCCTAGCGATAACGCACGGCTGTACTGAAAGAGATAGAGATAATCTTGCTGTAAATAATGTTGAAAGCATTGGCGTGGCAGGCGACTTGTGGCGAGCTGCTGCACAAAGGAATGTTGGATATAATTATCCCAATAAGGCTGGCTTTGGGCGATCAGGTTTTCTATGGTAAGCATTTGATTTTCCTTTTATGTTGAAGTAAATAATGCCATTTTGTCCCATTTACCACATAAACCCAATGAGCAAAATGCCCATTGAGTTTAGCCTAAAAAGATAAATTTGCGAATGGAATCTTTTCTCGATTAATTACTTTTTGCCACTTTTGCAACGCGTTGAACTTCCAATTCTAATTTTTTGTCGGATTTCTCCACTTCCGCAAGAATTTTCACTTCATCATTTGGCGTGATCGTTTTGCCACGCCACGCGTGCGGCTCAATTTCCACTTCAATTTCACCGCTCTTATCGCGGAATAAGAAATCATCTTTGCTTAATTGTTTAACAATATTTCCTTGTAAAACAATGCGTTGATCATCTTTCCAAGCAGCTTGCTCGCTAATTTGGCTTACAGGTAAATTATTCGCAAAGGATTTTTTATCCTTGGTTTGCGGTTGTGGATTAGTCGGATCAACAAATCCACCGCGTTTTTTGTGCTCTTTTTTATGTTTATGATGATGTTTTTTATGCGCTTTTTCTGCTTTTTCCGCATCTGGTAGGATTGGCGCTGTTTGCTCTACTGTGGCTATTTTGTCATTACTTGCAGGTAAATTCTCAGCGTTCACCACTAGGCTTGCAGTTGATAATAGTAAAATTGTTGCTAAACTAAGTTTTTTCATTGTTAAACTCCTTTCAAATGACAAGACGACTGTCTTGTTGGGAACATTAAAACAAAGAAATATTAAGAGAATCTTAAGACAGGCAAAAAGGAAAAAATAATGCGTTGTGAAAATATGTCGGCATTTATTGTGATGGATATTGTGCGTGAAGCGGCGAAATACCCTAATGCCATTCATTTTGAAATTGGCCAACCTGATTTACCGCCATCACCGAAAGTCAAGCAAGCCTTGCAACAAGCCATTGAAGACAATCAATTTAGTTATACAGAAAGCCTTGGCTTGCCCGCATTGCGTGAAAAAATTCGTGAATTTTACCACCGCACTTATCAAGTGGAGGTTGCGCCGCATCGCATTATTCTTACCCCCGGTACAAGTGGCGCATTTCTTGTCGCCTATGCCTTAACCCTTAATCAAGGGGATAAACTGGGGCTGACAGATCCTGCTTATCCGTGCTATAAAAATTTTGCTTATATGATGGATATTCAGCCTGAATTTATCCCCGTAGACAAGCAAGATTGTTATCAGCTTGCACCACAACAGCTTGAAAATCGTCAAATTAAGGCTTTGCAAATTTCTTCACCCGCCAATCCAACGGGCAATATTTATACGCCTGAACGTCTGCAAGCGCTGAATGAATATTGTATTGCTAATCAAATTGCTTTTATTTCCGATGAGCTTTATCACGGCTTGGTTTATGATGAGCAAGCCGCGACCGCCTTGCAATTTAATCCGAATGCTTATGTGATTAACGGGTTTTCTAAGTATTTTTGTATGCCGGGAATGCGTTTAGGCTGGATTATCGTGCCAGAAGAAAAGGCAAGAGAAGCGGAAATTGTGGCGCAAAACATTTTTATTTCTGCGCCCACATTGAGCCAATACGGGGCGCTGGCGGCCTTTGATTATGATTATCTTGATGAAATTAAAGGCATTTTCCAAGAACGGCGAGATTTTCTGTATAACGAATTAAAAGCCTTATTCAAGATCGAGTTTAAACCACAAGGGGCATTTTATCTTTGGGCAGATGTGTCTGATTACACGCAAGATAGCTATGAATTTGCGAAAAAAATGCTGGCTGAAATTCAAGTAGCAGCCACCCCAGGGATCGATTTTGGGGAAAATGGTACGAAGCATTATCTCCGCTTTGCCTATACCAGAGAGATTGCCCATTTACGCGAAGGCATAGAGCGAATGAAAAAATGGCTCGCTGAACAGAAATAATTACCGCACAGCAAAATAAAGGAACATTATGAATTTTCAAGCAGATACCGAACAAGCCCTATTGGACATTGTAAAACAAGAAGTGGTTCCCGCACTAGGCTGCACCGAACCCATTTCCCTTGCTTTAGCGGCGGCAACCGCACGACAATATTTAAACGCGATGCCCGAACGTATTGAAGCAAAAGTTTCGCCTAATTTAATGAAAAACGGAATGGGTGTAACCGTGCCTGGGACAGGGACTTTAGGGCTGACGATGGCTGCGGCCATCGGGGCGATTGGTGGCGATCCTAATGCTGGATTGGAAGTGTTAAAAAACATCACGCCAGAACAAACCGAACAAGCGAAACAAATGATCAAGGAAGATAGAGTTTCTGTTTCAATTTTTGAAACGGAGCATATTTTGTATTCTGAAGCTACGCTTTTTCATCAGCAGGACAAAGTGTGCGTGCGCATTGCGGCCCATCATACCAATGTGATTTATATTGCCAAAAATGATCAGGTGATTTTCACCAAACCTTGCGCGGTAGAAAGTGAAAATTTGTACGAAATTTTTACCGCACTTTCAGCGAAAGCGATTTTTGATTTTTCCACCCAAGTGGATCTGGCCAAGATTAAATTTATTGATGAAGCTGAAAGGCTAAATTCAGCCCTTTCACAAGAGGGCTTACGGCAAGATTATGGCTTGCATATTGGGCGCACATTGCAAAAACAAATTGCCACAGGATTGCTCGGTGATGATTTAATGAACCGCATTATTATCGAAACCACCGCCGCCTCCGATGCGAGAATGGGGGGCGCAAATCTGCCTGCAATGAGTAATTCTGGCTCTGGTAATCAGGGGATTGCGGCGACAATGCCTGTTGTGGTGGTTGCAAAACATATTAACGCCACTGATGAACAGCTCACCCGTGCGTTATTTCTTTCGCACTTAATGGCGATTTATATCCATAGCAAACTGCCAAAACTTTCCGCATTATGTGCGGCGACCACCGCAGCAATGGGTAGTTGTGCGGGCATTGCTTGGTTGCTTACGGGCAAATTTGAAACCGTAAGTATGGCAATCAGCAGTATGATTGGCGATATTAGCGGCATTATTTGTGATGGCGCAGCAAATAGCTGTGCAATGAAAGTATCCACCAGTGTAACCTCAAGCTATAAAGCGGTACTAATGGCATTGGATAATATGCAAGTTACCGGCAACGAGGGCATTGTAGAACATTGTATCGATCGTTCAATTAATAACCTTTGCAACATTGCTTCACGCAGTATGCAATACACCGATCGACAAGTTATTGAGATTATGGTGAGTAAACCAAAGATGTAGATGTCTTTATTAAAGTGAAGGGCTAAATTAAATTAGCCCCTAATTTTTGTCCTCCTTCATCGCATTAAGTTAAAATAAAAAATCTATAACTCATTCCCCCTAAATCCCCCAAATAACAAAGTGCGGTGCAATTTTACAAAGTTTTAGCCGCGCAAAAGCAAACGATTGCTTAAAATCCATTTTCAAGTATAATGCGCGCTATTTTTTATTACTCAGGAAAGCTTATGAACAACAACCTACTCTATTCCGTTGAAGACAAACCGCCTTTCGGGTTAAGCCTATTATTAGCCGCTCAGCATTTGCTTGCCGCCTTAGGGGGGATTATTGCTGTGCCATTGGTGATCGGGAATGTATTAAAATTACCCACCGAAGACACCATCACCTTGGTAAACGCCGCGCTACTTATTTCAGGCGTGGTAACCATTATTCAATGCCGTGGTTTAGGCCCGATCGGTATTCGCTTACCAAGCGTAATGGGGACAAGTTTCACCTTTGTGGCCGCGGCCCTTGCCATTGGCTTTAGTGAAGATGGCGTTGCAGGGATTTTAGGCGCTTCGCTCGTGGGATCGTTGGTGATGATCATCGGTAGTTTCTTTATGCCTTATATCCGTAAATTATTCCCACCTGTGGTAACAGGAACCGTGGTGATGATGATCGGCCTTAGCCTTATTCCTGTGGCGGTGGATTGGTTTGCTGGCGGACAACGCAACGATCCGAATTATGCCACGCCAGAAAACCTGATGATGGCAAGTTTCGTGTTAGTCATTGTGGTGATTTTAGTGCAATGGGGTAAAGGCATTTTTTCCGCGGCCGCTATTGTAATTGGAATGATGACAGGCTATGTGGTAGCGCTCGCCCTAGGTTGGGTGAATTTTGATGGGGTGAAACAAGCGCAAATTTTCGCCGTACCGCAACCGCTACACTTTGGTTTATCTTTCCCTATTGCGGGAATTATTGGTATGTCCATCGCCTATTTAGTAACCATTGTGGAATCAAGCGGTAATTTCTTAGCCTTAGGTAACGCCACGAAAACGGAAATCACAGGAAAACATTTACGCGGTGGCGTGTTGTGTGATGGTTTAGGTTCAGCCCTTGCGGCGATTATGTCCACTACGCCGTTTTCTTCTTTCTCGCAAAATATCGGCGTGATTTCTCTTACTGGCGTGGCAAGCCGCTATGTTGTTGCTATAACTGGGGCATTATTGGTGCTAGCAGGCTTATTCCCAGTATTCGGTGCGTTAATTGTGTCAATTCCACTACCAGTGCTTGGCGGCGCGGGGCTGATGATGTTCGCAATGATTATTGCCGCAGGTATCCAAATGCTAGATAGCATTGAACGTAGCAAACGCAACGGCTTAATTATCGCTATTTCCATCGGTTGCGGCTTAGCTGTAACCACTCGCCCAGAATTACTTGAAAAACTACCGCACTTTTTCAAAGAAGTACTCGGTTCAGGCATTACTGTGGGATCCTTATTAGCGTTGATTTTGAACTTAGTGCTGCCGCAAGATAAAAAACCAAAAGAGAATGCTTAAAGGTTCATTTTATGAATAAAAAAAATTGCCCCTAGTTATCAACGCTAGGGGCAATTTTTATAGATTAATCTGCTTTTTTACTTGGCAACAATAAGCCCTTTAAACTCGATAACACTTCTTTTTGAATATGCTTTAAGCGTGGGCGTTCTTCTTGCTTAAAGGCAAGCGGACGGCAGAATTCCATTGCTTTAATACCAAGCCTTGCGGTAAGCAGCCCCACGCCAACACCTTGGGCAATGCGAGCGGAAAATTTCGCCGTAACATCTTGTGAAAGCCAATCCATTCCAATATCTTGGATCACTTCTGTCGCACCGGCAAACGCCATATTTAATAGCACCATTCGCAATAAACGCAGACGGCTGAAATAACCCAACTCAATATGATAAAGTTTGGCTAACTGATTGATTAAGCGAATATTTCGCCACGCGATAAAAAACACATCAACCACCGCCAAAGGACTAACTGCAACAATGGCTGCGGCTTCGATGGCATTTTTGCTAATTAATTTTTGGGCTTGTTTATCAATGGGTTTTAGCACGGTTTGGCTGAATAAATAGGCGGTTTCACTGGCGGAATGCCCTTCATTAGCCTGCTTTTGCCACTGGATAAATTCTGGCGATTGTGGCGAAATATCCATTGCTTTCACAATATCTTGGCAGAGCTGTTGAACTTTTTCACTTTCTTGTGGGGAAAAATCTTGCTGAAAATCCACCGCACTTTGCTGGCGTACAGATTGGCGGTTAAGCAAGGTTTGACTTTGCGTTTGCAAGATCATTCGTTTTTTTAACTTCACCAGCTTGCGCCATTCGCTGACAATCGCGCTGATTCCCAATGCCACCAAGGAACAACTTGCCACGGCAAAAGAGAAATAAATCCATTGGTGATTTTGCCAGCTATCAATCAACCATTGCACCGACTGCGCAATCACTGCGCCACCAAAAAAGAGTGCAGAACCTGCTAGCCATTTTTTCCACCAACGGGATTTCGGCTGTACCGCTTGCTCAAACTGTGGTGCGAGATCGCCCAGTTCATCTTCCACTTCCGCTTCAATAATTAAATTCTCTTGCGAAAAAGTTTGTTTCGGTGCAAAGGCTTGTTGTTCTTGATCTTCAAGTGCGGTGTGAAAAATTTGTTTTTTCATTGCTTATCTCCGTTACGACCAATGCTGTGCGATCAATCTAGTTTATCCGCGAGTAAAAATTGCAGTACGGCGTCCATTCGTAAATGGGGAATAGGGTTGCCTTGTTCAAGGGGCTGGGGTTCAAATTGATCAAATTCAAAATGTTGAGTTTGCCAAAATTGCGCATTCGGTAAGCGGTTTGGCACTTCCCCTGGATAAAGGGTGATTTTTTGCTGATCTTTTTGTCGAACGCCTTGGATCGCAGGATAAAACTTGCCATTTTGATTTACCGTAACCTGTTGTGTGGCGCGAATGGCCGCAATGGCGCTGTATGCCGTTTCAATGCCTTCATATTCCACATAACGCCCACCTTCTTGCACAAGCTGACGTAGCAGGCTGACCAAATTATGGCGTTGATCTTTAGTAATGTGATCCGCTTTGGTAGCAAGGAACATTAATTTATCAATTTTTGGTGAAAATAAGCGGTTAAGCAAGGTGCGTTTGCCATAATGAAAGCTCTTAAATAAGGCTTGCAAGCCTTCTTGCATATCCAAAAACGCACGTTGGCTATGATTAAGCGGCGTAAGACAATCTGCCAAGATCACTTGGCGATCAAAGGTGGAAAAATAATCGCGATAAAAACCTTTGACGATATGTTGGCAATAATAATCGTAACGCTTTGTTAAAAAAGCAAAATAGCTATTACTATCGGCTTTTTTCAAGGCTTGCCATTGTTCTGCATTAAGATGAACCAAGGGGAAAAATTGCACCGCTGGCGAGCCTTCCAGCTCTCCCATTAAAACAAAACGCCCTGGTTGAATAAAGTGCAAGCCCTGCGCTTTACAAGCAAGTAAGTATTCCGTGTAATCCTTCGCCAGCTGCGCCAGCACTTCTTCATCGGCTTTCGCAAATAAGTCGATTTTCTCGAGTTTTTCGCGCCATTTTTGCGCTAACTCAAGACGTTGCCCTTGCATAAGCTGATGCTGTTGTTCGCTCCATTGTGGAAAATCTAATTCGAGCAAGGGTAAATCTAGTAGCCATTCCCCCGGATAATCAAAAATATCAAGATAAAGGGTGCTAGTTTCTTTTAAATGACGCCATAAGCCACGCTGTTGGTAACGAATGGCCAAGCGCGTTTCACTCACACCACGGGTGGAATCAGGCCAGCGCGGTGGGTCGTCCGTTAAACATTTCAAATTATTTTCATATTCAAAACGGGGAATGTGCATTGTGCGCTGTTCAATACGTTTTACGGCTAGAATCCGCTTATCGCGCGCTGCATCAAATAAGGGCAAATGAACGTTATCCACTGCATTAATATGCAAAAGTTGATTCACAAGGCTGGTAATAAAGGCCGTTTTGCCGCTACGACTTAACCCTGTTACAGCTAAACGTAACGTGCGGTCAAATCCGCGATCAATGAGGTTATCCAGTTCTTTTTGAATATAATCAAACATTTTATTTTTAAATTTCGCTAATATACTTTAAAATTTCATCATAATTTATCACAAATATGCCTGTTATGTTTATAAGAAAAATCGTTGTTTCTGCTATTTTGCTGAGTGCAAGCCTAATCAGTTTGCCAAGTTTTAGCGCCCCTAAAGTGCCAAAAATTCTCACGCAAAATGGGTTAATTTATTGCACGCAGGCAAACAGTTTATCCTTCAACCCGCAAACGAGCGATGCGGGAACCAGTATGAATGTGGTAACCGAGCAGATTTACAATAAATTATTTGAAATCAAGAATAACAGCGCAACCGTTGAGCCAGTGCTAGCGCAGAGTTATAGTCTGTCCGCAGACGGCAAAACCATCACCATTAATTTACGAAAAGGAATTAAATTTCACCAAACAGATTGGTTTACCCCAACGCGTAATTTTAATGCGGAAGATGTGGTATTTTCGCTCAATCGCGTGCTAGGACATAACACGGATTTGCCTACTTTAGAAACCTTAGTGGACTACAAAAATCCGCTATACCGTATTTTCCACGAGCAAGCACGCAAAGTGCGTTTTCCTTATTTTGAAAGCATTAAATTGAGCGAAAAAATTGAGTCTGTGGTTGCCACTTCGCCCTATCAAGTGCGAATCCAGCTTTTTCAGCCTGATGCGTCCATTCTTTCCCACCTTGCCAGTCAATATGCAATTATTTTCTCGCAAGAATATGCTTTGCAGCTTAACGCTGATGACAACCTTTCTCAGCTAGACACCTTGCCGGTGGGAACGGGCCCTTATAAAGTACAAAATTTCGTGCGAAATCAATATGTTCGCTTAGCAAGGAATGAAGATTATTGGCGTAAAAAAGGGAAAATTGAGCATATTATTATTGATCTTTCCACAGATAGAACAGGGCGTTTGATTAAATTCTTAAATGGCGAATGTCAGATCACCTCTAGCCCTGATGTGAGCCAACTGGGAATTTTAAAACAGTTTGATGAGCGCTATTATTTGAAGTCCACTGAAGGAATGAATTTATCCTATTTAGCATTTAATTTCCTAAAACCTACGATGAAAGATCTGGATCTGCGCCGAGCCATCTCGCAAGGTATTGATCGGGAACGCATTATTCATCGGATTTATCATAATACGGCAAGTGTAGCGAATAATATTATTCCTAATATTTCTTGGGCGGCAACGGTGAACACGCCTGATTTTGCCTATGATTACAACCCGACAGCCGCCAAAGCCTTTTTACAAGATAAGCAACTCAAACTCACAATGTGGGTGCTAAACGAAGAACAGGTGTATAACCCTTCGCCAATCAAAATGGCAGAACTAATCAAATGGGATTTGGCACAAGTGGGCGTGGAATTAGCCATTCGCCCTGTAACTCGCACTTATTTAATTGAGCAGCTGCGAAATGGCTCGGAAGATTACGATTTGATTCTCACTGGCTGGCTTGCGGGGAATTTAGATCCCGATAGCTTTATGCGCCCGATTTTAAGCTGCGGCACGGTCAATGATATTACTAATCTTTCCAACTGGTGCTATGCGCCTTTTGAAGATGCAATGAACCGTGCTTTAAATACCACGCATTTACGTTCACGCGCCAATTATTATAATATTGCGCAAGAAATTATTTTGTCAGAATTACCCATTATTCCTGTGGCCAACGTAAAACGAATGTTAATTGCAAATTCACGGGTGAAAGGATTGGAACTTGCGCCTTTTGGCAGCATTAACTTTACTACGCTATCCTATCAACAAGGAGAGAAAAAATGATTTTGTCGTTTTTCAGACATCTTATCTTGTTGGTGATCACCTTAGTAATTCTTTCTATCATTAGCTATGCGGTGCTAATGCGCGATCCGCTCAATGAAGTGTTGGCAACGCCACATTTTTATTCGGGCTATTTTTTCTATGTGAAAAATTTACTCAATGGGGATTTAGGGATTAGCTATAACGGTGGTGATTCCCTAAGTGATTTAATTCTCACCGTGCTACCGCCTACCCTTGAACTTTGCTTTACCGCCATTTTACTGGCGTTGCTCTTTGGCATTCCTTTAGGGCTAATTGGAGCGATTTATCGTAAAAAATTCTTCGGAAAAACCATCCGCACTTTGTCTGTCATAGGGCTTTCTCTGCCCGTGTTCTGGCTTGCGCCTCTACTGCTTTATGCGGCTGCTATTTATGGCTGGGAAATTGCAGCTATTGGGCAATATAATTTGCTTTATGAAATTCAGCCTATCACTGGGTTTCCTATTATTGACGTCTGGTTTATTGATACCCCTTATCGTATTAAAGTGATCCAAAATGTGCTGCAACACCTGATTTTACCGACTTTAGTGCTGACCATTTGGCCAACAATGGAAATTATCCGTATCGTACAAGAACGTGCTGCCTATTTGTTTGAACAGCCTTACATCAAAATATCAATGACAAGAGGCTGGTCAATGTGCAAGATTTTGCGTACCCATATTTTACGCAATACCTTGCCATTGTTAGTGCCGCAAATGACGCGATTGTTCACTCTTGTGATTGCGCAATGTATGTTGGTTGAAGGCACGTTTGGCTGGTCTGGCATTGGTCGTTGGCTGATTAATGCCGTTGCCCAACAAGACTACAACAGTATTTCCGCAGGCATTATCGTGATTGGATTATGTATTATTGTGGTGAATTTATTGGTAGAAACACTCACCTTTGTGTTAGATCCGTTAAATAAGAAAGGTTGGTATGCAAGATAAAGATCCGGCAGAATTTCGCCACACAGCAACATTAACCACCATTTGGAAATTATTTCGCCAAGATAAAGTGGCGCTTGCCAGTTTTTATCTATTTTTGTTGTTTATTTTGACCGCACTTTTTAGTAGATTTATTGCCCCTTATCCAGCTGAAACGCAATTTATCGGTTTTGAGTTAATGCCCCCATCTTGGGTGAATGGCGGAAAAATTGCCTATTTCTTTGGCACGGACGACATTGGACGTGATGTGCTAAGCCGATTAATTACAGGAACAACCTACACCTTAGGCTCAGCCTTAATTGTAGTGATTTTCACCGCAATTTTAGGTGGCATTATGGGCGTTTGGGCTGGAATGTCGCAAGGGATTAAATCACGTATACTTGGGCATTTTCTTGATGCTTTCCTTTCCACGCCCATTTTGTTGATTGCCATTATTATTGCTACCTTAATGCAGCCTAGCCTGATTAACGCAATGCTTGCCATTACCTTGGCCTTATTGCCACACTTTATTCACGAGATTTACCAAGCCATTCAAAAAGAGCTGAAAAAAGAATACATTTTAATGCTCCGTCTTGAAGGGGCATCAAATTGGATTTTGTTAAAAGACGCCATTTTCCCCAATATTTGGGTGAAATATATCCAAGAAATCACCCGCGCTTTTACCATCGCCATTTTGGATATTAGTGCATTAAGCTTTATTTCTCTCGGTGCGCAAAGCCCAATGCCTGAATGGGGCGTGATGATTAAAGATTCTCTCGAACTGATTTACCTTGCACCTTGGACGGTAATCCTACCGGGGCTTGCCATTATGACGGTGATCTTAGTCGCGCTATTACTCGGCAACGGCATTAATAAAGCCATTGAAAAATATTATGAATAGGGATTCCTATGGCACTACTTGATATTCGTAATCTTTGCATAGAAATAAAAACGCCAAATGGTCGAGTAAAAATCATCGATAACGTCAATCTCACCTTAAATGAAGGGGAAATTTGCGGTTTAGTCGGGGAATCGGGTTCAGGAAAAAGTCTGATTGCAAAAGTGATTTGTAACACCATTAAGGATTCGTGGGTTGTTACCGCCGATCGCTTTCGGTTTAATGATGTGGAACTGCTCAAACTTAGCCCACATAAAAGGCGGAAATTGGTGGGCAAAGAAATTTCAATGATCTTCCAAGAGCCGCTGACGAATTTAGATCCCAGCACAAAAATTGGTAAACAGCTGATCCAAAATATTCCCTCTTGGACATTCAAAGGCCGCTGGTGGCAATGGTTTGGCTGGAAAAAACGTCGCGCCATTGAATTATTACACCGTGTGGGAATTAAAGATCATAAAGACATAATGAACAGCTACCCCGATGAAATCACCGAGGGGGAAGGGCAAAAAGTGATGATCGCCGCTGCCGTTGCCAATCAGCCACGCTTATTAATTGCTGATGAGCCGACCAACGCGTTAGAATCCATCACTAAGGTGCAAATTTTCCGCCTGCTGTTGAGTATGAACCAAAACCAAGGCACATCTATCTTGCTAGCCAGCAATGATATTAATAGTATCCGTGAATGGTGCGACAGTTTCAGTGTGCTTTATTGCGGGCAAAATTCGGAATCTGGGCCGAAAGAAAGTGTACTCAGCACACCACATCACCCTTACACCAATGCACTGCTACATTCTATTCCTGATTTTAAACAGCCGTTGCCGCTCAAAAGCCGTTTAGGTACATTGCGTGGAAGTGTTCCGCTGTTGGATCAGTTGCCTATTGGCTGTCGCCTTGGCCCACGTTGTCCATTTGCGCAGAAAAAATGTATTAATAAACCGCCAACAAGACGCATTAAACATCACGAATTTGCCTGCCATTTTCCACTGAATTTGCGTGAAAATCAGCGAAAAGAAAGAGAAGATGTCGCAACGCCACTTATCATTAATACGGATGAAAATAACGAAGAATAGGAAAAGCGAATGAGTGCCTTATTAAAAATTGAAAATTTATCCAAATCCTTTGATGATAATGTCGGCATTTTTTCATCTAGCCAGTTCGTTGCCGTGGAAAATGTCAGCTTCCAGTTAGAGCGTAAGAAAACCTTAGCGATTATTGGCAAAAATGGTTCGGGAAAATCCACTTTAGTAAAAATGATCGTGGGGATTATCGCACCAAGTGCGGGGGAAATTTTGTTTAAAAATAATCCCTTACAGTTTGGCGATTATCACTACCGTTCGCAGCATATTCGAATGGTTTTCCAAGATCCGAATAGCTCCTTCAACCCCAAACTCAATGTCGGGCAAATTTTGGATACCCCATTGCGTCTTGCCACAGATTTAACCGAAGAAGAGCGTGATGAAAAAATCTTTGCTACTCTCAAGCTCGTAGGGCTTTATCCCGATCACGCCAGCATAAAAATCAACACAATGTCAGTGAGCCAAAAACAGCGTGTTGCCCTGGCTCGTGCCTTAATCCTTGAGCCTGAAATCATCATCACCGATGATGCACTGGGGGCACTCGATGCCACAGTAAAAACCCAATTGATGAATTTAATGCTTGAAATTCAAGAAAAACTGGGCATTTCTTATATTTATGTTGGGCAACATTTGGGCATTATTAAGCATATTTCTGATGATGTGTTGGTGATGGACGAAGGCAAAATGATCGAATACGGCACAACCCGTGATGTCTTCACTCACCCACAAAATGATATTACCAAACGTTTAGTTGAAAGCCATTTTGGCCGACTACTAACAGATGAATCTTGGCAAATCAGATAACCCTTATAAAATAAAGTGCGGTGGTTTTTTGCAAAGTTTTATCATTTAAAGTGAGGTTTCTATAATTAATACATAAAAAAGCTGATTATTACAATCAGCTTTTTTATTTTAATAGGTACTAAAAGATAATGTGATCGCACCACCACATTTTAATTTAGCTAACCTTGATAATGCCCCACGCCGAGTTCATCTTCTTTGCGCGTGCGGTTAATCACTGCTTGTGGTGATTGCACCACGCGTAAGCCCATTTGATCTTCGGTGCGTACCACATCACCGCGCAATGAGTTAGTGAACACATCGGTAATTTTAATATCCACAAATTTGCCGATCATATCTGGCGTTCCCACAAAGTTTACGATACGGTTGGTTTCCGTGCGGCCGGTGAGTTCCATTAAATCTTTTTTCGATGGACCTTCCACTAACACGCGCTGTTCTGTGCCAAGCATTGCGCGACTAAATTGTGCCGCTTGGTTGTTAATGCGTTGTTGTAGCACATATAAACGCTGTTTTTTCTCATCTTCGCTCACATCATCAGGAATATCTGCCGCTGGCGTTCCCGGACGAGCAGAATAGATGAAGCTAAAGCTCATATCGAAATTCACTTGTGCGATCAGGTTCATCGTATCTTCAAAATCTTGATCCGTTTCCCCTGGGAAGCCAACGATAAAATCAGAGCTGATTTGAATATCAGGGCGCACTTTGCGTAATTTGCGAATAATGGATTTATATTCCAACGCTGTATGGCCGCGCTTCATTAAATTCAAAATACGATCCGAGCCACTTTGCACTGGCAAGTGTAAGAAACTGACTAATTCTGGTGTGTCCGCATACACATCAATAATATCGTCAGTAAATTCAATTGGATGGCTCGTGGTGAAACGCACGCGATCAATGCCATCAATCGCCGCTACTAAACGCAATAATTCAGAGAAAGAACAAATGCCACCATCGTGCGTTGGGCCGCGATAAGCATTCACGTTTTGCCCTAATAAATTCACTTCACGCACGCCTTGTTCTGCCAGCTGTGCGATTTCAAATAGCACGTCATCAAGGGGACGGCTCACTTCTTCGCCACGAGTGTAAGGCACTACGCAGAAAGTACAATATTTATTACAGCCTTCCATAATTGATACGAACGCCGTTGGGCCTTCAGCGCGCGGTTCTGGCAGGCGGTCAAATTTCTCAATTTCAGGGAAACTCACGTCCACCACAGAACTTTTACCGCCACGGATTTGGTTAATCATTTCAGGCAAGCGGTGTAAGGTTTGTGGCCCGAAAACAATATCCACATAAGGCGCACGGCTACGAATATGCTCACCCTCTTGTGATGCCACACAACCGCCCACACCGATCACTAAACTGGGATTGGTTTTCTTTAATTCTTTCCAACGCCCTAATTGATGGAACACTTTTTCTTGCGCTTTTTCACGAATAGAGCAAGTGTTCAACAACAACACGTCCGCTTCTTCTGGAATATCCGTTAATTCCAAGCCGTGTGTGCTGTTTAATAAATCTGCCATTTTTGAGCTGTCATACTCGTTCATTTGGCAGCCCCACGTTTTAATATGTAATTTTTGCGTCATAATTTGCTTTAAATCGTTTAACCTGTAAAAATCGACTGGCTATTTTACCGACTTGTGCTGGTGGTGGCTAGTTAAAATAATCTTTTCTTTTGAATTTTACTCATAAAAGGTAAACTAACAGGCAGTGAAAAATGCAAGTGCGGTATAAAAATTAGCAAAAAAATCACCGCACTTTTCGGATAAAAAAGAGGCAAAAATGAATACGCAACGCGATGTAATTATTGTTGGCGGCGGAATGGTTGGTGCGGCTTGTGCCGTAGGGTTGGGGCAATTAGGGCTAAACGTGCAAGTGATTGAAGGCGCGCCATTACCCACTTTTCAGGAAAATTCCCCTTATGATTTGCGCATTTCCGCCATTAGCCTTGCTTCTGTCCAATTACTGCAACAATTACAAAGTTGGAAATATATCGAACAAATGCGCATTTGCCCCTATCGCGCCTTAGAAACTTGGGAAATTGACGGCTTTTCCACTTATTTTCATTGCGAAGAATTAGATCATTCCGAACTGGGTTATATGGTGGAAAACAACGTGATTCAACTTGGCTTATGGCAAGCCTTTTCCCAGCTTGAAAACGTGCAAAGTAGCTTGCAGGCTAAAGTGGAACGGGCTGAAAAGTGCGGTGAAAATTGGCAGATTTTTTTAACCAATGGTGAACAATATTCCGCCCCTTTAGTGATTGCCGCAGACGGTGCAAATTCGCAACTGCGCCAAATTGCCGGCATTGGCGTAACGGGCTGGCAATATCGCCAAGATTGTTTATTAATTTTGGTGGACACCGAATTACCACAACAAGACATCACTTGGCAGCAATTTTTCCCTTCTGGCCCAAGAGCTTTTTTACCCCTTGAAGGGCAACAGGCTTGCCTTGTGTGGTATGACAGCGCAGAAAAAATCACTCAACTGAAACAATTATCCAAAGAAAAATTAGCCCACACTATTGAGCAATCTTTCCCTGCAAGATTAGGTCAAGTTAAGGTGCAAAAAGCAGGCAGTTTTGCCCTCACCCGCCGCCACGCTCAGCAATATTATCATCAAGGCATTGTGCTAGTGGGCGATGCCGCTCACACGATTAATCCATTGGCTGGGCAAGGGGTAAATTTAGGCTTTAAAGATGTGAAAGCGCTGTTACAAGTGATGGAAAGTGCGGTGCAAAATCAGCAAGATTTTGCTTCTGATGAGGTGCTAAAAAAATACCAAGCCTTGCGCCAAAAAGACAATTTACTAATGCAATCGGCGATGGATTTATTCTACAAAGGCTTTAAAACAGAATTGTTGCCACTCAAAATCGCCCGCAATGCCGCCCTTTTCTTAGCCTCCAAAGCGACACCATTGAAAAAACAGGCATTGAAGTATGCGTTGGGGTTATAGTAAGTAAGGAGCAAGTAACTATAAAAATGCGGTGAAAAATCACCGCACTTAATTATTTGCTCTTTCCTCAGCTAATAGCCCTCCCCGAGCATATTCGGTAGAAATGTAGCTTGCTGGATACGTTTCACTCGGGTTTCAATGCGTCCATCATTGTAAAGCTCAATTTCACGCCAACCAGGTTGTAATGTGTCCAAGGCAAAGCTGTTGCTATCAGGTTTAAATTGAATGCAGGTGGACGGCGTTGCCATCACTTTGTAGCCCTTCCATTCGCTATCCACAGCTTGGTGGATATGTCCATATAAAATGCCTTTCACATTGTTAAATGGTGATAAGGCATAGGCTAAATCTAATGCATTGCGTAAATTATGCTGATCTAGCCAAGCAGAGTTCGTAGATAAGATATGGTGATGCAACACCACCAAAGAATAGCGCTCAGGATAATCTTTCAGTTTAGATAACAGCCAATCAATCTGATATTGTCCGAGCTGTCCGTGAGGCACGCCAAAAACTTGGCTATCAAGCATTAAAATCTGCCAGTGTTCACCAATTAAAAGATGTTTAAGCGGATTAATGTTGCCGTTATTATGATTAAGAATATCAAACATCTTAGGTTGAAAATCGTGATTTCCGGGGATCCAAAACACCATTTTCTCTAAGCACTGCACTGTTTCGCAAAAACGTAAATACCCTTCACTGCTACTGTCTTGCACCAAGTCCCCTGTGGCAAGAACCAACTCATAATCAAAATCACTTTGTTTAATTTCACTTAAAACTTGGTTGAAGCTGGCTTGGGTGTTGATACCAAGCAATTCACCGTTTTCGTCCTTAAACAAATGAGGATCTGTAATCTGCACCAAACGTACAACGTCATTGTCCGTTGGATATGTATAAGTATTGACCAAAGTACGCTCTCCTCCTGTTATATTTATTATTAATTTTTGTTATACGTTACGAATTTGAAAAAAAATTGCATTAGGTAAATCTAAAAAATGCTAGCGGGATCAAAGTTTACGCCAAATTTTCTATTAAAAATTCGATCCAGTTCACATTTTTGACCATTCTTTTTGTAAAGAAAGGTAATTTAATTGTAGCCACAGCAAACCTGTTACCGCTAAGCCATTATCAATCTTGCCATTGCAAACCCATTCGTAAGCAGTTTGACGCGGGATAACGTGAACGCGAATGTCTTCATTTTCATCGGCCAAGCCGTGAATACCCTGTGCTTTTTGGCTATCTACTTTACCGACAAATAAATGAATGCGTTCCACAATGCCCCCAGGGCTATCCCAAAAGCTCATCACTTCACGCAAATGTTCTACTTGCACACCTGCTTCCTCTTGGCTTTCACGCTGCGCCACTTCATCGGGCTGCTCGCCTTCTTCCACCATACCTGCGATCAGTTCTAACAACCAAGGGGATTGGCTGAGCTGTGGGTTATAAGCACCGATGCGCACCTGTTCTACCATCACCACGCTGTCGGCATCAGGATCATAAGCCACCACCACAGAAGCTGCGCCTTTCACCAGCAATTCACGGGTTACTACACCGCTTTCACCGCCAGCAAACAGCTTATGTTTAAAATAAACTTTCTTTAAATTAAAAAAACCGTTATAAAGCGGTTCTTCCTTGATAATTTCAATATCCTGTTGGGTAAACTGCTGTAAGTCGGACATCATTTTTCCTCGCATAAAATTTTGCTAAGAATACGCCAGTTTTTTACAAAAAAAAATGTAATTTTTCTGATCTTTGTTGAAAACTTTGACCTTGTTCACAAAACCTGTGAAAAATCGGCTAACTTTTCTTCAGGCGATCTGAGCTAACCAAGAATAGCGCAATCACCATTAGCAAAATCGATCCAGAAAAGAGCAAAGTATTTACTGGGCTAGAATGATCCACAATGATTAAGCGCACCATTGCGGTGATCCCGATATATAAAAAATAACGCAATGGAAAGTGATAATCGGTTTTGAAGTATTTCACAATCAAGGCTAAAAACTCAAAATAAAGGAAATACACCACAATTTTTTCCACCAACAAATAAGAAGCTTCTTTTGATTGCTCAAATAAGACAAGGGCTAAAGCATAGGTTTCTTTCGCCAGAAAGACCACCAAAATTAAGGCGAGAATGAGTAAGGAAACATTCAAAATCCACTGCAAAAAGGACGAGATCCCCTGTGGGAAAAAATGTTTTTCATTCATTTTAGTTTTCCTTATTAAATAAAAAATTAGATAAAAAATCGCTCGAAAATTTCAGGTAATTGCTTGATTAATGTTGCCTTGCCAGCCACTTCTTGGTCTTGCCAAGATTGCACTAAAATCTCAGGGTTGAAATACGTGCGAGCCTGCTCTGCCATTGGCAAATAGCTGATATGCCAAGGCTCATAACCAATCTCTACTCTCGCTGGCATTTGCGAAAAAGGAAAGGCAAAATCAAATTTCGCCACATTTTCTTGCAGCCACGCGCTGAGTTCAGCAAAATAACCGCCTTGCGTATATTCCCAAGGCTCAAGTTGTAATTTTTGATCTGTGGGCAATAAATCAGGATCAAAAATATCCACTTCCGTTCCCCAATGATGACGGCTGCCCCCCGGTAAGGCTGACCAACGTAAAATGGCTTGGCATTTTTCCCAATCAGAACAACAGGATAAATCAAGCGCTTGTCCTTCATCATTATGCACTTTACGCTTGCCAGCAAATTTATCATTCCAGATCATTTGCTGACGTTGGAAATCACGAAAGCTACTCGCAGGCTGTAAATTAAAGCCATTTTTCACCGCACTTTGTTGCAAGCCTTGAAACGCTTTTAACGCATTGGCTTCAAGAAAATGCTGATGAGAAAAAGGGCAAGGCAACGCCACTAAATGCTCACGGGATTTTCCCGTCAGTGTCGCTGCGTTAAATGGGCTTTTCATTCGGTGTCCTTATCTAATAAATTCACGAGCATTTGCTGATACACTTCACCTAGCGTAGCCAGATCTTGGCAACTTACACACTCATTGACTTTATGGATTGTGGCATTTAACGGCCCAAGTTCCACCACTTCTGCGCCCATTAAGGCAATAAAACGTCCGTCTGACGTGCCACCACCCGTTTCAAGTGCGGGGGTAATTTTGGCAATTTTTTCAAGACTATCCACCACGGCATTCACCAGCTTACCCGGTTTTGTTAAAAATGGCTTGCCCGATAAATTCCATTCAATGCGATAATCAAGCTGATGTTTTTTCAGCATTTGTTCTACGGTTTGCTTGATTAGCTCGTCTGTTACTTCGGTGCAATAACGCAAATTAAACTGCACATAAAGCTCCCCTGGGATTACATTATTACTGCCTGTGCCAGCTTGAATATTAGCAATCTGCAAACTGGTTGGCGGGAAGAATTCATTGCCCTGATCCCATTGGTAAGTGGTTAATTCTTTTAGGAAATCAACGGATTTATGAACAGGATTATCCGCTAAATGCGGGTAAGCAACGTGGCCTTGCACGCCTTGAATATACAGATTGCCGGTAATGGAACCACGGCGACCATTTTTCACGACATCACCTAATTTTTCAGCACTTGAAGGCTCGCCAACCAAACAATAATCAATCGGCTCACCCCGTGCCATTAGGGTTTCCACCACCCGCACTGTGCCATCTTTTGCCGCAGCTTCTTCATCGGAAGTAATGAGTAAGGCAATCGTCCCTGCGTGATTTGGGTTAGCTTTCACATAATTTTCTGTCGCCACAACCATTGCTGCCAACGAGCCTTTCATATCCGCCGCACCACGGCCATACAACATATCATCGACAATCTGGGCTGAAAACGGAGGATATTGCCATTGGCTCTCATCGCCCACTGGCACAACATCAGTATGCCCAGCAAAAGCTACCACGGGGTCTATTGAGCCGTGTTTCGCCCATAAATTTAACGTATCATTAAAAGGCAACCATTCAATTTGAAAACCGAGTTTTTCTAAACGATCAGCAATCAGTTTTTGACAACCTTGATCATCAGGGCTAATCGAAGGACGTTGGATCAGCTGTTGCGCTAAGGTAACGATTGTTTCTTTCATTGCTTAACCTTTCTTACTTACCAAAAGCTTGATCGTATGTCGTGGCATCAAAGCCGATTAATGCAATATCATCTTGTAAAATAATCGGGCGTTTAATCAACGTTGGCTGCTCAAATAACACTTCAAGTGCGGTGCTTTTTGACAGATTTTTTTTCACTTCATCAGTTAAATTACGCCAAGTCGTACTGCGTTTATTGACTAAATTTTCCCACCCAAATTGGCTTTCTGCTTTTTCCAACCAAGTCTTATCCAAACCATCTACACGATAATCGTGCAAACGATGTTCAATGCCATTATCCGCCAACCATTTCAACGCTTTTTTCACCGTATCGCAATTTTTAATGCCATAAACTGTAATCATTTTTTGTCCTATGTTCTTTAATCAGCCAACGGGCGGACACACCGGCCCGCCCCTATATATTCATTATACTGATATAAAATTTATCTAAATGCTCCGTAGGGTGAGCTTCAGCCCACCAAAGGGCGAAATCTCATCAAATGGTGGGCTGAAGCCACCCTACTTCACTTCTTGCATCTTTACTTCAACAAATACGTTTTTAACGTTGCAAAATCATTATCCATTTCATCGGAAAGCAATGGCAATTTGTTGTGTTTATCCAAAGCTTCTGGCAATGGTAATTCGGTGGATAAAATTCGCTCTACGCTTTCTTTAAATTTTGCAGGGTGTGCGGTGCAAAGGAATAAACCTGTTTCCCCCGGTTGCAAATCTGCTTTTAATACACCGTAGGCAATCGCACCGTGCGGTTCGCATAAGTAGCCCTGTTCATTCATTGCACGCAATGTTTGTTCTGTCTGTTCATCATTCATTGCTGCAGAATGTAATTCTGATAATGCCCAACCGTTGCGCTTAAATAATTCTTCCACGCGCGGCCAGTTGTTCGGGCGGCTTACGTCCATTGCATTTGATAAAGTCGCAACGGTATCATTTGGTGCCCATTCGCCTGTGCTTAAATAACGTGGCACGGTATCGTTCGCATTGGTTGCGGCGATAAAACGTTTAATCGGTAAGCCCATTGTTTTTGCAATTAACCCTGCGGTGAGATTACCAAAGTTACCGCTTGGTACAGAAACCACAATATTTTCACGCTCTGCTTTTGGCAGTTGTGCTACCGCTTCAAAATAATAACAAACCTGTGCTAATAAACGGCTGATATTAATAGAGTTAGCTGAATTTAAGCCAATCGCTTGGCGAAGTTCGGCATCATCAAACGCCTGTTTAACCAAGGCTTGGCAATCATCAAAATCACCGTTAATGGCAACAGTACGGATATTTCCGCCTAGGGTGCAGAATAATTTTTCTTGTAATGGGCTGATTTTACCTTTTGGATATAAAATCACCACATCAATATTTTCTAAGCCATAGAATGCGTGTGCTACTGCTGCGCCAGTATCCCCTGATGTTGCCGTTAAAATGGTGATTTTACCATCGCCACGAACGGCAGCAAGGGCTTGTGCCATAAAGCATCCACCAAAATCTTTAAAGGCAAGAGTTGGGCCGTGGAATAATTCTAAGGCATAAATATGCTCTGCCACTTTTTCTACTGGTGCTAGGAAAGTAAAGGCATTTTTCACCAGTTGAGCCAGTTTATCCGCTGGAATTTCATCACCAATTAATGCCCCTAGGATTTTCTCGCTACGCTCAACCAAAGGTAGCTCAAGCAAGGCGTCAATGTTGTCTAAGTGCGGGATAATTTCAGGGAAAAATAGCCCTTGATCCTTGCCTAGCCCTTGGCGTACTGCTTGGGCGAAATTAACTTGTTCTTCGGGGTGTTTGATGTTGTATAAATTCATAGTTGTTCCGTTTTGGGGTTGGTTAATATTCTTTGTTTAAAGTTCTTTGGTTAAAATCTTTTATCTTTGGGGTTGATAACGGGTTTCGCTCGTTGAGCGACCTACTTTCTTTTGCTTGCTCAAAAGAAAGTAGGCAAAGAAAAAAGCACCCGATCAACCCGCTTTTTCCTCATTCCAATAAAATTTTCTTAACGAAAAGTAAGCCCATACTCGCTACGCTGCGTTCAGGCGTTACTTTTCTAAAAATTTTATCGCTATTCGGGCGGTTTGGACGGGAATTTTTAATTCCCTTTCCTATTTATTTTATTATCCGTTTTACAAACGTAGAACTTCTATTTTGTTTTGCTGATAATAATATTGCTTTTCTAGAAATCTTCTTTCCATTCTGGGAATTTATATGGGATTTTAGCCCAATTCTCTTGCACCTTGGTTATCTACTTTACAAACGTGGACGAAGCCTTCGTTGTTTTGTAGATAATGGTTTTCCAAATAGGTGGCCACTTTGCTGGCGGTGTTTAAATCTGGTGCGATGGCGAACATTGTTGGGCCTGAGCCTGAAATGCCAGAAGCTAGTGCGCCAAGATCGCGTACCGCTTGTTTTACTTCCGCGAAGTTTGGTAATAGGGCTTCGCGGTAAGGTTCTGCGATCACATCTTTCATCATATAAGCAGCGAGGGCTTCTTGCTGTGTGTGGCAAGCGTGAACGAAACTGCCTAAATGGCGACCGTGGGTAATCACATCTTGTCTGGTGTAGCTTTTCGGCAAAATGGCTCGTGCTTCTGAGGTAGAAACCTCAATTCCTGGGTAAGCTAACACCCAATACCAATTATCAAAAAATGGCAACTGTTGGCAAATATTACCAAGGGATTGTACCATTAATTGCACGCCACCTAAATAACAAGGAGCGACATTGTCATAATGGATTGAGCCAGAAATCCGCCCCTCCAATTCGCCCATCATTTCTAATAATTCCATTTTGGAAAACGGTTCATCGTGGAATTTGTTTAATGCAACTAATGCTGCCACAATGGAGCAAGCACTTGAACCAAGCCCTGAGCCAATCGGCATATTTTTTTCGAGCGTGAGGCGGAGAGGCTTCACGTTCACGCCACGCAATTTTAAGCGTTCACTGAACAGAACGTAGGCTTGATAGACGATATTTTTTTGTGGTTCTTTGGGTAATTTACGCACAAAATAACCCGCACTTTCTAATTCAAAGCCTTGGCTGATTGCCTCCACTTGCACCACGTCGCCCAGTAACGAGCCATCAATTGGGGACACAGCCGCCCCCAAGGTATCAAAACCGACGCTAATATTCGCACTGGAAGCGGGGGCATAAATTCGTAACATAGTAGCTCCTTAATGATGTAATGTTCTTAAAATATCAGCGAAAATTCCTGCCGCTGTAACGGCATTGCCTGCCCCGTAGCCACGCAATAATAATGGGATTGGCTGATAATAACGGGTGTAAAATGCTAAGGCATTTTCGCCGTTTTTCACTTTGTAAAGTGGATCATCTTGCCCCACTTCGACAATCGACACTTTGCATTTGCCGTTATCGATTTGCCCAACATAACGCAGCACTTTCCCCTCCGCTTTGGCTTTTTCTACCCGCACTTTGAACGCTTCATCAAGCTCTGGCAACATCGCCATAAACTCGCTGACTGATTTGCCCTCTGCGAAACCTTTTGGCAACACGCCCTCTACTTCTACATCGCTTAATTCGAGTTGTAATCCCACCTCACGGGCTAAAATTAACAACTTGCGTGCCACATCTTGTCCTGAAAGATCATCACGCGGATCGGGTTCAGTAAAGCCTTTTTCACGGGCTAATGCGGTAACTTCTGAAAGCGATAGTCCTTCTTCTAACTTGCCAAAAATAAAGGAAAGTGAGCCAGATAAAATGCCACTAAAGCGAATTAACTCGTCCCCTGCGGCTAATAAATTCTGCAAGTTTTCAATCACTGGCAAGCCCGCGCCTACATTGGTTTCATACAAGAATTTATGTTGGCTTTTACGCGCATTTTCACGCAATAAATTATAGTACTCAAGTTCTCTGGTGTTAGCTTTTTTATTTGGCGTAACCACGTGGAAGCCCTCGCTTAAAGCACGCGCATACAAGCCTGCAACACTTTCCGCCGAGGTGCAATCCACAAACACAGGATTAACAACGTGGTGCAATTTAATGAAAGAAAGTAGCACATCAAAATCCGATGGCTGAGTGGCGTTTTCTAAATCCTCCTGCCAGTGATCGAGATTTAACCCGTTCTCATCTAACAGCATTTTATTCGAATTTGCTATCGCACAAACTCGAATTTCAATGTCCTTCTTTGCGAGGTAATCTCGCTGATTTTTCACTTGCTCGATCAACTCACCACCAACACCGCCGACCCCAACGAGAAAAATATCCACCACTTTTTTGTTATTAAATAGGGCTTGATGTGTGGCTTTCACCGCTTCAATGGCTTTATTTTGTAGCACTACGGCAGAAATAGAACGTTCTGAAGAACCTTGTGCAATCGCCACAATGCTGATATTCGCCTGTGCTAATGCGGAGAAGAAATGGGCGGCAATCCCTTTCGCTTGACGCATTCCCTCGCCGACAACGGAAATAATAGAAAGATCTTTGATAACTTCGATGGCTTCTAAATCTTGATTTTTCAACTCCTGAGCAAATTCAGCTTCTAATGCATTTTTTGCCACTTCTGCCGCTTTCACAGGCACACAGAAGCTAATGCTATATTCTGAAGAGGATTGGGTAATCAAAATCACGGAAACGCCCGCTTTCGACATTGTAGAGAACACACGCGCCGCCATTCCCACCATACCTTGCATTCCCGGCCCCGAAACGTTAAACATCGCCAAATTATCTAAATTGGTAATGCCTTTTACTTGGAGCTGTTCTGATTGAGAATGGCTATCAATAATCGTGCCTTTCGCCTCAGGATTGCCTGTATTTTTAATTAAACAAGGAATATTCGCTTGCACCAATGGCCCGATAGTACGCGGGTGAATCACTTTCGCCCCGAAATAAGACAGCTCCATCGCTTCACGATAAGACAGGCTTGGCAATAAGCGTGCATCAGGCACAAGGCGTGGGTCACAGGTGAACACACCGTCCACATCGGTCCAAATTTCACACACAGAAGCATTTAAACAGGCAGCAAGGCACGCGGCGGAATAATCTGAACCATTACGACCGAGTAAAACAAGTTCCCCTTTCTCATTGCCCGCAGTAAAGCCCGCCATTAACACTACATTTTTCAGCGGAATGCTTGCTGCATCAATGCGTTTGGTGGATTCTTCAATATCCACCGAAGATTCTAAATAACCACCTTGTGCTAAAAGTTTTTCCACGGGATTAATCACCGTAACTTGGTAGCCACGGGCTTCAAACCAGGCTTTCATCATTGCGATAGACAACTTTTCCCCGCGACAATCAATGGTCGCTTTCACCGCGTCATCTAACACGCCTTTAGCACGAATTTCTGCTAATAATTCTGCAATTTGGGCAAATTCTGCGTCAATCACGGCTTTACAGCCTGCGAGATCAAAATTTTCATTTTCGGCATATAAGCCATTAATAATGGTATAGAAAATTTCAAGTGCTTGATTAAAATCGGTATCAGTTGGTAGGTTTTGGCTTGCTTTTTCAGAAAGGGCGACAAGATAATTGGTGATCTTAGCGGGGGCAGATAACACGCCAGCGGCTTGCTCTTCTAAATGGGCTTTTTCGATCAGCCGTGCCGCTTGTGAAAAACGTTCTGGATTTGCCAGCGAAGTGCCACCAAATTTTAATACTCGCATAGAAATTCTCCTCAGTATAAATGTTGTGAATGCAAAAAATGCTTATAAAAAAACCCGCACTTTGTAATGCGGGTTTTCTGTGATCCTGTTTTTAACGCACTAACCCGCCCCATTCATCGTAATGGTAATAATGGTGGTGGTAATAATTGCCATTGTACGTTGCATTGTTGTGATTTTCCTAACAAAAAATGATGGTGTTAGAAATACCGAAATTTTCACGCCTTGTCAAACAGAAAATGAATAATATAGAATGATTTTGTTAAAATAATGCGAAACTTCATAGGATATAGGTAAGCCCACAATGACAATTCAACAAAATTTACAACAGGTGCAAACACAAATCCAACAAGCGTGCGAGCAAGCTCAGCGAGCCAGCACGGATATCACTCTATTGGCGGTGAGCAAAACCAAGCCCGTAGAAGCCATTTTGGCAGCCTACCAAGCGGGACAATGTCAATTTGGCGAAAACTATGTGCAAGAGGGGGTAGAAAAAATTCAGCATTTTGAGGGGCAAGGTTTCGATCTCGAATGGCATTTCATCGGGCCGTTGCAATCAAACAAAACCCGTTTAGTGGCGGACCATTTTGATTGGATGCAAACCCTCGATCGTGCCAAGATTGCCGATCGTCTTAATGATCAGCGTCCCCACTACAAAAAACCGTTGAACGTGCTGATTCAAATTAATATTAGCGATGAAAGTAGTAAATCAGGCATTCAACCTGCGGAAATGCTCGATTTGGCAAAACACATCAAAAATCTACCGCACTTATGTTTGCGTGGCTTAATGACGATCCCCGCCCCAACGCAAAATATCGCTGAGCAAAAGCAGGCCTTTAGCCAAATGCAACAGCTTTTCCAACAATTAAAAACCGCGTTGCCCGAATGTCAAATTGACACCCTTTCAATGGGAATGTCAGACGATTTAACTGCCGCCATTGAATGCGGTGCGACAATGGTACGCGTTGGCACGGCGATTTTCGGCGCAAGGGACTATAGCAAATAAGTGAAATTTAAGACAAAACTCTGTAATGCTTTTTCCCCCTAATTATGGCATAATGCCTAAGATTTTTTGCTGATTGGAGATGATTATGCGAATTTTACATACAATGTTACGCGTGGGCGATTTAGATCGCTCGATTAAATTTTATCAAGATGTGTTAGAAATGCGTTTATTGCGTACCAGCGAAAATCCAGAATATAAATATACCCTTGCCTTTTTAGGTTATGATGATGAAGACAAAGCCTCGGTGCTTGAGCTAACCTACAACTGGGGCGTACACGAATACGATCTAGGCAATGCTTACGGGCATATCGCTATTGGGGTGGATGATATTTATGCCACTTGCGAAGCCGTTTGCCGAGCAGGCGGAAAAATCACTCGTGAACCGGGCCCAGTAAAAGGCGGCAAAACAGTGATTGCCTTCGTGGAAGATCCTGATGGCTACAAAATCGAATTTATCGAAAACAAAAATGCACAAGCCGGATTAGGCAACTAAGTTAAAATAAACGGTTAAAAAGTGCGGTGGAAATTTTCGCAAATTTTACACCGCACTTTTTATCTCACCTTTGATCTGATAGTCCATAATGTTATGACAACAAGCGAACCCATTAATTATAATTTGCTGAAAAACCGCTTTCGTGGCTACTTGCCCGTGATTATTGATGTAGAAACCGCAGGCTTTAACGCAAAAACTGATGCGTTACTTGAAATCGCCGCTATTACGGTAAAAATGGACGAAAATGGGTTCTTATTGCCCGATCAAAAGTGCCATTTTCATATTCAACCTTTTGAAGGGGCGAATATTAATCCTGATTCACTCAAATTTAACGGCATTGATATTGATAACCCCTTGCGTGGTGCGATTTCGGAAAATATCGCCATTAGTGAATTATTCAAAATGGTGCGTCAAGCACAAAAACAAGCGGAATGCCAACGTTCCATTATCGTGGCACACAATGCCACTTTCGACCAAAGTTTTTTAATGGCGGCGGCTGAACGCGTGCAAGCCAAGCGTAATCCATTCCACCCCTTTGGAATGTTTGACACCGCCACATTAAGCGGATTTATGTTCGGTCAAACGGTATTGGTGAAAGCCTGCCAAGCGGCGAACATTCCTTTTGATCATAAACAAGCGCATTCCGCTTTATATGATACAGAACGCACCGCAGAATTATTCTGTTATATGGTGAACCATCTCAAACAATTAGGTGGTTTTCCGCACCATATCGCGGAATAAAGTGCGGTCTTTTTTTCATTATTTTTATAAGGACTATGCAATGTTACTCTCAAACCCTGTTGTGATTTCGATCATTGTCTTGTTAGCCCTGAGCCTGTTGCGGATCAACGTGGTGATCGCCTTGATTATCTCCGCCTTAACCGCCGGCTTATGCAGCAGCCTGACAATGAGCGAAACCATTCAAACTTTCACGGGCGGCTTAGGTGGTGGTGCTGAAGTGGCGATGAACTACGCCATTTTAGGGGCTTTCGCCGTTGCCATTTCTAAATCAGGTATTACCGATCTCTTGGCATTCAAAGTGATTCAAAAGCTCGGACGCACTCCAAGCGGGCTTTCAATGGCGAGTTTCAAATATGTGATGTTCGCCGTGTTATTAATTTTTGCGATGTCATCACAAAATGTCATTCCTGTGCATATCGCGTTTATTCCTATCGTAATCCCACCGTTACTTGCTATTTTCAATAAACTCAACATTGACCGCCGTGCGGTGGCTTGTGTGCTAACCTTTGGTTTAACCGCCACCTATATGCTCTTGCCTGTTGGCTTCGGGAAAATCTTTATCGAAAGCATTTTAGTGAAAAACATCAACCAAGTGGGCGAGCCACTGGGTTTACACACCAGCGTCGGCGAAGTATCTCTCGCGATGGGCTTGCCTGTGATTGGAATGATTTTAGGCTTACTCACCGCCGTATTCATCACCTATCGCAAACCAAGAGAATACGCTGTTGATGACAGCCACCTCACAACCGAAGAGATTGAGCAACATATCGCCAACATCAAACCTTTCCACGTTATCGCAAGCCTTGTTGCGATTGTGGTAACTTTTGGGCTACAACTTTTCACCGATTCCACCATTATCGGCGGCTTAGCGGGCTTAATCATTTTCGCCGTCTGTGGCATTTTCAAATTGAAAGAAAGTAACGACATTTTCCAACAAGGCTTACGCTTAATGGCGATGATCGGCTTTGTAATGATCGCCGCCTCAGGCTTCGCTGCGGTAATTAACGCAACGGGCGGCGTTACCCAATTAGTGGAAACCTTCAGCCACGGACTGGGGGCAGATAACAAAGGCTTAGCCGCATTATTAATGTTAATTGTGGGCTTGTTTATCACAATGGGTATCGGCTCATCATTCTCCACCGTGCCGATTATCACCTCCATTTATGTGCCACTTTGCTTAAGCTTAGGCTTCAGCCCTTTAGCCACCGTTTCCATTGTGGGCGTGGCAGCGGCGTTGGGTGATGCGGGTTCGCCTGCTTCCGACTCCACTCTTGGACCAACTTCAGGGCTAAATATGGACGGCAAACACGATCACATTTGGGATTCTGTTGTTCCAACCTTTATTCACTACAATATCCCATTGATTATCTTCGGCTGGCTTGCTGCGATGTATCTCTAAGCATTTTTATGCGAAAAGGGCATCACAAGATGTCCTTTTTTATGCGATAATTTCCGCGCTACCCAATCTCACTAAATCAATACTGAACGGAAAAATGAACAAAACTCAACTCATTCAAGCGTTGCGCCAAAAAATTTCGCAATGTTATCAGCAATATCCAATGCCGGATACGGAAAAAATTTATGCAAAATTTGACCGCACTTTATTTAGTGAAGATTTCCAGCTATTCAAATTTTATCGCGCAGAATTAGACAACACCCTTGCTCAAATCGCACGTTTGCAAGAAAACGAACAGGCTCAATGTCAATTTTATTGTGAAAAACTGCTTGCCCAATTGCAAGCCTTGCTAGATGCCATAAAACAACAGAAATCGAGAAAAACAGCGCAGCGTAATCCAACAAAAGCGCTACTCACCGCAAAGGATAAGCAACAACACGCCATTCATCGCCTGCCACCAAGAGAACGCTTAGAAAAATATTACGAAGCCCTGCAAGCCTTAAATGCAAAAATTGAGCAACAACAAGATCAGTATTTTCAAGCCCAAGAAGAATTGGAAAAACAACGGCTCCAACAGCTCATCGCACACACCCAACAACGCCGCTCACGCTGTTTGGAATCCATTGAATTATTGGAAGGATATTTAGCTTTAGAACAGTCGCAAAAGAATGACAAATAGCTCAAATGCTAACAATGATTGAATATAAAAAAACGCTTTCTCACTGAAAGCGTTTTTTATTATTTGGCTTGGTTTATTTTGTATAACGTCTAAACACCAATGTTGCGTTTGTGCCGCCGAAACCAAAGCTGTTTGACATTACGGTATTTAAGCCCGCATTTTCTTTGGTTTCTGTTACGATGTTCATGCCTTCCGCTTGTGGATCGAGGGTTTCGATATTAATGCTTGGGGCGATGAAATCGTTGTCTAACATTAATAAAGTGTAAATGGCTTCGTGTGCGCCTGCAGCACCTAATGAATGGCCTGTCATTGATTTGGTTGAGGAAATAGCCGGTTTCTTATCACCGAAAACATTTTTGATCGCACCTAATTCTTTCACATCACCCACTGGCGTTGACGTACCGTGTACGTTGATGTAGTCGATGGGGGTATCTACCGTTGCCATTGCTTGTTTCATACAACGTTCTGCACCCTCACCGCTTGGTGCAACCATATCATAACCATCAGAAGTTGCACCATAGCCTACGATTTCCGCATAGATTTTTGCACCACGCGCAAGGGCGTGTTCTAATTCTTCAACCACAACCACAGCGCCACCACCTGCAATCACGAAACCATCACGGTTTGCGTCATAAGCGCGCGAAGCTTTTTCTGGGGTGTCGTTATATTTGGTGGAAACCGCACCCATTGCGTCAAATTCTGTGGCACATTCCCACGATAATTCTTCTGCACCGCCAGCAAAAACGATGTCTTGTTTGCCTAATTGAATTAATTCTAAAGCGTGGCCGATACAATGTGCAGAAGTGGCACAAGCGGAGCTGATACTATAATTCACGCCACGGATTTTGTAAGGGGTGGCTAAACAAGCTGATACACTTGATGCCATCGTTTTGGTTACCGCATAAGGGCCAACGGCTTTCACACCACGCGGACCACGCACGGCATCACAAGCGATAAGCTGATTATGTGCAGAACCTGTACCTGCGCCAATCACCAAACCTGTGCGATCGTTAGAAACTTGTTCTTCTGTTAAGCCTGCGTCTTCAATGGCTTCTTTCATTGAAAGATAAGCATAAGCCGCCGCATCGCCCATAAAGCGATAAACTTTACGATCAATCAATTCTGAAGGTGTAATTTTGAGCGTACCTGCGATATGGCTACGCATACCCATTTCCACAAATTCTGGCACTAACTCAATGCCTGATTTACCCGCTTTTAATGAAGCTAATACTTCTTCTTTATTGTTACCAATACTGGAAATGACACCGAAACCAGTAATCACCGCTCTTCTCATAGATTATTCCTTTTGAGTTGAAAGAGTAAAAAATACAGTCGGTCGCTAACTTACTACGAAATGAAAATATTGCAAGCATTTCTTGGAAGGTTCGACCAATCCCGAAAATTTCGCTATTATAGCAAACTCAAGTAGCACAACAAAGATGCCAGCAAAGATGTTTAAACTTAATCACGCAGAGATTTATTTTAATCAAGAAAACACGCCCGTTTCCCACCAATTTGATGATGTCTATTTTTCTAACCAAGACGGTTTGGCGGAAAGCCGTTATGTCTTTCAACAAGGAAATGCGCTGTGGGAACGTTGGCATCAGTTTAACCAAGGGCATTTTGTGATTGCCGAAACTGGCTTTGGCACAGGGCTGAATTTTTTTGCTGTTACCCAACTTTTTCGTCAATTTCGCCAAGCCAATCCGCACAGCCCTCTAAAACGCTTGTTTTTTATTTCTTTTGAAAAATATCCGCTCAATCCAACACTGCTTGCCCAAACTCATCAGCCTTATCCTGAATTTGCCGATTTCAGCACGCAACTTTGTCGCCATTGGCAGCCGATGATCACAGGCTGTCAGCGTTTTCATTTTGCCGAAACCACGTTGGATATTTGGTTTGGTGAAATTGCGGATAACTTACCGCAACTTGGCGACTATATGCAAAATCGCATTGACGCGTGGTTTTTAGATGGTTTTTCGCCGAGTAAAAATCCGCAAATGTGGAACGAACAGCTTTATAATGCAATGTTTGATTATTGCAAACCTAACGGCACGTTTGCCACTTTCACCGCTGCAAGTGCGGCGCGAAAAGGGCTAGAAAATGCAGGGTTTAGCGTGCATAAACGTAAAGGCTACGGTAAAAAACGGGAATGTTTAGCGGGTATGAAACCAGAAAATTCCGCAAAAAATCACCGCACTTACGCGATTTTAACCCCTTGGTATTTGCCACAAGCAGTTCAAATGAATGAAACGCAAGACATCGCCATTATCGGTGGCGGCATTGCTTCTGCCTTTACCGCACTTTCTTTATTGCAACGTGGTGCGAATATCACGCTTTATTGTGAAGATGAGCAAACCGCGCTCAACGCGTCAGGCAACAAGCAAGGGGCATTTTATCCGCAGCTGAGCGATGATGATGAGCGTAACATTCGTTTTTATATTCACGCGTTTTTATATGGGCAACAGCAACTGCATTGGGCGATTGAGCAAGGCATTGAATTTGAACGAGATTTTTGCGGCGTGGCGCTCTGCGCTTATGATCATAAAAGTGCGGTGAAATTAGACAAAATTTCTCACTTAGATCTGCCCGGAACCTTATTTCAACGCCTTTCTCAAGCGGAGTTGAGCGAAAAAGTCGGTTTGCCACTGCCTTGCGATGGGGCATTTATTCCGCAAGGCGCTTGGCTTGCACCTCGTCAATTCGTGCAAAATTTATTTGCTTATTTACAAAAGCGTGGCGTAACGATAAAAACTTCGCAAAAAATCACCGCACTTTCTCAACAAGGTGAAGGCTGGCTGCTGACTAATTCACAGGGTGAAACCTTTTCTCATCAGATCGCCATTATTGCTAACGGGCATAAGCTCAAAGACTTTAGCCAAACCGCACAACTGCCTGTTTATCCCGTGCGTGGGCAAGTGAGCCAAATTCCTACCACAGCACAGCTAAATCAACTTAAAGCGGTGCTTTGTTATGACGGCTATCTCACCCCTGCAGATCAAGAACAAACCAGCCATTGCATAGGTGCGAGCCACGTTCGTGATAATCAAGATCGTCAATTTAGCCAACAAGAACAGCAAGAAAATCAGCACAAAATTCAGCAAAATCTTTCGGGTGTGGAATGGGTGAATGAGATTGATACCTCAGGCAACTTGGCGCGTGTTGGCGTGCGTTGCTCCGTGCGTGATCGCATTCCTATGGTGGGCAACGTGCCAGATTTCACACAGCAAGTAGAAGACTATAAAAATCTCTTTAATCTGCGCCGCCGCAAACAACCTATTCCGCCAGCGGCAATTCATCACAATCTTTATTTAATCGGCGCATTAGGCTCAAGGGGACTCACGTCTGCGCCTTTGCTTGGCGAAGTGTTGGCTTCATTAATTTATGGCGAACCTTTGCCGTTAAATGAAGATATTTTGCATCAGCTCAGCCCAAATCGCAGCTGGATAAGAAAATTGCTGAAAGGCACGCCGGTAGCATAAACAAAAAGGCGAACATTAGGTTCGCCTTTTTTCTATTTTCTACCGTAATTTGCGATTATTATTTCACGCGCGCACCTGCTTTAGCGCCAGAATCCACATCAAGCAAGAATAAATCTGCACCGCCTGTGCCTGCAGAAAGGATCATCCCCTCAGACATTCCAAATTTCATTTTGCGTGGTGCAAGATTGGCGACCATAATCACCATTCGCCCTTCTAGATCTTCTGGTTTGTTGTAGGCTGCTTTAATGCCCGAGAACACTTGACGCTGTTCCACGCCTAAATCTAGGATAAATTTCAATAATTTATTGCTTTCGGGCACGGCTTCGCATTTCAGTACTTTGGCAACACGCAAGTCTAATTTGGCGAAATCATCAATGGTGATGGTTTCTTCAAAAGGCTCAAAATCTGCTGCATTTTGTACCGCACTTTTTTCTGTGCTACTTTGCGGATTAAGTTGAGCATTTTCCGCTTTTGATGCTTCGATCATTTGCTCAATTTGCTTCATATCTAAACGAGAGAACAAGGCTTTAAACGGCGCAATTTTGTGAGCAAGCAATGGTGTTGCAAGGTTATCCCAAGTAATTTCAGTCTGTAAGAAAGCTTCAGCACGTTCGGCTAATTGGGGTAGCACAGGTTTTAAGTAACCGATTAATACACGGAATAACTCAATACCCATTGAGCAAACTTGTTGTAACTCTTGCTCGCGACCTTCTTCTTTTGCAATGACCCAAGGGGCTTTTTCATCAATATATTTATTGGCTTTATCCGTTAATGCCATAATTTCACGAATGGCTTTGCCGAATTCACGGTTTTCGTAATAAGCTGCAATGTGATCCGCTTGTGAAGTAAATTCTGCGAATAAAACAGGATCTTGCAAGCTGGCCGCTAATTCCCCAGCAAAACGTTTTTGGATAAAGCCTGCATTGCGTGAAGCAAGATTGACTAATTTGTTTACTACATCGGTATTTACGCGCTGTACAAAATCTTCCAAATTGAGATCTAAATCGTCAATGCGGTTGCCTAATTTTGCCGCATAGTAGTAACGTAAATATTCGGGATCAAGGTGTTTTAAATAGGTTGCCGCTTGGATAAATGTACCGCGAGATTTCGACATTTTCTCGCCATTCACCGTAACATAACCGTGTACGAAAATATTATCAGGCTTACGCAATTCCGCTCCGTCTAACATCGCTGGCCAGAAAAGGGAGTGGAAATACATAATGTCTTTGCCGATAAAATGATACAGCTCAGCTTGGCTGTCTTTATGCCAAAAACTGTCAAAATCAATGTTGCCTTTACGGTTGCACAGATTTTTGAATGAAGCCATATAACCAATCGGCGCATCAAGCCAAACATAGAAATATTTGTTTTCTGTGCCCGGGATTTTAAAGCCGAAGTAAGGTGCATCACGAGAAATATCCCATTGTTGCAGCCCAGCTTCAAACCATTCTTGCATTTTGTTCGCCACTTCTTGCTGCAATGAACCAGAGCGAATCCACGCTTTCAACATTGCTTCAAAACTTGGTAAGTCAAAGAAAAAATGCTCACTTTCTTTCAACACAGGCGTTGCTCCCGATACCGTAGAACGCGGATCGATTAATTCCGTTGGGCTATAAGTAGCAGAACAAACTTCACAGTTATCGCCATATTGATCAGGGGATTTACATTTTGGACAAGTGCCTTTAACGAAGCGATCAGGCAAGAACATCTGCTTTTCAGGATCGAATAATTGCGAAATAGTACGGCTTTTGATAAAACCATTTTCTTTTAATTTATTGTAAATGCTTTCTGCTAGCTCGCGATTTTCTTCGCTATGGGTTGAATAATAATTATCAAAACTAATGTTAAAGCCTTTGAAATCTTCAACGTGTTTTTGTTGCACGTCAGCGATTAACTGCTCAGGGGTAATGCCCATTTGATCGGCTTTAAGCATAATTGGCGTGCCGTGCGCATCATCAGCACAAACAAAATAAATTTCGTTGCCACGCATACGTTGGAAGCGCACCCAAATATCGGCTTGGATATGCTCAAGCATATGTCCTAAATGGATCGGGCCGTTTGCATAAGGCAATGCGCAAGTGACTAAAATTTTACGAGGTGAATTTGACATTATCTGTTACCTTTATCATCAGAAAAATTGTGCCGAATTTTACCTTATTGGCGGTATTTTTTCCAGTTCAAGGCGGTTTATCTCAATTTATACTTAACAGCACCGCCTTGCCGTGTTTAAATATACCCACAAATTTACTCAACTATTCTCTAACCATTTACTTAACAGCGACTTAACAATAGGAAATAATGATGAGCATTCATTTTTCAGCGAATTTAAGCGAGGCCCAACAAGCCGAAATTCAACAATTATTCCAACAATTTCAACACCCTAGCTTACAACGTGATTTAATCACCCTTAATGCGATCAAAAAAGTAGAGCTAGGCGCAGGCGTATTACGCATTGAAATCACAATGCCTTTTGCGTGGAACAGTGGTTTTGAACAATTAAAAGCAGCGCTAACCAATGCGCTAGAAAAAATCACCCAAGCCACAGAAGTAAAATGGGTACTGAACTACCAAATCGCCACCTTAAAACGTGCCAATAATCACCCAGCGGTGAAAGGCATCAAAAATATTATTGCAGTAAGTTCAGGCAAAGGCGGCGTGGGCAAATCCACTGTTTCCGTCAATTTAGCGTTAGCCTTACAAGCACAAGGCGCAAAAGTTGGCTTGCTCGATGCGGATATTTATGGCCCGTCTGTCCCCCATATGCTTGGCGTGGCAGATCAGCGCCCGACTTCGCCAGACAACAAACATATTAACCCTATTGAAGTGTATGGATTACGCACCAACTCCATTGGCTATTTGATGGAACCTGATAACGCCACCATTTGGCGCGGCCCAATGGCAAGCAGTGCGCTAAGCCAGCTTTTACAAGAAACCTTATGGGCGAAAGACGGTGTGGAGCTAGATTATTTAGTGATTGATATGCCACCCGGCACAGGCGATATTCAGCTTACGCTCTCACAACAAATCCCTGTAACTGGCGCGATTGTGGTTACCACACCGCAAGATATAGCCTTAATTGACGCGATTAAAGGCATTTCAATGTTCCAGCGTGTTTCTGTCCCTGTGCTTGGCATTGTGGAAAATATGTCTGTGCATATTTGTAGCAACTGCGGCCATCATGAACCTATTTTTGGTACAGGCGGAGCAGAAAAAATGACGGAAAAATATCAAGTAAAAGTGCTGGCACAACAGCCATTACATATCCGCTTGCGCGAAGATATGGATAACGGCAAACCAACAGTGATTTCCGCACCAGACAGCGAAATTGCCCAATCTTTCCTACAACTCGCCGAAAAAGTTGCGAGCGAACTTTATTGGCAAGGCGAAATTATTCCAAGCGAGATTTTATTTAAAGCGGTGGAATAAAAAATAACATAAACGAAAAGAGCGGTGGTTTTTCACGGAGTTTTAAGTGGTTAAAAATTTGTGGAAAACCACCGCTCTTTATTATTTGGTTCTTTATTGTTGGTTAAATGCTTTAATGAATAACGGGTTTCGCCGTTGGCGACTTCCTTTCTTTTGCTTACCCAAAAGAGAGTAAGCAAAGAAAAGAACCCCGATCATCGCCAAATTTCTTTCACTTCCATACTGCGTTATTTTGTCTTGCCGTACTGGCGTACTGTCTTCGACAAAATGTCTTGTCTGTAAGTGAGAAATTTGACGAACTCACTTTTCCCTCATTCCAATAAAATTTTCTTAACGAAAAATCAGCCTGATGTTCGCTTCGCTGCGTTCAGGCGTTACTTTTCTAAAAATTTTATTTTCATTCGGGCGGTTTGGACGGGGGAATGGGGGGCTGAATTTTAAAGTGCGGTGTTTTTTTGGGGGGATTTTTCAGGCGGAAGTAGGGCTATCTCTGATATTGACAAAATAACAATCCGCACGTAAAACGTGCGGTTTTTAGGCTACCCTATAAGGGCCTAGGACTTCACATGCCCCTCAAA
>NZ_JBMMGT010000006.1:0-103829 GCF_049366555.1 Avibacterium volantium | reverse complement strand
AATCATTCCCTTTTTACTTATGTATTCAATTAATCGTTGGTGTAATACAATTTACCAATTTCGATTTTTTGTCTGCCGTTGGCTTCGCGCCATTTGTTGGTATCGCGCAAGGAATAAACGCAGCCGCAATATTCTTGTTGGTAGAAACGTTCGCGTTTGCTGATTTCAATCATTCGTTGTGAGCCACCGCCTTTACGCCAGTTGTAATCCCAATATTCCACATCATCATATTTTGCCGCCGCGCGGTGTCCGCAGCCGTTAATTTGGTTCATATCTTTCCAGCGAGAAATGCCTAAACAGCTCGTAAACACGGGGAAACCATTTTCGTGCGCATATTGTGCGGCTTTTTCAAAACGCATATCAAAGCACATTGTGCAGCGAATGCCACGTTCTGGCTCGTTTTCCATTCCTTTAGCTCGGTCAAACCAATTTTGGCGGTCGTAGTCTGCATCAATAAATGGAATACCAAATTTTTCTGCAAAGCGGATATTTTCTTCTTTACGGATTAAATATTCTTTTAATGGGTGAATATTCGGATTGTAGAAGTAAATGGTAAATTCAATGCCAGAGGCCAAAATGGCTTCCATCACCTCACCCGAGCAAGGGGCGCAGCAAGAATGGAGCAGCAATTTTTGGTGTCCATTTGGCAAGGTTAATTTTTCACGCACAAAAGGCGCATTCGGATCTTTTTTCGCTTTACGCGAAGTGCGGTGCGATTTTTGCGAAAATTCCACCGCACTTTTGTTTGTTTCGTGATTGGTTTGTTGTTCCATAATCAATAATAGCTAAAAATAAAATTAGGTTGTTCTATCCACTGATAAATAAGCCAAAGAAATCAGTGCTTGTTTATACTCACTTTCAGGCAAAATGGCAATGGCATCAATGGCTTTTTGTGCTTCTTGGCGCGCACGGTCGATCGTGTATTCAATGGAGCCATATTGTGCCATTATGGCAAGCACGTCATTTAAAATTTCACGTTGGCCGCCTTGTTCAATGGCGTTGCGAATAAGCTGGCGTTGGCTTTCATCACCGCTGTGCATTGCGTGTAATAATGGCAAGGTCGGTTTGCCTTCAGCGAGATCATCACCAATATTTTTGCCTAAGGTTTGCGCGTCAGCTTGATAATCCAATACATCATCAATAAGTTGGAATGCGGTGCCGAGATAGCGTCCATATTGTTGCAATGCAAGCTCTTGCACTTCGCTCGCCCCTGCAACAATGGCGGAACACTGCGTTGCGGCCTCAAATAAACGTGCGGTTTTGCTATAAATAACACGCATATAGCTTTCTTCTGTGGTATCAGGATCGTTCATATTCATCAATTGTTGAACTTCCCCTTCCGCAATCACATTGGTGGCATCGGACATTATTTTTAGAATTTTCAGCGAGTTAGTATCCGTCATTAGCTGAAAAGAGCGGGTATAAATGTAATCCCCCACCAGCACGCTGGCCGCATTGCCGAATTCGCTATTGGCCGTGGGTTTGCCGCGGCGCATTTCTGATTCGTCCACCACGTCATCGTGCAACAAGGTTGCGGTATGGGTAAACTCAATGAAAGTGGCACAATTAATATGCTCTTTCCCTTGATAACCCAGCGCATTAGCAGCCAACACGGCAAGCATTGGGCGAATGCGTTTGCCACCACTTTGAATTAAGTAATAGCCCAGCTGATTAATCAGCGGTACGTCAGAATTAAGCTGCGCCAAAATTTTGGCATTAACTTTCTGCATATCCTCATTGATGAGCATTTGGATTGCATTTATATCCATAAGATTGCGTTTATCTATCATCGTGAATGTTGTTTATCATTGCCTAAAGTGCGGTTGATTTTACCTGATTTTCTTGGCTTTCTGAAATCAAACCAGCGTAAATCTAACTTTTTTTATTTTATTGCAAATAAATTCTTGCTATCGGGTTTGTTTTTCCGTAGAATTTGCGACCTATTTATATGAATTTTGATGTGCTAAATGAATTAAACATTAAAGCACAATGTATAGCGGAGTATTTATGTACGCAGTTTTCCAAAGTGGCGGTAAACAACACCGAGTAAGCGAAGGTCAAGTTGTTCGTTTAGAGAAACTTGAAGTTTCAACTGGCGAAAGCGTTGAATTCGACTCAGTGTTAATGGTCGTTAATGGTGAAGATGTTAAAATCGGTGCGCCAGTTGTTACTGGTGCGAAAGTAGTGGCTGAAGTGGTTTCACACGGTCGTGGCGATAAAGTTAAAATCGTTAAATTCCGTCGTCGTAAACACAGTCGTAAACAACAAGGTCATCGTCAGTGGTTCACAGAAGTGAAAATCACTGGGATTCAAGCATAATTTCAGAGGAGATCAAGTAGATGGCAACTAAAAAAGCTGGTGGTTCAACTCGTAACGGTCGCGATTCTGAAGCCAAACGCCTTGGTGTTAAACGCTTCGGTGGCGAATCTGTATTAGCAGGTAGCATCATCGTTCGTCAACGTGGTACTAAATTCCACGCAGGTGCTAACGTAGGTATGGGTAGAGATCACACTTTATTCGCAACTGCTGATGGTAAAGTAAAATTTGAAGTTAAAGGCGAGAAAAATCGTAAATACGTTAGTATCGTAGCTGAATAATTTTACAAATAAACAGAATAAAATGCCTCACAGTTTTGTGGGGCTTTTTTTGTTATTAGCCTATATAATCCACATCATTTCAAAAAATTTTGCGTGCTAATATAGAAATTGCCAAAGCTGTCCCCATATAGCAATTTCAGCCGCGTAAAAGATAAAAAGAGAACATCGCCCAGATTAAGGAGGAAATGTAATGAAACAACAACCCCTATTAGGATTTACATTTGCCTTAATCACCGCAATGGCTTGGGGTTCACTGCCTATTGCTTTAAAGCAAGTGTTAAATGTAATGACACCACAAACGATTGTTTGGTATCGCTTTATTGTAGCCAGTTCCGCCCTACTGCTATTTTTAGGATTAAGCAAAAAATTGCCTAAGCTCTCACAGCTTAACCGCTATTATGTGGGCTTGTTAGTTTTTGGCATTATCGGGCTTTCAGGCAACTTCTCTTTATTTAATACCTCATTACAATTTATTGAACCCTCGGTCGCACAGATTTTTATCCACCTTTCTTCCTTTGCGATGCTGATTTGTGGCGTGATTGTTTTCAAAGAGCGGTTAGGTTTGCACCAAAAAATTGGACTGGTGATTTTAATTATCGGTTTAGGGCTATTTTTTAATGACAAGCTCGGCCAATTTACCCAGCTAAATGGGTATTTAATCGGGGTATTATTAAGCATCTGCGCCGCCTTAATTTGGGTCGCTTATGGGTTGGCTCAAAAATTGATGCTACGCCAATTCACCGCACAACAAGTGCTATTAATGTTTTATTTTGGTTGTGCAATGGTCTTTACGCCCTTTGCGCAGGTTTCACAAGTACAGGGGCTAAGTGGTTTAACCTTAGCTTGTTTTATTTACTGTTGTTTAAATACATTGATCGGCTACGGCGCTTATGCCGAAGCCTTAAACCGCTGGGAAGTGGCAAAAGTGAGCGTGGTTGTAACGCTGGTGCCATTATTTACCATTGCGTTTTCCCATTTGCTCCACGCGATCGATCCGCAAGATTTTTCTGCGCCAGATCTCAACAACCTAAGCTATATTGGCGCGTTCGTGGTGGTGCTTGGTGCAATGTTCTCAGCAATTGGACACAAATTTATAAAGAATAAGAAATAGGAGAAAAAATGAAGTTTATTGATGAAGCCTTGATTCGTGTTGAGGCTGGTGATGGCGGAAACGGCTGTGTGAGCTTCCGCCGCGAAAAATTTATCCCGAAAGGTGGGCCTGATGGCGGTGATGGCGGTGATGGTGGCGATGTGTATCTTGTTGCCGATGAAAACCTTAACACCCTGATCGACTACCGTTTTGAAAAACGTTTTGCCGCAGGACGTGGTGAAAATGGTCGCAGCTCAGACTGCACAGGGCGCCGTGGTAAAGACATCACACTAAGAGTGCCAGTAGGAACGCGTGCGATTGATAACGACACCAAAGAAATCCTCGGGGATTTAACCAAACACGGTGCCAAAATGCTGATTGCCAAAGGTGGCTATCACGGTTTAGGCAACACCCGTTTTAAATCTTCAGTAAACCGTGCGCCACGACAAAAAACCAACGGCACAGCGGGCGAAAAACGTGATTTGTTATTGGAATTAATGTTGCTCGCTGATGTGGGTATGCTTGGCTTGCCGAATGCAGGGAAATCTACCTTTATTCGTGCTGTTTCCGCAGCCAAGCCGAAAGTGGCAGATTACCCATTCACCACCCTTGTGCCAAGTTTAGGCGTAGCTCGGGTTGATGAAAACCGTAGCTTTGTGATTGCGGATATTCCAGGTTTAATCGAAGGTGCTGCTGAAGGGGCGGGCTTAGGTATTCGTTTCTTAAAACATTTAGAGCGTTGTCGCGTCCTCATTCACCTTGTGGACATCAACCCAATTGATGGTAGCGATCCTGCGGATAACATTGCCATTATTGAAAGCGAGCTTTTCCAATATAGCGAAAAACTTGCCGAGAAAACCCAATGGCTCGTGTTTAACAAAATCGACACAATGTCCGATGAAGAAGCGCACGAGCGAGCAAAAGAAATCCTTGAACGTTTAGGTTGGGAGGGCGATTATTACCTCATTTCCGCTGCGACAGGAAAAAATGTGCCAGCACTCTGCCGTGATATTATGGATTATTTAGACGCTCACCCAAGAGAGGAAGAAAAACAACCAGAGAACCCAGAAGAAGTGAAGTTCAAATGGGATGACTATCATCAAGAACAACTTGCTGAACATCAATTTGATGATGAAGATGATGATTGGGATGATTGGTCAGATGAAGATGATGAAGGCGTAGAAATTATTTATAAACCATAACAATAAGGGCAGAATTTTCTGCCCTATTTTTTATCTTTATCTAGCAATCAAACTAAAATTCGCCCAAATAGGCAAACTCAAAGCGATGAAAAAGAGCAATGATAATGTTGGATAACTCAATTTAGTTTTCGTCAAAATCGGCAATGCAATGATTGCCACTAGCACTAAATGTAGGAAGAAATAAAGCCCCAAGGCAAATTCGTTATAAAAAACCACCGCACTTTGATGTGCAAGGTAAATTAATACTGTAGATAAAATGCCATTCAATAATAAAAAAATCATCATCACAAGAGGCAATAAGGCGATGAAACCTTGCAAGCGGTTTTTCGCAATCACCAAAAAGAGATTTGCCAGAATCACGCCCATAAAGAGTTGCCCGAAGAAATTGTAAGGCAGTAAAGCAAGCCAAGGGAGTTGTAGAAAAATCAAGGAATAAACGACCACGCCAAGCACACCTAACAATGCACCCAATAATAAAATAGATTGACGTAATTGCGTATCTGTCGGTTGAAACCAAATTGCCAGTGAAAGCCCAATACCGCACAGGCTCACCATATCCGTCAGCACATAATGATAATTTGAGAATAAACTTAGCAGCAGCCAAAATCCCCAATAAACGAACAAATAGCCATTGACCTTGACCAAACGCCCTCGTTGCCCGTTACAAATTTGTCCTTTATGAAACACCAGTACACATAATAATTGCGTCGCAAGCACCGCTAAGCTCAAATGAGAAATGGCTTTGGGTTGCCCTTGCAAAAATAATGCAAAGCTATCCACCAAAATTAACAAACAAAGTGGAATGGCGCTTAACATAAAAGTGAAAGATTTAGATTGGCTTTCTGACATAATTTTTCCTTTTTATCCAAATAGGTGGCACATTATGCAGAAATTTAAAAGTGCGGTCAAAAATCTATAAATTTTTCTCCTTGTTATAGGGCATATTCCCCCCTAAAATAACAAAAATTTTCACCGCACTTTAATGAAGGAATTTATGCTACTAAGCATTTTATATCTGATTGGTATTACCGCCGAAGCCATTACTGGTGCATTAGCTGCTGGGCGAGAAAAAATGGATATTTTCGGAGTCGTAATCATCGCCTCAATGACAGCTATTGGCGGTGGCTCAGTGCGCGATGTGCTGCTGGGGCATTATCCCCTTGGCTGGGTGAAAAATCCTCATTATTTTATTATTGTTGCCAGCGCCGCAGTGCTAACGGTGGTGATTGCACCGTTCATTCGCCATTTTATGCGCTATTTTCGTACCATTTTCTTAGTGCTAGATGCCTTAGGGCTTATCGTGTTTTCCATTATCGGTACGCAGATTGCATTAGATATGGGGCATAGTTTTATTATTGCAATTATCGCAGCAATTATCACTGGCGCATTTGGTGGCGTATTGCGAGATTTACTGTGCAACCGCATTCCTCTTGTCTTCCAAAAAGAGCTGTATGCCAGTGTTGCATTGCTGGCGGCAAGTATTTATATTGGCTTGCTTCAATTGAATATTAATCACAATATCGTGATCGTGGTAACGCTCGCTTGCGGTTTTACCATTCGCTTGCTCGCCATTCGTTTTGAGTGGCATTTGCCAGTGTTCGATTATCAAGAGCAGGAAATTGCCGAAAATCAAGCCGATGACAAACTGCCGAAAAAAATCAAATAAAAATTAAAATAAGGATAAACAATGACGAATTTAGTAGAAATGGGTAAACAAGCCAAACAAGCGGCTTTCGTGTTGGCGCAATGTAGCGAGAAAGAAAAAAATCACGCGCTGCAATGTATCGCTGAGCAATTAGAACAACAAGCCGATCGCATTTTGGCGGAAAATGAAAAAGACATTCAAGCCGCTCAACAAAATGGTTTGTCGGAAGCCTTGATTGATCGCCTATTGCTCACGCCAGAACGGCTACACGCCATTGCACAAGATGTTCGTCATATTATTTCTCTGCCCGATCCAGTGGGTAAAATCATTGACGGCGGTACGTTAGACAGCGGACTAAAAATTGAACGTGTGCGCGTGCCTTTAGGGGTGGTGGCAACCATTTATGAAGCGCGACCAAACGTAACCATTGATGTTGCTAGCTTATGCTTAAAAACAGGCAATGCAGTGATTTTACGCGGCGGCAAGGAAACCCAACATTCCAACAAAATTTTAGTCGAAGTGGTGCAACAAGCCTTATTACAAGCCAATTTACCGCAATATGCCGTGCAAGCCATTACTGATCCAAACCGCGATTTAGTGATGCAATTAATGAAACTGGATCGCTATGTGGATATGCTTATTCCAAGGGGCGGCGCGGGCTTACATCAGCTTTGTAAAGAAAACTCCACCATTCCTGTGATCGTTGGGGGCGTGGGCGTATGCCATACTTTCGTGGAAGAAAGTGCCGATTTAAAGCGTGCCTTAGCGGTGATTAGCAACGCTAAAACACAGCGCCCAAGCACTTGTAATACCCTTGAAACCTTGTTGGTGCAAGAAAGCATTGCCGCGCAATTTTTGCCTATGTTGGCGGAATTTAGCCAATCGAAAATAAAATTTCACGCAAATTCCACCGCACTTTCTATTTTAAGCAATGCGGGCGCGCAAGTTGTGCCATTGCAAGAGCAGGATTTGCAACAAGAATGGGGTTCGCCTGATCTCAACGTGGTGATTGTTAAAGATATTGATGAAGCGGTGGCCTTTATTAATCAATATGGTACGCAACATTCTGATGCGATCTTAACTAGCTCGCAACCTCTTGCGCAACAATTTATCAATCAAGTGGACAGTGCAGCGGTGTATGTCAATGCAAGCACTCGTTTTACCGATGGCGGACAATTTGGCTTAGGTGCGGAAGTGGCGGTGAGTACACAAAAACTCCATTCCCGTGGGCCAATGGGATTAGAAGCGCTCACGTCTTACAAATGGGTGGGCGTAGGGGATTATTTAGCACGCCCTTAATCCTTTAGGAAGAAATTGAAAATTATTCGATTATTCGGGCTAAAATTTTATAATATCAAAACGTCATTTTAAAAATGACGTTTTTATTTAATTTTATAAAATAATATTTGACAATGTTTAATGAAATCGTTATTTCTAGGGCATTCTAATACAACATCATTGATTTTTTATAGGAAGGTAAAACTATGTCAACTCTCTCTGTGGCAAAATTCGGTGGAACTAGCGTTGCAAATCATAGCGCAATGAGTGCTTGTGCAAATATTGTAACGGCAGATCCTAATACGCGTGTGGTGGTGCTTTCGGCTTCGGCAGGTATCACCAATTTATTGGTTGCGCTTGCTAATGGTAAAGACGCAGAAGAACGAGCAAAGCTCATCGCAGAAGTGCGTCAAATTGAAGAAGCGATTTTAGCTGAACTTAAAGATGACAGCGAAGTGCGGGCAAAAATTGAAGAAATTTTAAAACATATCGAAAGCTTGGCTGATGCCGCAAGCGTGGCTGCTTCACCGGCTTTAACAGACGAATTGATCTGCCAAGGGGAAATGATGTCCACCTTGCTTTTCGTTCAAGTGTTAAAAGAGCTTGGCGCAAAAGCCGTTTGGGTGGACGTGCGTACCATTGTGGCAACCAACAGCCATTTCGGTAAAGCCGCGCCAGATGACGAGCAAACGCAGAAAAATAGCGATACGCTATTAAAACCGATTCTTGCTCAAGACAACGACACAATGATTATCACGCAGGGCTTTATTGGACGCGATCCACAAGGCAAAACCACCACCTTAGGGCGTGGCGGTAGTGATTATTCTGCGGCACTTTTAGCAGAAGTGTTAAACGCCAAAGACGTATTAATTTGGACGGACGTAGCGGGTATTTACACCACCGATCCACGCATTGTGCCAGCAGCACAACGCATTGACACAATGAGCTTTGCGGAAGCCGCAGAAATGGCAACATTTGGGGCGAAAGTGTTACACCCTGCAACCTTGCTTCCAGCGGTTCGCAGCAATATCCCTGTGTTCGTAGGATCAAGCAAAGCCCCACAAGATGGCGGTACTTGGGTAACCAAAGATCCACAACCACGTCCAACCTTCCGTGCAATTGCATTACGCCGTGATCAAACCTTGGTAACCCTTTCTAGCCTTAGTATGCTACACGCACAAGGTTTCTTAGCAAATGTGTTCAATATTTTAGCGAAACACAAAATTTCTGTGGATACCATCACCACTTCTGAAGTAAGCGTCGCACTCACTTTAGACAAAACAGGATCTGCTTCATCAGGCGCGGAAATGCTCTCGCCAGAATTGCTCGCGGAATTAAGAGAAGTGTCTAGCGTGAAAGTGGATACAGGCTTATCTTTAGTGGCATTGGTGGGTAATGATCTGCACATCACTTCTGGCATCGCAAAACAAATTTTCGATACCCTAGAAGGCTACAACGTACGAATGATCAGCTACGGCGCAAGCACCAACAATATTTGTATGTTAGTCCAAAGCGAACAAGCTGATGATGTAGTCAGAGCATTGCATTTGAATTTGTTTGAATAATATAAAAAATAAGGCGGAAATTTTTCCGCCTTTTTAGTTTCAACTAAAATTACCTTTGCTATGTTCGATAAACTAAGATCATTGAATTACATTTTCTTTAAACTTTCCAAGGATTTGTGCTGGATTAGTACATTTTCCCCTTTGGCTTGGAAATATTCACCGATTTGTTGGGCAATGTAAACGGAGCGGTGTTTGCCGCCGGTGCAACCAATGGCGATGGTGAGATAGCTGCGGTTATTTTGTTTTAACATTGGTAGCCAAGTTTCAATGTAATTGCGGGTGAGATAAATAAAGTGGTTCACTTCATTATGCTTGTTGAGAAAATCCATTACAGGCTGTTCTAACCCAGTCATTGGGCGTAGTTCGGGATTCCAGTGAGGATTAGGCAGAAAACGCACATCAAACACATAATCAGCATCAAGCGGAATGCCGTATTTAAAACCAAAAGATTCGACAATAATCTTTAACGCTTTTTGTTTATGCCCGAGCAAAAATTCGCGCAGGCGTTCTGCCAGTTCGTGGGTGGAAAGATGGGTTGTGTCAATAATTAAATTGGCGGCATCAATCAGTGGTGTGAGATATTGCTGTTCCGCATCAATGGCCGCTTCAAGGGAAAGGGAATCAACGGAAAGCGGGTGCAGGCGACGAGAATCGCTATAACGCTTGATTAGCGCATTGCGTTCACTATCTAGGAAAATAATTTTTACCTGATGATGTTGTTGCAGTTGCTCAAGGCTGTGTTCCAGTTCCGCGTTTGAAGAAGGAAGATTGCGAATATCAATGCTAATGGCCACAGAGGATTGTTTTTTCGCCAGAATCGTTGCCAGCTCAGGCAGCAGGGTGACGGGGAGATTATCCACACAATAGTAGCCAATGTCTTCTAAGGCACGCAAGGCAACGGATTTGCCTGCGCCAGAACGTCCGCTAATAATGATGATTTCCACCTGATTTCTCCCCTGAATGATTGTTACTGTTCTGTTTCTACCGCTTGTTCATTCTGTGTATTTTGTTGTTCGGCTTTTAGTTCAGCTTCTTGCTCACTTTCTTGTTCGTCATCAGAATGATTATCCGCATACTCAAAAATTTGCCAAATTTCCTCCGCACTTTGTGCTGCTCTTAACTGCTTGCAAAGGGATTTATCCAGCAATTTTTCCGCTAATTCAGGTAACACTGATTGGGAAAATTCGCCACAAGCTTCGGCGGGAATGAGCAAGGCAAAAATTAAATCCACATCACGGTGATCAGCAGCTTCATAATCAATCGGCGTGGCAAGTTGCAAAAACACGGCAACAGGTTTATTGCCTGTATGCAAACGCCCTTTTGGCATTGCTACGCCATTGCCTAAGCCTGAATTACCCAGCTTTTCACGGTTAAATAAGCAGTCAAAACTGCTGTGTTCGGGATCATCTTCCCCGTGGATTTGATCCGCCACAATGCGGCTAATGGTTTCAAAAACACGCTTTTTACTTGAGCAAACCAGTCCTTGGCGAATATTTTCAGGGCTAAGTAATTGGGTAAATTTTGTCATAAGTTATAGTTTAAATTCTTCACCGAGATAAACCCGTTTCACCTGTTCGTTATTCATCACTTCTTCAGGCGTGCCGGTGGCGATCATTTTTCCTGCACTTACAATGTAAGCGCGCTCGCACACATCAAGGGTTTCGCGCACGTTGTGGTCGGTAATTAGCACGCCTAAACCACGATCGCGCAGATCCATAATAATCTTTTTAATGTCAATCACAGAAATGGGATCGACCCCAGCAAAAGGTTCATCTAATAAAATAAATTTAGGATTGGCGGCTAACGCGCGGGCAATTTCCACACGGCGGCGTTCCCCACCTGAAAGGGATTGCCCTAGGTTATCGCGAATATGGCCAATGTTAAATTCTTCGATTAATTCTTCCGCTCTTTCACGGCGTTGTTGTGCATTGAGATCGTTACGAATTTCTAGCACCGCCATTAGGTTGTCGTACACGCTTAAACGGCGGAAAATAGACGCTTCTTGCGGCAAATAGCCCACACCTTTTCTGGCGCGATCGTGCATTGGCAACAAGCTAATATCTTCATCATCAATGCGAATTTTGCCTTCATCTTGTTGCACCAAGCCCACAACCATATAGAACGTGGTGGTTTTGCCCGCACCATTCGGCCCAAGCAAGCCGACAATTTCATTTGATTTCACATTTAAGCTGACATCAGAAACCACTTTTCGATGTTTGTAGCTTTTGGCTAAATGTTCTGCATAAAGCGTTGGCATAAGGCTATCCTATTTCTTTTTACTGTTTAATTGCGCAGGAATTAATACGGTTTTAACACGAGATTTGCTTGAACCCGAGGCTTTTAGCTGTTGTTTTTTCACATCATAAGTGATTAATTGCCCTGTGATTTTGCTGTCTAGCTGTTTTAATTCTGCATTGCCCGTTAAGGTTAAAAATTCTGTACCAAGATCGTAATGCACTTTATTCGCTTTGCCGTCCACAGGCTTGCCATCATCTAATAATTGATGAAAGGTAACAGGACGGCCATAGGCATCTACGGTTTCTTTTTTGTTGGAATTTTCAGGTGGACGCGTAATCACCACTTTATCCGCTTTGATCAAAATAGAACCTTGGGTGATCACCACATTATCGGTAAAGGTTACCGTTTGGTTTTCCATATCCAACGATTGATTGTTAGATTCAATGTTAATCGGTTGATTGGTATCATCTTTTAGCGCAAAAGCTGACATTGAAGTCATAAGTGCGGTAAAAAATAAAAGAGATTTACTTGTTAATTTCATAGTGAGTTTTCACCTGTTCCTTTAAGGTTGCAATTTGTTGCTGTAAATTTCCCGTGAGCTGTGAGCCACTGGAGGTAAAATTCAAGCCAGTAATGGTTGCCATTGTATCAGAGCGAATATCTTGCGTCTTTAGATTTATTGTCGCGCGCTCTGTACTAACGCTCTGCAAACGGGAATTGCTCAAGAGGCTTTGCACAAATACATCACCTTCTAAATATAAAAGATTATCTTTCGTTAATTTGGCATTTTTCGCACTGATTTTCCAGCTTTGCGTGCCTAAGGTTTCATCTTGCACATCATAAAGATAAACCACAGGATACTGAAAATCTGTGTTTCCATTAGACGTATAGTGTTCAACTTTGTTTGCGATAGCAAAATATTGTTTTTCCCCTGTAGGTGAATAGACTGTCGTTTGCATTTTCTCCCCAATATATTCAGGGCTATCTTCTGATTTGATCAAGCCGGCAAGCTTTTCAGAATCACTCTGCTGAAGGCTATAAAACCAAGCGAGTAATGCAAGGACAATCACCGACAAAACAATATTCCAACGAATATTCATAGTTTGAATGGCTCATTTTTTCAAGATTAATTAAGTGCGAAATGATAGCATAATTTTGCTAAAAGCAAGAACAATTCCGTGTAAATAGAAGTGCGGTGTAAATTTTTACAATTTTTTACAAAGTCTGTTTTTGCCGAAATTCCACGAAAAAAGCGCTGAGTTTACGTCTTTTTATTGTATTTTCAGCTTAACGCATCATAAAACCAATGAATAAAATAGGAAAACAGTCTTTGACATTCTGTTTGCATCGCATATCATTGCCACATTTTGAACAACACTGGTGAATAAGCGTGCTATGACTCGTTCTTTTGTTGAAGTAAAAAATCTCACCTTTAAGCGTGGTGAGCGTGTCATTTATGATCGCCTGAATTTACGCGTTGAACAGGGAAAAATTACCGCCATAATGGGGCCGTCAGGGATTGGGAAAACCACCTTGTTGCGTCTTATTGGTGGGCAACTTTCACCTGATAGCGGAGAAATTTTGGTCGATGGTAAGGATATTTGTCAAATGTCCCGTGCGGAGCTTTATAAATTGCGTCAGCGCATCGGAATGCTCTTTCAGTCAGGCGCATTGTTTACCGATATGTCCACCTTTGATAACGTGGCGTTCCCTATTCGTGAACATACCAATTTGCCAGAACAGTTAATCCGTGAAATGGTATTGATGAAGTTGCAAGCAGTGGGGTTACGCGGTGCAGCGGATTTAATGCCTTCTGAATTATCTGGCGGTATGGCAAGACGCGCTGCCTTGGCGCGAACCATTGCCCTTGACCCTGAATTAATTATGTATGATGAACCCTTTACAGGGCAAGATCCGATTAGTATGGGCGTGATTGTGAGCCTGATTAAACGCTTAAATCAAGCCTTACAGCTCACTTCTATCGTGGTTTCCCACGATGTGCAAGAAGTGCTAAGCATCGCCGATTATGCCTACATTATTGCGGATAAAAAAGTGATTGCTGAAGGAACGCCAGCCGAATTGCTCGCCAGCCAAGATCCACAAGTACAACAGTTTATTAAAGGCGAAGCAGACGGCCCTGTGCGTTTCCATTACCCCGCAGGTGATTATGTTCAGGAGTTATTTGATGATAAGTGATATGATTTCCGCCTTGGGACGCAGTGCCATCAATTTTTGCAAAGGCATTGGGCGTTCAGGTTTTATGCTGTGGGGCGCATTAGTCGGGCAGCCACAAATTAGAAAACATTTTCCGTTGCTGATTAAGCAGCTTTATGTCTTGGGCGTGCAATCTCTACTGATTATTATGCTTTCAGGCTTGTTTATTGGTATGGTGCTTGGGCTACAAGGCTATGTGGTGCTAGTGGATTTTTCTGCAGAAACTAGCCTTGGGCAACTGGTTGCCCTTTCCTTATTACGCGAGCTAGGCCCTGTGGTTACCGCATTATTATTCGCTGGTCGTGCAGGTTCTGCACTAACCGCAGAAATTGGTTTGATGAAAGCCACTGAACAGCTTTCTAGCCTTGAAATGATGGCAGTTGATCCGTTGCGCCGTGTGATTTCGCCACGTTTTTGGGCGGGCGTGATTGCAATGCCAATTTTATCCATTATTTTTATCGCTATTGGCATTTGGGGCGGCTCATTGGTGGGCGTAGATTGGAAAGGCGTGGACGCTGGCAGTTTTTGGTCAGTAATGCAAAACTCAGTGAGTTGGAAAACCGATATTCTCAATGGCTTAATTAAGAGTCTATTTTTCGCCATTGCCGTGGTATGGATTGCTCTGTTTAATGGGTATGACAGCGTACCAACTTCCGAAGGCATCAGCAAAGCCACCACTAAAACCGTGGTAAATGCTTCCCTTGTGGTGCTTGGGCTAGATTTCGTTTTAACCGCGATAATGTTTGGTGGGAGTTAATCAGGCTGATTAACTGAAAAGTTTCATTTCATTAAAAACAGCACAAAATAAAGTGCGGTGTAAATTTAAGGTATTTTTATGCGACAAACAGCAAAGTATGAATTTTGGGTAGGGTTATTTTTATTGCTTGCCATTGGCGCTTTTGTCTTTTTAGGATTAAAAGTGGCAAATGTGCAAGGCTTTAGCCAAGCAAAATCTTATCAAGTGAGTGCAACTTTTGACAATATTGGTGGACTAAAAGTGCGTGCGCCATTAAAAGTTGGCGGTGTGGTAATCGGGCGCGTGAGTGATATTGAGCTTGATCCACAAACCTATTTGCCGGTGGTGAAGATTGCGATCAATCAAGAATATAACGAAATTCCTGATAACAGCTCGCTTTCAATTAAAACCTCAGGCTTATTAGGTGAACAATATATTGCGTTGAGCATTGGTTTTGATGATGGTGAAACCACCAAAATGCTCAAAGAGGGCAGTAAAATTGTGGATACCAAATCGGCAATGGTGTTAGAGGATTTAGTCGGCCAATTCCTTTATGGGGATAAGAATAAATCTGATGACAGCAAATCTGAAGCGCAACAATAATTTCTTTTTTCGTTTTACGGAGGAATCAATGTTAAAACAAACAATGACAAACTGGTTAAGCAAAACTTTAGTAATTTTCACCGCACTTTTTGCGGTGCAAGCAATGGCGGACGACAGCCCTTATGGCTTAATGCAAAAGGCATCAGACAAACTGTTTAGCGATATTGCGAACAGCCAAAGCCAAATTAAACAAAACCCAAATTATTTAAGAACTATTGTGCGTAAAGATTTAATGCCTTATGTACACGTTAATTATGCGGGATCATTGGTGTTAGGGCAGTATTTCAAAAGTACCACGCCAGAGCAGCGTACAAAATTTTTCGCTGCCTTTGATCAATTTATTGAGCAATCTTATGCGCAAGTTTTAACCCTATATAAAAACCAAAAAATTGACATTGAAAAACCGAAAAATGTGTCTGATAACCAAATGAGCATTCGCGTGAAAGTGGTGCAAAATGGTAATGCGCAGCCAATTAATTTAACCTTCTTCTGGCGTAAAAACAGCAGAACGGGTGAATGGCAAGTGTATGATATGGCGGCTGAAGGCGTGAGTATGGTAAATACCAAAAAACAAGAATGGAGTGCAACGTTACGCAAAGACGGCATTGAAGCGCTGACCCAACAAGTGCAAAAAGCGGCAAATGCGCCAGTTACATTGGGTAAATAATCAATGCACAATACATCAGGTTTAGCACCAAGTTTAACTTGGGCATTTGAACAAAATGATGATAAGATAACGCTCCGCTTGACTGGGGCGTTATCCAGAAAAACGTTGTTGCCATTGTGGGAACAACGTTATTCTTTTTTATCTACGGATAAAATTGCGCACCAGCAACTTATTTGGGAACTTGCCGATTTAACGCGAATTGACAGTGCAGGCTTTGCCTTATTGTGTGATTTTATTCATCATTGCCAAAAGCAGGCACAGACGCAAATCATTCAAAATGCACCTGAGCAATTCCTCACATTGGCTGATCTTTTTGGGTTATCAAAATGGATTGACCCGTTTTTACAACATAGTGGAAAGAATTAATGGAAACGCAAGAAATTGAACGAATTTTAAAAGACGCACTTGGGCTTGAAGAAGTTTATGTACAAGGCGAAAATGCGCATTTTGGCGTGATTGTGATTGATGATGAAATTGCCGGACTTTCAAGATTAAAACAGCAACAAACCATTTATGCACCGCTAATGCAATATTTTTCTTCAGGCGAAATTCACGCCTTAACCATCAAAACCTTTACCCAAGAAAAGTGGAAACGCGAGCGTTTACTTAATCCCATTAATTAATTTTTAGGACGTTGATATGCAAAAATTTCGTGTTTATGGGCAATCTCGTTTAAGCGGTGATGTCAAAATCTCAGGGGCAAAAAATGCCGCTTTGCCTATTTTATTTGCCGCAATCTTAGCCGAAGAACCTGTTACCTTAACCAATGTACCCGAGTTAAAAGATATTGAAACCACACTAAAAATTTTGCGTCAGCTTGGTATGCAAGTAGAGCAAAAAGACGGTGGCGTGGTGTATTTAGACGGCTCAAAAATCAATCATTTCATTGCACCTTATGAACTGGTGAAAACAATGCGTGCTTCAATTTGGGCATTAGCACCTTTGGTGGCGCGTTTTCATCAAGGACAGGTTTCGCTCCCCGGTGGTTGTGCCATTGGTGCGCGTCCTGTGGATTTACATATCAGCGGTTTAGAGCGTTTAGGCGCAGAAATTGTACTTGAAGATGGTTATGTCAAAGCGCATACCAATGGGCGTTTGATCGGCACACGAATTGTAATGGAAAAAGTGAGCGTGGGCGCAACCCTTTCTATTATGACTGCAGCCACCCTTGCACAGGGTACGACTATTATTGAAAATGCCGCACGCGAGCCTGAAATTGTGGATACCGCCGTATTCTTAAATAAAATGGGCGCAAAAATTAGCGGAGCAGGTACAGATACTATCACGATTGAAGGGGTAGAGCGTTTAACTGGCTGCGAACACGCGGTGGTGGCCGATCGTATTGAAACTGGCACATTCCTTGTGGCTGGGGCGATTTCAGGTGGGCGTATTGTCTGCCATAACACCAAAGCGGATACCCTTGATGCGGTAATTGATAAATTGCGTGAAGCGGGGGCTGAAATTGAGATCACCGAAGATACCATCACGCTAGATATGAAAGGCAAACGTCCAAAAGCCGTGAATATTCGCACAATGCCACACCCTGGTTTCCCAACGGATATGCAAGCGCAGTTCACTCTATTAAATATGGTGGCGGAAGGCACAAGTAAAATTACCGAAACCATTTTTGAAAATCGCTTTATGCACATTCCAGAATTAATCCGTATGGGCGGCAAAGCCGAAATTGAAGGCAATACCGCGATTTGCCACGGCGTAGAAAGCCTTTCAGGTGCGGAAGTAATGGCAACGGATTTACGCGCTTCAATCAGCTTGGTGCTAGCAGGTTGTATTGCAAGTGGTGAAACCATTGTAGATCGCATTTATCATATTGATCGTGGCTATGAGCATATCGAAGATAAATTGCGTGGCTTAGGTGCGAAAATTGAGCGATTTACGGAGAAAGATACATTTGAATAAAAAACAAGGAAATATTTTGTAAGCCTTGTTTTCTTTCGTGATTCCATTAATAAAATAGCCAGAAAACTTCTGGCTATTTTTATATCCATAACAAAATTATTCTTTATAAATAATGCCTTTGTTTGCCTCAAAATCGGCTGCTTTAATTGGCGAATGTTCTTGGAAATATTCTTTCAAGCTGTCTGCATCAACAAAGCCCGCATTAACATAGGTTGGGTTATCTGTCATTACTGGATAACCATCACCACCTGAAGCACAATAACTTGGTAAAGAAATGCGATACATTTTATTAAGATCGATTGGTTTTCCTTGAATTTTCACATCAGATACTTTTTTCGCTTTGCGATCTACGGTCATTGTAATGCCGTAGAATTGTGGATAAGCGCCTGAATCCACTTCTTTTAATGCCACAACATCAAGATAATTGAGTAGATCTTTACCACTTAATTCAAAATAACTAATGATATTTCCGAAAGGTTGTACAGTTAGAATATCTTTATAAGTTACATCACCACTATCAATTGAAGCTCGAATACCGCCAGAATTCATAATTCCAACATCAGCTTTCACGCGTTCTGCTTGTGAACGAGCAATCAGTTGTCCTAAGTTTGTTTGGTGGAAACGTACAATATCGCGATCCCCCACTAAACGCTCATCAACTTTACCTACCACTTGACCAAGCAATTTATCCCCTTGATCTTGATAATTTTTAAGATGCGCAAGTAGTTCTGGATCAGCAGGAATTTCTTCTTGATACAACACATATTCACTCGAGCCATCTTCTTTTTTCACTTTCTTTTTCAAGTTAATTGGTACTAATTGATAATTTTCTAAGGTGAGCTTGCCGTCTTTAAAGGTGAAATCTGCACGCCCTAAATATTTGCCCCATTCCCCTGCTTGCATAATCCAAGTGTTTTTCTCAAACAATGGTTTACAGCTATCGCCCGGTTTAAATTTACTGTTAAATGAACCGTCTTCATTTATGCATAGCGTGTCGTGCGTATGTCCGCCGATAACAATATCAAATGCTCCCGCAGGCAATTCGCGTACCATTGAAACATCGCCCGGTGCGTTAGAACCGTATTTCGCATCAGGGTAAAATCCCATATGCGTAAGGGCGATTTTGAGATCGGGCTGTTCATTTTTGGCTAATTCTGCGAGCACGGTTTTTGCACTTTCCGCTGGGCGTTCAAATCTCACTGCGGACATAAATTCTGGATTTCCTAGCTTCGCCGTATCTTCTGTGGTTAATCCAACCACTGCAATTTTTAATCCTTGTTTGTCTAAAATCGTGTAAGGATTGACTAATAAATCCCCCGTTTTTTGATTATAAACATTCGCGGCAAGGAATGGGAATTTTGCCCATTTCTCTTGCATTTCAAGAAGTTGTAATGGATTATCAAATTCGTGATTGCCTAGTGTTAATGCCTCGTAGCCCATCAAATTTAATGCTTCAATATCAGGTTTGGCATTTTGTAAATCAGATTCTGGTACCCCCGTGTTGAAATCGCCTGCATTGAGCAAGATCACTGAACCACCTTTCTGTTCAACTTCCGCACGAATGCGATCAATCAAAGTTTTTTGCGCTGCTAAACCATATTCACCATTTTTATTTTGCCAGTAATGACCGTGTAAATCGTTCGTGTGAAGCAATGTGAAATGATAAGTGTGGTTGGCTTGGTAAGCGTAGCTGAAAGAAGAAATGGCTAAAAGTGATGTGAGTGTTGAGTATTTGAACAATGAGGCTAATTTCATAATCATTCTCCTAGTTGGTTAATTAGCAGATTTATTTTAGCGGAAGTTGCGCAAAAAGAGATCATTTATTTCGTAGAATGAAAAAGAAATTGCGATATTTTTAAGTACGGTGCAATTTTTACGAATTTTTATCGTAAAAAAGGAATCTATGATCTGCCCTTAGTCTGTTATTTCTTGAGGGCAGAACATAGACTGTGCCTTTATTTTTCCTTAGCTGAGTTCACGCATAAACGCTTGCGCTTTTTCCACCATTTCTTTTGAGCCAACAAAGAGCGGTGAGCGTTGGTGTAATTCCGTTGGCTGAATATCTAAAATGCGTTGATAGCCATCGGTAGCAAGGCCGCCTGCTTGTTCGGCTAAAAATGCCATTGGGTTGCCTTCATAAAGCAGGCGAAGTTTGCCATTTGGATAGTTTGTGGCGCTTGGGTAAATATAAATCCCACCTTTCAATAAATTGCGGTGGAAGTCAGACACCAAAGAGCCAATATAGCGTGATGTATAAGGGCGTTGAGTGGCTTTGTCTTCTTCTTGGCAATATTTGATGTATTTTTTCACCCCTAATGGGAATTTGAGATATTGTCCTTCGTTAATGGAATAAATTTTGCCAGTTGCTGGCATTTGGATATTTTCGTGCGAAAGGCAGAATACGCCCAAGGACGGATCGTAAGTAAAGCCGTTTACCCCATTTCCTGTGGTGTAAACTAACATTGTTGATGAGCCATAAACAATGTAGCCTGCTGCCACTTGGCGATGCCCTGGTTGTAAAAAATCTTCTAAAGTTACTGGCGTGCCAATAGGCGAAACACGGCGGTAAATAGAAAAAATCGTGCCAACGGCAACATTCACATCAATATTTGATGAGCCGTCTAAGGGATCGGTTAAAATCACATATTTTGCATTGCGTCCGCGTTCGGTATCAAAGGCAACAAAATTTTCTTCTTCTTCGGAAGCAAATCCTGCCACTTCTTCGCGTGCAATGAGGGCTTGTTTCATCGTGTTGTGGGCAAATAAATCTAACTTCATTTGCGCTTCACCTTGCACATTTTCCACACCAGAATTACCAATAATGTTATTGGTTAGCCCTGCTTTGTTAATATCCCTATGGATCACCTTCGCCACTAAACGGATAGAAGAAAGAATGCCCGAAAGCTCACCTTTTGCATTGGGATATTCCGCTTGTTTTTCAACAATAAATTGCCCTAACGTTTTCATAATTTATCCTTATTTTGAATGAATACATTGTACAGTTTGAAAGAGTTGATTTATTATAGCTAGCCTTTGAACAAGAGAAATAATCTCCTACTGAGTTTGTGATCTCAGGCACATTTTATTTTCGTTTTTTGTATAAGAGATAAAAAAATGACACGAAAACATATTCATATTCTTGGAATTTGCGGCACGTTTATGGGCGGTGTGGCGATTATTGCCAAACAGATGGGATATAAAGTAACGGGATCGGATGTTAATGTATATCCGCCAATGAGTACTTTTTTACAGGAAAATCAAATTGAAATTATCCCTAATTATGATCCAGCTCAGCTTGAGCCAGCGCCAGATTTAGTGTTAATTGGCAATGCAATGAAACGTGGTAATCCTTGCGTGGAATATGTGCTTGAGAAGGGGTTACCTTATACCTCAGGGCCGCAGTGGTTGCACGATAACTTATTGCGTGATCGCTGGGTGCTGGCAGTTTCTGGCACGCACGGGAAAACCACCACAACAGGTATGCTCAGCTGGATTTTAGAGAAAAATGGACTAAACCCCGGCTTTTTAATCGGTGGCATTGCGGGCAATTTTGGTACATCAGCCCGTTTAGGTGAAAGCCCATTTTTTGTCATTGAAGCTGATGAATATGACACCGCATTTTTTGATAAGCGCTCGAAATTTATTCACTACAATCCAAAAACTTTGATTATCAATAACATTGGTTTTGATCACGCGGATATTTTTGATGATCTCAAAGCAATCCAACGCCAATTTCATCATATGATCCGCACCATTCCGGCAAGTGGACGCATTTTATCTTTCGCCAATGAACAAAGTGTAAAAGAAACCTTAGAAATGGGCTGTTGGTCTGAACAGCAATTCTTGGGAGAAGGGCAGGAATGGTATGCCGAACGCATCACCAATGATTGCACCGAGTTTTCTGTGTATCATTTTGGCGAAAAAGTGGCAGAAGTGAAATGGAATATTGTTGGACAACATAATATGCACAACGCATTAATGGCGATTGCTGCGGCGTATCACGCAGGCGTGTCGATTGAAAATGCCTGTGCCGCGTTAGGCAGTTTCATTAATGCAAAACGCCGTTTAGAGCTAAAAGGCGAAGTGAATGGCATTAGCGTGTATGATGATTTTGCTCATCATCCTGCAGAAATTCTCGCAACGTTAACCGCACTTCGCGATAAAGTGGGTGGCGGTGTACGCATTCTTGCGGTGTTAGAACCCCGTTCCAATACAATGAAAATGGGTGTTCATAAAGATGAACTTGCACCCGCACTGGCTCGCGCGGATCATATCTTTTTATTACAGCCAGACAACATTCCGTGGGACGTGGTGGAAATCGCAAACCAATGTGTTCAACCAGCTAGCTGGACAGCAAATTTAGATAAATTAGTGGATATGATTGTGGCAGAAGCTAAACCAAGCGATCACATTTTAGTGATGTCAAATGGCTGTTTTGGTGGTATTCATCAAAAATTACTTGATAAATTAGCCAATTAAAAAATAAATAGGATTTATTGAAAATAAAAGGTGCTATTTTAGCTATATGCTGTTACTATGGCTTTGCTTTTTAAGCAGTAGAGATAACAATCAATAATCTGTGGCTATATTTAAAGTTTTTTATTTTATCATCATAATATTATTGCGTTATCTAAGATTAGATTTAACTTAGGATTTACAATGTCTAAAAATAATGGAACCGTTAAATGGTTCAACGAAACAAAAGGGTTTGGTTTTTTACAATCAGAAGGTGGAGAAGAAGTGTTTGTACATTACTCAGCAATTCAATCTAAAGGATTCCGCACCTTAAAAGAAGGTCAAGCCGTGGAGTTTGATATTATTGATGATAAAAGAGGAAAAAAAGCAGAAAACGTAATGGTTTTAGCTTAATTCTTTTTACTAAAACACCGCAACGAAAGTGCGGTGTTTTTTTATGGAAAATATTTCTAAATAATAGTGATCAAAAAAATGAGGAAAAAGATAAATAAAAAAACCGCCGATAAAATCGGCGGTTAGAAATCTGGTTGCGGGGGCTGGATTTGAACCAACGACCTTCGGGTTATGAGCCCGACGAGCTACCAAGCTGCTCCACCCCGCGTCTGTGCGGACGTACTATACGCTGTTTTATTTTTAATGCAAGCCTTAATCCTAAAAAAATGGTTTAACTGATAGAAAAATCGGCAATTTGCTGGCTTTCAAGATAAAATACTCAAAATTTCCACCGCACTTTTCTTTTTAGAAAAATAAAAGAACGCAAAAACTGCTATCACTTTGAGCAGTTTTTTGTTATTTTACGCCGTTTGATTGCAAATGATTTTATTAAGGAACTTCAAATAACGATGTCTGCAAAAATTCTCAAAAATTGCACCGCACTTTTAGCTATCGCGGTACTTTCCGCTTGTTCAAGCTCTAATCATTCTAACCGAATGCCAAATTCAAATAATAATTTGGCAGATCCGAAAATTTTCGGCGCAAAATATGATGGACGCACCTATCAGCAACAATTCTTAATGCCAGTTTCCGCCGTAGAAAATCAAAGTGCGGTGATAAATCAAGGGGATTTTTTGACCCAACTTTCTAATGTACGTCAATATTCTTCGCGCTTAACCAACAAATTTGCGGTGAGCTACGGCAAAATCACTAACTGGGTTTTATCGGGGGCAAACGTCAATGAATTATCCAATTTTGGTATTCAGCCAATGATTATGAAAGGGCAAGATGGCTATCAAAACGTGTTGATGACAGGCTATTATTCCCCAGTTATCCACGCACGCCGTACGCAACAAGGCAAATATAATCAACCCATTTACGCAATGCCAAGCCCATCGCAAAAACGTGTAAGCCGTGCGCAAATTTATGCCGGCGCATTGCGTGGCAAAGGCTTAGAATTAGCTTATAGCGATTCAATGATCGACAATTTCCTACTTGGCGTGCAAGGCAGTGGCTATGTGGATTTTGGTAACGGCGACTTGAATTATTTCGCTTACGCAGGGCAAAACGGCTTAGATTATGTGGCGGTTGGGCGTTTATTGGTGGAAGATGGTGAAATTGCCAAAGAAAAAATGTCTATCCAAGCCATTAAAGATTGGGCAAAGGCGAACCCTTCGCGCTTGCAAGCCTTATTAGAACGCAATCCATCTTATGTGTATTTTAAAAACGATCCAACGGGCAAAGTGAAAGGCTCGGCAGGCGTGCCGCTCGTGCCAATGGCATCGATTGCTTCCGATCGCTCACTTATTCCTTCTGGCTCGGTGGTGTTAGTGGAAGTACCACAAATTGACCGTAAAGGTAACTGGACTGGCGAACACAAATTGCATTTGATGATTGCCTTAGATGTGGGCGGCGCGGTAAAAGGCCATCACTTTGATTTATATCGTGGGATCGGTGATGAAGCAGGCCATATCGCAGGCTTATCCAAACATTACGGACGTGTGTGGTTATTACAATAATGACAGAGCGCATTGATAATTACGAACAGCGTTTTGGCGGCATTGGGCGACTTTACAGCCCCGCTGCCTTGCAACGTTTACGCCAAGCGCACATTTGCGTGATCGGCATTGGTGGCGTGGGATCTTGGGCGGTGGAAGCCCTTGCCCGTTCTGGCATTGGTGAAATCACAATGATTGATATGGACGACATTTGCGTTACCAATATTAATCGCCAAATTCACGCCATTTCAGGCAATGTGGGCAAGCTGAAAACGGAAGTAATGTCAGAACGTGTTGCATTGATCAATCCTGATTGCAAGGTGAATATTATTGATGATTTTCTCTCACAGGAAAATTTGGCGGATTATCTTAGCCGTGGCTATGATTATGTGATTGATGCCATTGATAGTGTCAAAACCAAAGCTGCGCTGATCGCCTATTGCAAACGCAATAAAATCAAGGTGATCACCGTGGGCGGTGCAGGTGGTCAGACTGATCCTAGCCAAATCCGAATTGCGGATTTAAGTCGCACCATTCAAGATCCCTTGGCGGCCAAAGTGCGGTCAATTTTACGCAAAGATTATCATTTTAGCCAAAATCCTAAACGCAAGTTTGGCGTGGATTGTGTGTTCTCAACCCAGCCATTAATTTTCCCACAGCAAGAAGGAAATTGTGCCGTTTCCGCCACAATGAACTGCGCTAATGGCTTTGGCGCGGCAACAATGATTACCGCTACTTTTGGTTTTTTTGCCGTTTCTCGGGTGATCGACAAACTGCTGACAACGATCAAATAACTTATTTTTCAATAAAAAAAAAGATAGCAATTTTGTCTAAAAGGGGATAAGCTAAGCACAGTTTTTATCCCCTTTTTTGACAGTTTATTTCACGAGGTAAAAAATGCGTAAATTCATCTCAAGTTTTCCAACTCAACTCAGCACCGTTGCCCTTGCGACTTTTTTCGCGACAAGTGCCAATGCAAGCGTGGTAACTTCAATTAAGCCTTTAGGTTTTATCGCCTCTTCCATTGCTGACGGCGTAACCGATACGCAAGTTTTCGTGCCAGCAGGCGCTTCACCGCACGATTATCATTTAAAACCGTCTGATGTACAGAAATTAAAAGCGGCTGATTTAGTGCTATGGATCGGCGAAGATGTGGATCAGTTTTTGGCTGGTTCGTTGAAAAAAAATGTGGCTTCAAGCAAAGTGATCACCATCGCCAAAATGAATGAAATTCCTGTTGATATGCTTTATAAAGGCGAGCATCATCACCACGACCACGACCACGACCACGACCACGACCACGACCACGACCACGACCACGCTCATCATCACGATGAACACAAAGACAGTCAAGCAAATTTAGAAGTAAACTGGCATATTTGGTATTCCCCACAAATTAGCCAGCTCGTGGCAGAAAAACTAGCGAAGGAATTAACCAGCCAATATCCTGATAAAAAAGCGTTGATCGCACAAAACTTAGCAGAATTTAACCGCACTTTAAGCGAGCAAAATAGCAAAATAAAACAACAACTTGCGCCAGTTCAGCAAAAAGGTTTCTATGTGTTCCACGATGCCTACACCTACTTCAATAAGGCTTATGATTTAAATCAAGTGGGCGCGTTTACTATTAATCCATTAGTTGCACCGGGGGCAAAAAAACTGGCTGAAATCAAAGAAGAAATTGAAGAACACAAAGTCAGCTGTTTATTTGCCGAGCCACAATTCACCCCAAAAGTCATAGACAGCCTACACAACGCCACAGGAGTGAATGTAGGGCGCTTAGATCCAATGGGCGACAGCGTTAAATTAGGCAAAAATTCTTATGCCAATTTCTTACAATTTACCGCCGACAGCTATTATAACTGTTTGAAATAACGTTATTTTCTTCTCAGAGCGAACACCTTGTTCGCTCTTTTCTTTTATATAAAAAACAGAATTAAAATCGACCGCACTTTGTGGCTCTGTTATAATCCCGCCATTCTTTTTGATGAAGCACAAGAGATGCCAATGAAAAAATTATTTGCCACCACCGCCCGTGGCTTTGAAGAATTATTAAAAACCGAACTCAGCGAACTTGGCGCACAAGAATGTCAAATTGCGCAAGGGGGCGTACATTATTTAGCCGATGAAGAAACCTTTTACCGCACGCTGTTGTGGTCAAGGCTCAGCTCACGCATTTTACTGCCTTTGGCACAAAGCAAAATTTATAGCGATTTGGATCTTTACTCTACCGTCATCGGGCAAAATTGGCTGGATATTTTTGACGAACGCTGCCAATTTGTGGTGGATTTTAACGGCACAAACCGTGAAATTCGTCATACCCAATTTGGCGCAATGCGTGTAAAAGACGGCATTGTGGATTATTTTGAACGGCAAGGCAAAGCGCGCCCGAGCGTGGATAAAGACAATCCTGATATTCGCATTCACGCCTATTTAAACCGTGATGATTTCATTCTTTCCCTTGATTTAAGTGGCGATGCTTTGCATTTGCGTGGCTATCGTGAAGACACAGGCGCTGCGCCATTGCGTGAAACCTTGGCGGCGGCCATTGTGCTGCGTTCTGGCTGGCAACAAGGCACACCGTTGGTTGATCCAATGTGTGGTTCAGGGACGTTATTGATTGAAGCAGCACAAATGGAAGCAAAAATTGCACCGCAGTTGCACCGCTTGCATTGGGGTTTTGATTTCTGGAAAGGGTATAATCCACAAGCTTGGCAAAAAGTGAAAGATGAAGCCATCGCCCTTGCCGAGCAAGGCTCACAGCAGGCTCAAGCCCATTTTTATGGCTTTGATTCAGATCACCGTGTGTTACAAAAAGCACAACGCAACGCGAAAAATGCTGGTGTTGCCCATTTAATTCAGTGGAAACAAGGCGATGTGGCAGCGCTGAAAAATCCAACGGAAGAAAAAGGCACGCTAATTTGTAATCCGCCTTATGGCGAACGCTTAGGCACAACCCCTGCGCTCATTGCCCTGTATTCCGTATTTGGGCAACGCTTAAAACAGCAATTTGGTGGTTGGAATGCGTCTATTTTTAGTGCTGAACCTGCCTTGCTGGATTGTTTGCGCTTACGCTCTCATCGCCAATTTAAGGCAAAAAATGGCCCGCTAGATTGCGTGCAGAAAAACTATCAGATTGCCGAAAAGCCTTTGCAACAAATGGAAAGTGCGGTGCAAAATTCGCAAATTTCTTCCGCAGAAAATCTGCCCGTTGCGCAAGATTTCGCTAACCGCTTGCAAAAAAATAGCAAGAAAATCGAAAAATGGGCGAAACAGCAAGGCATTAATGCGTACCGCCTTTATGATGCGGATTTACCTGAATATAACGTGGCGGTAGATCGCTATTTAGATCATATTGTGGTGCAAGAATACGCCGCACCAAAAAATATTGATGAAAACAAAGCCCGTCAGCGTTTGCTTGATGCGGTAACCGCCACCCTTGCCGTAACAGGCGTGGAAACCAATAAATTGGTGCTAAAAGTTCGCCAAAAACAAAAAGGCACAAACCAATATGAAAAACTGGCCAACAAAGGCGATTATTTCTATGTGGAAGAATATGGCGCGAAACTTTGGGTGAATTTAACCGATTATTTAGACACCGGACTATTTTTGGATCACCGCTTAACCCGCAAAATGCTGGGTGAAATGGCGCAAGGCAAAGATTTCCTGAATTTGTTTGCTTACACCGGGTCTGCCACCGTTCACGCCGCACTAGGTGGTGCGAAATCCACCACCACCGTGGATATGTCGAACACCTATCTCAACTGGGCGGAACAAAATCTAATTTTAAATGACATCGAAGGTAAACAGCATAAATTGATCCAAAGCGATTGCCTGCAATGGCTAGAAAAATGCGACCGCCAATTTGATTTGATTTTCGTTGATCCGCCGACATTTTCCAATTCTAAACGAATGGAAAACAGCTGGGACGTACAGCGCGATCACATTCAATTATTCACCCATTTAAAACGCATTTTACGCCCAAACGGCACCATTGTGTTTTCCAACAATAAACAAAAATTCAAAATGGATTTTGACGGCATCGCCAATCTCGGCCTAAGTGCGGTAGAAATTTCCGCCAAAACCTTGCCACTGGATTTTGAACGTAATAAACACATTCATAATTGCTGGTCAGTAACGTTCGCCAAATAAATTTTGGATTTTTGTACCGCACTTTCTTTTCTTAGCGATTTATTAATACATAAAAAAGGCTTGCACTTGCAAGCCTTAAAAAAATTATAAATTATTCAACCGCACTTGGATTAAATCCGTTTCCACTGGGCTGGCATTTTTTAGCCCTTGTTCAAAACTAGCTTTGGCACTTTCTTTGTCGCCTTTTGCAAGTTGAATATCGCCTTTTAATAAGAATGCTGCACTGTTCCACGCGTCTCCTTTAACTTGATCAAGCGAAGCTAAGGCATTATCAAATTGCTGCTGTTGGAACTGTACGGCTGCCAAGCGTAATGCACTGACCGAACGCAAAATATCATCATCTGCATTGGCTAACGCTTGTTTTAATAAATTTTCTGCTTGCGCGAAATCTTGTTTTTGCACAGAAATACTGGCCGCATCTAATAAGGCAAACACGGCATAAGCAGTTTTGTCATTGCTTTGTGCGAATTGTTCTACACTCCCCACGTTCGCTTTATCCGCCTGAAATTGGCTAACAACTTGCTCATACTGTGCTGAACGTTGTTGATTTTGTGCAATTTGATGCGATTGCCAATAACGCCAACCAAAAACACCCGCAAGAGTTAGTACAAAAATGGCAACAACTAATTTGCCATTTTCTTTCCACCACGTTTTCAGTTCATTCAGTTCTTGTTCTTCTTCAATGGTATAAGCCATAGTTTTTCCTTATTCAAATATATTTTTTAAAAAATCTACCACATCAGCTTGCGCTAAAACTTGCTGTTCGCCACCAAGCAAATCTTTGACCACCACTTGCTGATTTTGTGCTTCACTTTCGCCAATAACAAGGGCAAATTTTGCGCCCACTTTATCTGCGCGCTTAAACTGTTTCTTGAAATTTCCGCCGCTACAATGTGTCATTGTGCGTAAGTGCGGTAAATCTGTGCGAAGTTTTTCAGCTAATTGGAAAGCCGGCAAGGTTGTGCCTTCTCCCGTATGAACCACATAAATATCCACCGCTCTTGGCAGGTCAATATTCTGACTTACTTCTTGCACCAATAAGACTAAACGCTCTAAGCCCATTGCAAAGCCAACGCCTGTGGTGGCGTGTCCACCAAGCTGTTCAACCAAGCCATCATAACGGCCCCCTCCGCACACTGTGCCTTGTGCGCCGAGGGCGCTGGTTACCCATTCAAACACAGTTTTGTTGTAATAATCCAAACCACGCACTAATTTTGGATTCACTGCATAAGCAATCCCCATTTCATCAAGCAAGGCACATAGCTGAGCGAAATGCTCGCGACTTTCTTCATCAAGGTAATCTAATAATTTAGGCGCGTCGTTTAGCACTTGTTGCAGGGCTTGATTTTTGCTGTCTAAAATCCGCAATGGATTTTTTTCTAAGCGTTCTTTTTCTTCTTCACTAAGCAAATCAATGTGCTGTTGTAAAAAAGCAACGAGTGCCGAACGATAATTTTTGCGTGCTTCTAAAGAGCCGATAGAATTGAGTTGTAAGCTAACGTGTTGATCGATACCAAGTTCTTTCCACAAGCGAGCCGTTAATAAAATGAGTTCCGCATCAATTTCTGGATTGGCGATCCCAAACACTTCCACGCCTGCTTGATGGAACTGGCGATAGCGCCCTTTTTGTGGGCGTTCGTGGCGGAACATTGGCCCCATATACCACAAACGCTGTTCGTTATTATAAATCCAACCGTGTTCAATAGCAGCGCGTACGCAACCTGCTGTGCCTTCAGGGCGAAGGGTAAGCTGCTCATCATTATCCCAAAAGGTGTACATTTCTTTTGAAACCACATCGGTAACTTCACCAATGGCGCGCGCAAAAAGCGGGGTGCTTTCGACAATCGGCATACGCACTTCAGAATAACCATAACTTTGCAGAACGTTACGCACTTTGTCTTCCACCCATTGCCACAACGGGCTTTCCGTTGGTGCACAGTCGTTCATTCCACGAATTGCTTGAATTGTTTTTGCCACAATATTTTCCTTAAATAATTCGATTTTTTGGATCTTGCTGTGCGACTTTCGCACGGATCTTCGCTTCTAATTGATTGATTAAATCTTCGTTATCAAAACGCTCTTTTTGACGTTCGCCATCAACATAATAACCACTTTTCTTGTTGCCACCAGTAACGCCGAGATCTGACACTAGCGCCTCGCCTGGCCCATTTACCACGCAGCCAATGATTGATACATCCATTGGTGTGATGATGTCTTCAAGGCGCTGTTCAAGGGCATTCACCGTGCCGATCACGTCAAATTCTTGACGAGAACAAGTCGGGCAAGCAATAAAATTGATCCCGCGCGAACGAATGCGCAAGGATTTCAAAATATCAAATCCCACTTTAATTTCTTCTACGGGATCAGCGGCTAACGAAACACGCAAGGTATCGCCAATGCCTTCCGCCAATAACATTCCTAAGCCAACAGCGGATTTCACCGCACCTGCTCTTGCGCCACCTGCTTCAGTGATCCCTAAATGCAACGGTTGTTTGATCGCTTTTGCCAATAAACGGTAACTTTCTACCGCAAGGAAAACATCAGACGCTTTCACGCTCACTTTAAATTGATCGAAGTTAAGACGATCAAGGATCTCAACGTGACGTAAAGCGCTTTCTAGTAAGGCTTCGGGCGTAGGTTCACCAAATTTCTCTTGAATATCACGCTCCAACGATCCTGCATTGACACCAATACGAATCGGAATATTCTTATCTTTGGCGCAATCCACCACGGCACGAATACGATCTTCACGCCCGATATTACCGGGGTTAATACGCAAACAATCCACGCCATATTCCGCCACTTTCAAGGCAATTCGATAATCAAAATGAATATCTGCCACCAATGGCACATTCACTTGTTGCTTGATTAATTTGAAGGCTTCTGCGGCGTCCATTGTTGGCACAGAAACGCGCACGATGTCTGCACCAACACGCTCAAGCGCTTTAATTTGTGCGACTGTGGCTTCTACGTCTGTGGTACGCGTGTTAGTCATAGATTGCACCGCAATCGGTGCATCGCCGCCCACTGGCACGTTGCCTACATAAATTTTTGTCGATTCACGACGTTTAATATTCGGTTTAAATGACGACATTGTAATCTCTTTGCTTATTGCAATTTGAATTTAGCGACACGACCATCCACTTTAAGCGGATAAGCCTCGCCTTTATAAGTAATTTTTACGTTGCTTGGTGCGCCGATGGTTAAATCATAAGCGGTGTCTTGATTGAAATTCAGCACTTCACCTTGTTTGTAAAGTTTTTCCGCTAACACTTTGCGATTGGCATCGCGTACACGAACCCAGCAGCTCGCACCAGTAATTTCAATACGCAGTACACTATGAATTGCTGGCGTAGAAATTTCAGAATTTTCCACCGCACTTTCCATTGTACTGAGATTTTCACCCGCATTAATTTTATTCATTTCTGATTGTAATAGCTGTGCTGAAGTTTCAGATTGCACCGCTTGGCGATCCGTATTTTCTGCACTCGCAGATTGAACTGCTGCCACCAGCTGCGCATTTTCTACGCTCGCTTTTGCACTTGTGCTATTTTCTTCCACTTGTGCAATTTGCTCTACCGCAACAGGTTGGGAAAGTGCGGTAGAATTTTGCGCTGTTTTTTCTACTTCGATCGGCTTAGGTGTAGGCACAATCAGGTTTTCTTGTGAAGTTGAATTATTTTGCGTGTGCTGTGTTTCCACATAGTTTTGCACTAAATCATCACGTTCTGCATTCGATTTTTGATAGTTTTCCCACCACCAAAGTGCCGTTACAGCTAATAAAGCGATAACCACAACCGCTGATACCCAACCAATCCAACGGTTATGTGAAGAATATTCATTCACAGCTTGAGTCGCGCGCACACCACGAGTTAAATCATTTTTTGTTGTTTCCTCAAGGGAATTTACCACGGACGACCAAAGGCTTTCAGGTAAACGCAAATATTTTGCGTAATTGCGGATATAACCTTTGATGTAAGTTGCTGAAATAGAACTATGAGTAAACTCATTCTTTTCCAAACGTTCTAAAATTGAAGGACGTAAATTGAGTTGTTTAGAAACATCCTCTAACGATAAATTTAATGCTTCTCGCGCTTGGCGAAAATGTTCGCCTAAACTTTGTTGAATGGTTTCTTGGTTCTCATTTGAGGTTGCCATAAGGAATTCTCTTAAAATTTAATTGTAGGATTTCACTCAGCGCGACACATTAACAAAATGCGAAAATCAAGGCACTCAGCGTTAAAATTCAAAAGGTAAAGTTTAAAGTTGTCATTCCTGTTTTGCAACCATTAATCAATGAATTTCTTACGAATTAAGAAAGAAAATCAGGTGATGTAAATCGGCAATGAAAAATGGCTTTAATTTTCCCAAAAACTAAGAAAAATTTATTGTTGCACCACACTTGAAGGAAGCAATTTGGCGCGGATTGGTGCTGCTTTTTCTAATAATTTCCGATACTGCTGATAAAGTGCGGTATTTTTTTCTGCTAAGGCGCAAAGGGCAAGATTTTCGTAGGTATCCGTTTGTTGATAATAGTTGGGGGAATTTAAGGCTTGTTGAAATTGCTGATAGGCCTGTTTAAAACGACCTTGTTTGCATAAAAACACGGCGTAATTATTGAATACGTTGCCTTGTTTATCATCTAATTTTAACGCGGTTAAATAGGCATTTTCTGCACGCTCATTATCGCCTTGTAATTGATAAAAATAAGCCAACGCCGAATGCACTAAATAATAATCGGGCGCATAAGCCAAGGCTTTATCCAAATTTTGTTTAGCTAAACTCAGCTCTCGCTGTTCTAAATAGCCAATGCCCAGCTCCACTCTGGCTTTCGCGGCTTGTTGCTTGTCAAAATCTTCTTTGCTTATTTGTGGTGAAACGCAAGCACAAAGCAAGAGAGAAAAAAGCATAACTAGATAACATTGACGCATTTTCATTTTCTCTCTCCTTTGTTAATAATTTCTATTTATTGCACTTGCACTGCATTAATTGGGCTGCCAAAACGCTTTTTCTGTGCGGTACGTTTGGTGCGGTCAATCACATCACCAGCTAACTGTCCGCAGGCGGCATCAATATCATCACCACGAGTTTTACGCACAATCACCGTAAAGCCATATTCCATCAACGTTTTCTGGAAGCGATCAATACGTGTATTAGAGCTTTTCGCATAAGGCGCTTCAGGGAATGGATTCCAAGGGATCAAATTGATCTTACAAGGCGTATTTTTCAATACTTCCGCTAACTGATGCGCGTGTTCTACGCTGTCATTAACGTGATCCAACATCACATATTCAATGGTTACTTTACCGTGATTAGCGTTAGATACTGATAAATAACGATTAACAGAATCAATCAAGGTTTTGATGTTATATTTTTTATTGAGCGGCACAATTTCATCACGCAATTCATCATTCGGTGCGTGTAAAGAAATCGCCAATGCCACATCAATCATTTCGCTCAATTTATCCAAGGCCGGCACAACCCCTGAAGTGGAAAGGGTAACACGGCGTTTTGATAAACCATAAGCAAAATCATCAAGCATAATTTCCATAGCTGGCACTACATTTGCCACGTTAAGCAAAGGCTCGCCCATTCCCATCATCACCACATTCGTGATAGGACGCACACCCGTTACACCAAAATTACCAATGATTTTTGAGGCACGCCACACTTGCCCGATAATTTCTGATACGGTTAAATTTCGGTTAAACCCTTGTTGCGCGGTGGAACAAAAAGTACAAGCCAACGCACAGCCCACTTGGGAAGACACACAAAGCGTTGCACGATCAGCTTCAGGAATATACACAGTTTCAACCTGCTGATCGCCCACTTGCATTGCCCATTTAATTGTGCCGTCCGCAGAACGCTGCTCCACCGCCACTTCTGGCGCTTTAATTTCCGCTACGGCTTTTAATTTTTCGCGTAACTTCTTGTTAATATTCGTCATATTGTCAAAATTGTCTTCACCAAAATGGTAAATCCATTTGACTAATTGATCCGCACGAAACGGTTTTTCCCCTAATTCTTGAAAAAATTCACGCATTTGCTGACGTGTTAAATTCATTAAATTGATTTTTTTCTTAGGTTCTGCTGAAGGCTGGCAGCCTTCTTGTTGAGTTGTATTTTGTTCTAACATAAAGCCTCGTTATTACACATTACGGCATTGATATAGCGAAACTTTTTTGCTTTTTCAGGCTAAGTTTACCCGCTATAAATTAAGAAAATTTCTACCGCTTAAAAAATGAGTTGCGATTGTACAGAGTTCTATTTGATTAATCTAGCAATTTCAGCCTAACCTGAACGCTATTTTAGCCAAAAGAAAAATAAAAGAAAAAACCACCGCACTTTCTTTGCGATAGCGATCGCAAAAATTTTAGAGAACACAATAAAATCTCAAAAAACAAAGTGCGGTGGGATTTTGGGGAATTTTTTACTGATAATTAACGGGCATAAAACAGCACAATAAAAGGCGAACGCAATATTCGCCTATTTATTTTTCGTTTTACATTAATCTTGCTCTTTAGCTTGTTGGGTTTCACCCAGCAACGCCGCATATTTCACCGTATCTGGGCTAGCTTCGAGGGCGATTTTTAGCACCATTGTGAGGGGGACGGAGAGGAACATTCCCACCGAGCCAAGCAACCAGCCCCAGAATAAAAGGGAAAGAAAGACCACAAGGGTGGAAAGCCCGAGGGTTTTGCCCATCATTTTAGGTTCTAGCACGTTGCCGATGATCATATTTAGGCTAATAACGCCAATAGTAACGCCTATGCCAGTGAAAAAGCCATTAAGCAATAAGGCTTGCACGATAATGGGAATGGCAGCGATAATTGAGCCGATATTCGGAACATAATTGAGTAAAAAACTGAGCGTTGCCCACAAAATGGCATATTGCACGCCAAAAATTTTCAGCAAAATAAATACGCTTAAGCCCGTTAAAAAGCTGGTAAAGGTTTTCACATCAAGATAATCCATTACGCCTTGCAAAATGCGATCAATATAACCTTCGTATTGTGCCACTTGGTTAGGTTTGCTAAATGCCACTGCAAATTTATGTTTAGCCGTGGGGGCTTCTAACAACATAAACAGTACCACTAAAAATAGCACAAATACGTCGGTTACTACGTCTGAGAAACTCAGTAAAAATCTGCTGGCAAAGTTCATTATCATTGCGGGATCAAAATGATCCATAATTTGTTGCTGTAAATCTCTCACGGGTAAATGTAAACCTTGCGTGATTGTCGCAAGCTCGTTTAAGCGTTGCGAAAGCAATAGGCGATATTGCGGGATCGACTGGGTAAATTCCCGTGCGGTGCTATTAATGAGGCTGGCGAGGAAGAAAAACACCGTCAGGATCATCAAAAAGAGCAAGGTGAGTGCGAGCCAATGGGGAACTTTACGCTGTGTCATAAACTTCACCACAGGTGAGCAAGTAATGGCGATAAATAAGGAAAGTAAAAATAGGACAACAATTTCCCCTGCCAATTTCACCCCAGCCAGAATGACTACCAAGGCAGACAATGCCATTAATAATTGGCTGATCGGCAAACGCTTATCCATTACACCGCTTCCTCGTTTTCTTCGCCTGTGCGGATACGGATCACACGTTCGACATCATAGACAAAAATTTTGCCATCGCCAATTTTGCCTGTTTGTGCGGTTTCCATAATGGCTTGAATGCACTGCTCCACCAGCTCATCAGGGATCACAATTTCCATTTTGACTTTTGGTAGAAAATCCACCATATATTCTGCGCCACGATACAGCTCTGTATGCCCTTTTTGGCGTCCAAAACCGCGCACTTCGGTTACGGTCATTCCTGTGATCCCAATATCAGACAAGGTTTCACGCACATCATCAAGTTTAAACGGTTTAATAATTGCTTCAATTTTTTTCATTTTGATTTTCTCACTGGAATTAACTTTCTCGTCTGGCAGATTTTGGTCTAAAGCTGGCGATAACTTCAGGTTTGGTATCAATATAAATACCGTCAATCAGCTGTAAACAATAAGGCACGGCAGAAAAAATGCCTTTCACCAGCACATTGCCTTGCTCATCTTTCACACCCTCTAAGGTTTCTTTAATGGCTTTCGGCTGCCCCGGTAAATTTAAAATTAAGCTATTTTTACGAATCACGCCCACTTGACGCGATAAAATCGCCGTTGGCACAAAATGCAAACTCACTTGACGCATTTGTTCACCAAAGCCCGGCATTTCTCGATCTGCCACAGCAAGGGTGGCATCTGGCGTAACATCACGTTTGGCAGGGCCTGTTCCGCCTGTGGTTAGCACCAAATGGCAATGGTGCACGTCCACTAATTCGCATAGGGTTTGCTCAATAATGGGCTGTTCATCAGGGATTAAGCGAGTTTCCACTTCAAAAGGATCAATTAAGGCTTGCTCGAGCCATTTTTGTAATTCAGGGATACCTTGATCTTGATACACGCCTTGCGAGGCGCGATCGGACACCGAAACTAAACCAATTTTTAAAAGTGCGGTCATTTTTTCCTCTGTTTTTTATTAAATCCAATAATATCTCACAATATGGAAGAAAATCGGTGCGGCAAAGCATAGGCTATCCATACGATCCAACATACCACCGTGTCCACTTATCATATTGCCCCAATCTTTCACGCCCATACTGCGTTTCATTGCTGACATCACCAGCCCACCTAAAAAGCCCATTAAACAAATAACCAAGCTAATTAAGGTAGCTTGCACAGCGCTAAATGGCGTTAGCCAAGAAAGCAATCCGCCTAACGCCGAAGCACTCAGCACACCACCGACAAAACCTTCTACGGTTTTGGACGGGGATAAGGTTGACGCAATCTTATGTTTACCGAATAATTTTCCCCATACATATTGCAACACATCGCTCGCTTGCACAATAAGGATCAAAAAGATCATTAATAATAAGCTGTTACCTTCAAATCCTGCAATATTTAGGGTGAGAATGGCAGGAATATGCGAAATACAGAACACGGAAATCATCACCGCCCATTGCACTTTGCTTGAACGATCTAAAAAATGTGCCGTGTCGCCCAGCAATGCGGATAAAATCGGTAAAAATAGGAACGCATAAACAGGAATGAAAATGCTGAACATACTAAACCAATCCACCGCAACAAAATAATATTGCAAAGGCAAAATGAAATAAAAGCAGGCTACTAAAGCGAGATGATCGCCACGGCGAATTTCAATCAGCGATAAAAATTCCCGTAACGCCATAAAAGAAACGATAAAAAATAACCCCAATACGCCATAAAAACCAAGATAGGCGGCGGCAAAAATAATTAAAATCATCACCCACCACGCATTAATGCGTGCGTTTAGGTTGTCTATCACCGAATGGGGCGTGGAAAAACCCACTTTCCATTTCAGCGCATAACCAATGCCCGATGCCAATAGCAAGGTGCAAATTAATCCCCAAAATAAATTCCACATTTCCATTTTATGCTCCTTGATGTTTCGGGCTAAGATTAAGCAAGGCCTGCTCTGCTCGCGCTAGAAATTGCGTTTTATCTTCTTGCGGCTGCCAATGAATCGGCTCGCCTAAATACAGGTCACACAGCAAGGGAATTGGCAGAATAAAGCCTTTCGGCAATAAATTATGGGTGTTGCTGATCCAAACTGGCACGAGATCCACATTAGGATTGGCTTTGGCTAAATAATATAAACCACTTTTAAAAGGCTGAAGGGCAAGATCATCATTGGTTTTTCTTGTGCCTTCGGGGAAAATGATCAACGAATTTTCTTGCAGCGCTTGGCTAATTTGTTCTGTTACCGCTTTAGGATCATTGCCGCCACGCTCGATCAACAGCATATTAAACACCTTTTCCGCTAGGAAACGGCGAATTTTGCCTTTCGTCCAATAATCTGCGCCAGCCACAGGACGGGTTTTCTTGCGCACTTCATAAGGCAAAGACACCCAGAATAAAATAAAATCTCCGTGGCTATTGTGATTGGCGTAATAAAGTCTTGGCTTATCTGCCGAAAGCAGAGCGATATTTTTCGCAGGACGAACACCGCTAATAAAAGAGGTAAAACGACATAAAAGAAAATCAACCAGTTTAGCGAGCATTTTCATTCTCCTCTGATTTTTGTTGCGTAGCATTTTCTGCGGAAAATTGCACCGCACTTTCATTGTCTGCACGGTCTTCTGCTTGTTCTTCATCAGGTTTATTTTCAACATTCTGATCTAAAGCCTTGCCTTCCGCCAGCCCTGACTTCACGCGTTTCACGCAAGTTAAAATTAACAGCGCGACGACAAGCCAAGCAAGCGCATAAAACCACGTTGGTAAAATCGGCATAAAGGTATAAATCAATCCTAATAAGCCAAATAAAAAGGCACGATCACTTTTTCCCAAAGGCCCGTCATAACGGCGTGTTTGCCCTTGCACTTGCCCTAACACGCCACAAAATTCCGTTAAGGCGGCAAGCCAAATAATCAGCCCGATAACAAGGGGATCAAAAGGGGCGATAAACGCGAAAGGCAGATACAACGCCGCATCAGAAACCACATCGGTAATTTCATTAAGATAACCACCCAAGCGCGATTTTTGCTGAAATTCTCGTGCTAACATTCCGTCAATGGCATTGAGCGCCATTCGCACAAAAAGCCAAATAGGAATTAAAATAAACAGCCAATGCACAGCAGAAAGTGCGGTCAAAAATAAGCCTAAAATGACTGAAATCCCACAGGCTGCAAGTGTAACTTGGTTCGCTGTAACGCCTTTGCGTTCTAACTTCACCACCGTTGGACGCAGTAAATTTTGAAACTTCGGTTTTAAATCGTAAATACTCATTATTTCTCCTTATTTAAACGGAAATAATACTGGAACAAGAAACACCGTTGCCAACATAACCAGTAAAGTAAAAGGCACGCCAATTTTGACGAAATCGCCAAATTTATAATTCCCTGCCCCCAGCACCATTGTGTTTACGGGCGAAGAAATCGGGGTCATAAAGGCGGCAGAGGAAGCGATCGCCACCGTCATTGCGAAAGGCAATGGGGAAAGCTGTAAATGCTGCGCCATTGTGATGGCTATCGGCGCCATTAAAATCGCAGTGGCGGTGTTAGAAATAAACAGACCAATCACCGCAGTCAGTGTAAACAAGCTGATTAAAATCCAATGTTTACCCATTCCCCCTACGGTGTTAATCATAAATTCTACGATCAAATTAATCCCGCCTGTTTTTTGTAGTGCGGTGGAAAATGGCATCATTCCCACAATTAAAATCAAGCTCGACCAGTGGATAGAGGCATAAGCACTTTTGGCATCTACACAGCGGAATTTGGCTAACATTAAACAGGCGATGAGTGCGGCAACCACGTTCGGCACAACGCCTGTTACCATTAATGCCACCATCGTTACAATGGACAAAATGGCATAAGGCGCTTGGCTTTGCGCGGGCGCGGCGCGTTCAATTTCCGCAGGATAATCGAGTACGAAAAAGGCTTTTGTTTTATTACGCATTGCTTGGATCAATTTCCACGATCCCACCACCAGCAGCAAATCGCCGATCTTTAATGGCTGTTCAATCAAACTCCCCGTCAAAATCTCATTATTACGCTTAATGCCCACTACATTTAAACCAAAACGTGAACGAAAGCCAATTTCTGCCACGGTTTTGCCGAGATAATCCCCTTCAGGAATTGGCGTGATTTCCACCATTCCCATAAACTTGGCTTGTTGTTCAAAGTGGTAAGGACGCAATTCCGTTGGCTCAAGCTGATGTTGTTGGCAAAATGCATTAATATCTAACTCAGGATCAGCACAATCAATCAGCAAAATATCTTTTTCACGAATTTCAATTTTCCCTAAAGACTCAGCCAGAAATCTTGGGCGAAAACGCTTCCAACGCTCAATTGCCAGCACGTTCAAAGCATAATTAGAACGCAGATGCAAGGCTTCTAGCGGTTGCCCGATAAAATCTGATCCTGCGCGCACCACAAAGCGTTTGGTGCGTGCTTGTAATTGATAATCTTCAATCAGATCTTGAATGGAATGACGATTCACGCCTTCGCTTTGTTCATTTTCCGCTTGCCCTAACCAACGGCGAGCCACCAACATATAGACAATGCCCAGCAACAAAATCACAATACCAATCGGCGTGAAAGAAAAGAAATCAAAACGCTGTTTGGTGAGATGGATTAATTCTGCGTTAATCACCAAATTTGGGGCGGTGGCGATTAAAGTCATCATACCGCTGATTAACCCAGCCATACTCAATGGCATCATCAGGCGTTTTGGTGAAATATTCATCTGCCGACAAATCACCAATACCACAGGGATAAAAATCGCCACAATCCCTACGGAACTCATAAAAGATCCCAATCCCGTTACCGCTAACATCACTAAAACAAGTACTCGAGTTTCGCTATTTTTAGCCGCTTTCATCAGCCATTCACTCACTTGATAGGCTACGCCAGTGCGCACCAAGGCTTCCCCGACAATAAACAGCAAGGCAATCAAAATAATATTCGGATCACTAAATCCAGCAAAAACTTCCTGCACGCTCAAAATGCCACTCACACAAAAAGCGAGCATGACCAACAGGGCGATCACGTCCATTCGGATTTTGTTGTGGATAAATAAGAGTACGGCGATTGCGAGAAAAATCACAACGCTAACAAGGGGCATATTGGTGATTGTGGGCATTAGGGTCTCCGTGGGTTAAGGTTTTGGTCGTTTTGTTTATTATTTGGTTAATTACGGTTTTCTTTGTAATTATAACGGGTTTCGCCGTTGGCGACTTCCTTTCTTTTGAGTTTCCAAAAGAAAGGAAGCAAAGAAAAGGGAACCCCTACTAAATTGCTTTTCCTCATTACAATAAAATTTTTTTAACGAAAAGTAAGCCCATACTCGCTACGCTGCGTTCAGGCGTTACTTTTCTAAAAATTTTATTTCCATTCGGGCAATTTACAAGGGGGATTGTCCGGTGGTTCATAATCTATTTTGTATTAAATTATATTTAAAGTGCGGTGGGATTTTTTTAAATTTTTTGGGAAAATGACCGCACTTTATTCTGTAATAAGTTTTCTTACTGGGGCGAAACTTCGGCGGTGTTGGGGTAAAACGCCGTGTTCTGCCAGTTTTTCTAAATGTAATTTTGTTGGGTAGCCTTTGTGCTGGGCAAAGGCGTATTGGGGGTGGCGTTTATCCAACTCTTCCATTTCTAAATCACGGGCGACTTTGGCAAGAATGGAGGCGGCGCTGATTTCTGCCACTAGGCTGTCCCCTTTCACCACCGCTTGAGCGGGCATTGGCAATAGGGGAATGCGGTTGCCGTCCACTAGCACAAAGTGCGGTGTGATTTTAAGCTGATTGACTGCGCGTTGCATCGCTAACATTGTGGCGTGCAAAATATTGAGTTCGTCAATTTCTTCGGGTTCAGCTCGCCCTAATGCCCAAGCTTTGGCTTTTTGTTTAATTTCTTCCGCTAAAGCAAGGCGTTTTTTGTGCGAGAGCTTTTTACTGTCAGTTAAGCCTTCAATGGGATTATTAGGATCTAAAATCACTGCGGCCGTTACCACTGCGCCCACTAAAGGCCCGCGTCCCACTTCATCAACGCCCGCGATCAATTCATAATCAGGATAGACAAATTCGCTCATTGCTTTTCCCCTTGCAATAATTCAATCACCGCTTCGGCGGCTTGTTTATCTGCATCGCATTGGATCATTTTATGCAGATCAATAAAGTGTTGCACTAAATGATGGCGATTTTGCACCGCACTTTCTTCTGTGGAAAAATAAGGGGTGAGCTTTTCTACCAATTTTTCTGCCGTGCAATCTTGTTGGATCATTTCTGGCACGAGCATTTCATTCGCCAGTAAATTCGGTAATGAAATATAAGGGGTTTTCACCAAGCGTTTAGCTAGGAAATAAGTGAACGGCTTCATTTTGTAGCCCACGACCATTGGCGATTTGCATAGCATACATTCTAATGCCGCTGTGCCTGACGCCAGCAAGGTGGCTTGGGCGGCGATCATTGCGGGGCGTGCTTGTCCATCTAGCAAGATCATTTCCAGCTCAGGGGCAATCTTCGCTTTGATTTGTTCAAACTGTTGGCGGCGTTTTTCATTCACCAAAGGCACGAGAAATTGCACATCTGGATACTGTTCCTTCAGCAATAATGCAGTTTGCAAGAAAGGTTCGGCAAGGAATTCCACTTCTGAGCCACGGCTGCCAACCAGCATCGCTAAATAGCGTTGTCGTGGATCAATATTAAGCATTTGACAAGCGGCAAGGCGATCAGGTTTTAATGGAATGGCGTCTGCCATTGTGTGTCCGATAAAACGGCAAGGCACGTTGAAACGATCGTAAAAGGCTTTTTCAAAAGGTAAAAATGCGAGAACAAGGTTGGTGGCGCGTGCAATTTTGTGAATGCGATTTTGTCGCCACGCCCAGACGGAAGGGCTGACGTAATGAATGGTTTTGATGCCTTGTTCCTTGAGTTTGAGTTCAATGTCAAGATTGAAATCAGGTGCATCGATGCCGATAAACACATCAGGTTTTTCTTGTAGCATTTTGTCAATCACTTGACGGCGAATTTTCAGCAAACGTGGCAAATGTTTCACCACTTCGGCTAGCCCCATTACGGCAATTTCTTCCATATCCACCAAGGTTTCGCAACCTTCTGCCAACATTTGCTTGCCAGCAATGCCGATAAAACGTGCGTTAGGATAACGGATTTTTAGGCTACGCATTAGCCCTGCACCGAGAATATCCCCAGAAACTTCACCTGCGACAATGCCAATGGTAGGAAATTGTTTTGTTTGTTCCATTTCGTTTTTTCTCATAAACCGTTTTCTCTCATAAACCGTTTTCTTTCATAAAAAGAACCGCACTTTATCATTGCTAGCTTTGTGCAATAAATAAAGTGCGGTGAAAAATTGTCATATTTTTAGCCGGTGTTACCGAATAATCCCGCGTGTTGAACGCTTGAAGAAATCAAGGAAAAAGCTAATTGCACTTTCTGTTTTGGCATAATGCTCAATTTCTGGCATCACTTCTTCTAAGGTTTTTCCACTGCGATAAATTAATTTGTACACGTTGCGAATGGCGTGCAATGTTGGCTTATCAAAACCGCGACGTTTCAAGCCCTCAATGTTTACACCGAATGGTTGCGCGTGGTTGCCTTGCGCCATAACATAAGGAGGAACATCTTGGCTCACCATAGAACCACCGCCCAACATAACGTGTGCGCCCACAATAACAAATTGGTGAATGGCCGACATTCCGCCCACAATCACGAAATCATCTAGCTCAACGTGTCCTGCCAGAGTGGCGTTATTGGCAAGAATACAGCGATTCTTGATTTTACAATCGTGCGCAATATGCGCGTTGATCATAAATAAGTTATCATCACCCACGCGCGTTACGCCACCACCTTGCACCGTGCCTCGGTGAATCGTTACACTTTCACGAATACGGTTACGGTTGCCGATAATGGTTTTCGTTGGCTCATTTTGGTATTTCAGATCTTGGTTTTTCTCACCAATGCTGGCGAATTGGAAAATTTCATTGTCTTCGCCAATTTTGGTCACGCCATTAACCACGATATGCGAGTGCAACACGGTGCCTTTGCCAATTTCTACATCAGCACCAATAATACAAAACGGGCCAATCACCACGTTTTCGCCAATTTTTGCCCCTTCTTCTACAATGGCTGTAGGGTGAATTTTTGCACTTGAATGGATCATATTGACCTCTTGTTTTTGTAATGAATGTTTATCTGCGCGCGCACATTAATTTTGCTTCACAAGCCACTTCACCATTCACGGTAGCAATACCTGTGAATGCGGTAATACCACGGCGCTCTTTGATCACTTCGACATAAAGTTCCATTTGATCACCTGGTAATACGGGACGTTTAAAACGCGCATCATCAATACCTGCGAAATAGAACAATTCTCCGCCCTGCAATTCGTGAGTTTTAAATGCCAAAATGCCCATTGATTGTGCTAGTGCTTCTAAAATTAACACACCAGGTAAAATAGGTTCACCGGGGAAATGCCCAGTAAAACAAGGCTCATTAACACTGATGTTTTTGATCGCTTTTAACCATTTCCCTTCTTCAAAATCAGTTACACGATCCACTAATAAAAAGGGATATCGATGCGGAAGTAAGGTCATAATTTCTTTTGCTTCAATGACTTTTGTGGTTTGTTCTGTTGTCACAATAGTACCTTTTTAATTTGAAAATAATAGAAAATAAAATTGATGCAAATTATACGATATTTCATCGTTTAATACAAAACGCACCACATAAAGTGGCGCGTTTGAGAAAGGAATTAAGCGAATTACGCATTATTGAGCTTTTTTTCTACCGCTTTTAGACGCTTGTTCATTTTATCAATGTCTAAAGTCAGTGCGGCGGTTTTGCGCCATTCTTTATTTGGCTGCAATGGAATACCGGAAGAGTACACGCCCGGTTCGGTGATTGGTCGCATTACCATTCCCATTCCCGTAACCGTAACTTTGTCAGCAATTTCCATATGGCCATTGATCACGCTTGCGCCACCAATTAAGCAATAACGCCCTACTTTCAGGCTACCTGCCATAATCACACCACCAGCGACCGCTGTGCCCGTACCGATATGCACGTTATGGGCAATTTGGCAAAGGTTGTCGATGATGACGTTATCTTCAATCACCGTTGCGTCTAACGCACCGCGGTCAATACAGGTGCAAGCCCCGATTTCAACGTGATTGCCGATAATCGCGGTGCCTGTTTGTGGGATCTTGATCCAACGGCCTTTATCATTCGCATAACCAAAGCCATCACTACCGATCACAGCGCCAGATTGGATTAAGCAATGTTCGCCAATTTGCACTTGGTGATAAATGTTTACATTTGCCCAAAGCTGAGTATTGGCGCCAATTTTTGCGCCTTTGCCAATGAAACAACCTGCGCCAATAATCACGTTATCGCCAAGTTCAACCTCATCTTCAATCACGGCATTTGCGCCAATAGACACATTTTCGCCTAATTTTGCAGAGGCAGAAATCACCGCACTTGGTGCAATACCTGCTGCCGCTTTTGGCGTAGAATCCATATATTGTGCTAGCACGGCGTAAGCCACATAAGGATCTTTGACAATAAGCAAGTTGCTTTCAGGTGAACAAAATTCTACATCATTTTCACTTACCACTAAAATCCCTGCTTGGGATTGTGCAAGTAAATCACGGAATTTAATGTTTGAAATAAAGGTGAGCTGGTTTGACTGTGCTTTGTCGAGCGGGGCGATACTATCAATAAGCACATTGGCGTTACCACGAATGGTAGCGCCAATTTGTTGTGCTAATTCTTTAAGAGAATAAGACTTTCGCATTATTTAGCCTGTGCTGGAGCTGGAATTGCTTTTAATACTTCTTCTGTAATGTTTTTACCATCAGCGGCATAAACTGCAACTTTCTCATCAAGCACTGCGCTGTAATTCTTCGCTTTTGCCACTGTTGTAGTTGCAGTTTGAATGTCAGTTAATAATTTACGCTCAACTTCCATTTCTGCTTTCTGTGTTTCTTCGCGGAATTTAGCAATATTTTCTTGGTGCTCTTGCACTAATTTTTTAAATTCTTCATCACGTTTTTGCGCTAATTTTGCAATTTCATCTTGACGTTTTTTGATGTCAGCTTGACGTAATTTCGGCGCATCTTTATCTAATGCTTTCACTTTAGCATCAATTTCTTTCTCAAATGCGGATTTTTTATCTTGCAATGCTTTATCTGCCGCTTGTAATTTTTCAGATGGTGCTTTAAATTCATCATCTAATTTTTTAAATTCAACTTGACGCGCAGGGTGATGTGCAAATAAATAATCTACATTTACAAATGCAATATTATCTTCAGCCATTGCAATTGATGAACCTAATGCTAACGCTAAAGAAAGTGCGGTTAATTTTACTGCTTTTTTCATTTTTGAGTTTCCTTAAAATAAATCAATTTTTAAATTCAATACCAATGGGAGCAAGCTCCCATTAGCTTTCCAAGCTTTTACTTAGACTAAAAAGAATGAAAGAAGTTCCAATTAGAATGTTCCGCCGATACTAAATTGGAATTGTTCAATTTCATCGCCTTTATATTTTTTGATTGGTTTGGCATAAGAGAACACCAAAGGCCCAATCGGTGATTGCCATTGGAAGGCAACCCCAGCTGATGAGCGAACTCGGCTCGGATTACCGTAATCAGGTAAATTCGTGAAACGTGATTTTCCGTCTGTTTTCCATTTTGTATTCCATACACTTGCCGCATCAACAAAAAGAGACGTTCTTACGGAACGTTGATTTTTGTCTGCCACAAATGGGGTTGGAACAATTAATTCAGCACTTGCGGTTACCATTGCATTACCACCAACAATGTCCCCATTTACCCCTTTCTTACAATATTTATCCGGCGTCGTTGCACAATTTTTTTCATCTCGATAAATAGCTTGTGGACCTACTGCACCATAAGCAAAACCACGCAAACTTCCCATACCACCAGCACTATAAGTTTGATAGAATGGTAAACGCTTTCCGCCAAAGCCATTTGCATAAGCCGCCGAAGCTCTTGCTGAAATAACCCAGCTATGATCGCGGTCTAACGGATAGAATCCTTGTACATCTGCTGACACTTTGTAATATTTATTATCTGAACCCGGAATAGTCACTTTCCCACCAATTGAGGCTCTCATTCCTGAAGTTGGGAAATAACCGCGGTTAAGATTATTATAGTTCCAGCCCATAGAGAACTCAAAATCGTGGGATTTGAATGTCCAATCATTGACATTCATTGATTCACGATAGATATTACGGTTATATTCAGGGCGTACATCTTTTAATTTATTATATACATAGCCTAGCCCAACATAGTATGAGTTATTCTCATTCACTGGGAAGCCTAGCGTTCCATTCACACCATAAGTCGTACGGCTGTAAGATGCGGAAGTGTCATTTTTCGAGTTATCGTATTTTTCAAAGAATACATTTCCACCAAGGCTCACACCGTCTTTTGTGAAGTAAGGTTCTGTGTAACCTAAATTAACACTGGTACTGTAATCATTACGCGAACCACCGAAACTGATTGACGATCCCATTCCTAAGAAGTTATCTTGCTTAATGCTTGCCTGATAACTTAAACCACTTTCTGTACCATAACCAATACCAAAGTTAATGCTACCTGTATTACGTTCTTTCACTTTATAGATAACATCAAGCTCATCATCAGTATTTGGCACATTTTCGGTGCGAGATTCTACGCTTTCAAAAAATCCTGTTCTTTCCAACCGCACTTTACCTAGCTCAACTAATTGAGAAGATAACCAAGTTCCTTCTTGCTGACGCATTTCTTGACGCAATGTACTGTCTGCACTTACGTTATTGCCTTCAAAACGAATTTGGCGCACAGAATAACGGCGACCTGCATCAACCACATAAGTTAAAGCAATTGTATGATTTTGATCATCAAACTCAGGACTAATATTCACTTGAGGATTGGCATAGCCTTGCTCACCTAAGGTTGTTTTAATTTCATTTTCTACTGCGACAACATCACTACGGCGGAAAGTATCACCCACACGAATTTGTTTTAATAATGCAGAAAGTTCATCGCTCATTCCTGCCACATTACCCACAATACGCGCACTTTTAACGGTATATTTTTCACCTTCATTGACATCAATAGAAACTTTTGCTTCAGTCTTTGCATCATTTAATTGCACATCTGTTTTGCTAATTTGCATTTTGGCATAGCCGTGATCAAGGTAAAATTCGCGCAATGTATCTAGATCTTTACCAAATTGTACGGAATCAAATTTATTACCAAAAAGTTTCCACCAAGCATCAGGTTGTAATTCCATTTGCTCTTGTAATTTACTTGAGCTAAAGGCATTGTTTCCTTCAAAGGTGATCCCTTTTAACAGTGCCACATCATTTTCTTTAATTTGGATTTTTACTTCCGCACGATTATTTGGCAATGGCGTAACAATCGTTTCCACTTTTGCGTTATAGCGACCTACACTGTGATAATGATCAAGTAAACTTTGACGGAAAGCCTCTAATTTATCAAAATTCAATACATCACCAACGGCAAAGCCATTAGAATCTAAATTATCTTTCAAGGCTTCATTTGGAATTGAACTATTACCGTCAAGAATCACATCGGCAATAATTGGACGCTGCTGCACAGAAATAACTAGCGTGTTTCCTTCTCGGGCGGCTTTAACCCCTTCATAACCTTGTAAGAACAAGGTTCTTACAACATTGGCAATATCTTTATCTGTTGCTCGTTGCCCAACTCGAACGGGTAAATTCGCAAGAATTTTGCCTTCCGTGCCAGCTTGAACGCCATCGACACGAATATCTTGCATAACAAAAGGGGCAGCCATCACCGTGGTTGAACCCAATAATAAACTTGCGATTAAAAGTTTTTTCATTGTTACTTTTATCCTTGTAAAAGAAAGAGTTATAAACGTAAGAAATCGTTAAACAAAGCAAATGCTGTTAAAGCTAATAAGCATATTGCACCAATTTTATAAGCGGTATCTTGCACCTTTTGCGAAAGCGGTTTTCCCTTTATCGCCTCAGCGGCAAGAAAAATTAAATGTCCGCCGTCTAACACAGGTAACGGGAACAAATTCATAATGCCTAAATTTACACTAATTAATGCCATAAAACTTAAATAATAAACAAAACCAATTCCCGAGGAAATCCCTGCGCCCTTGGCAATAGAAATCGGTCCACTTAAATTATTTAAAGAAAGATCACCGGTAAATAATTTGCCAATTACTTTTACCGTCAGTAGCATTAAATCCTTGGTTTTTTCTACGCCTTTCTGTAAAGCCTCAAAAACACCATATTTTAATTCCGTGCGATATTTTTCATCAAGGGGCTGAACCGTTGGCGATACGCCAACAAACCACCTGCCTTTTTCATTTAACACTGGTATTAAGGTTTTATATAAGGTTTCCCCTGCTCGCTCAATTCTCAATGTAAAAGGCTGCCCTTTTTGCACATCTTGAATAAAATCTTGCCAATTCATTGGCTCGCCAGTATTGGTATAAAATTTATCCCCCACTTGCAAGCCTGCTTTTTGTGCTGGGGAATCTTCCGCCACTTTAGACAAGGTCATTTCCACTTTAGTTCGCACGGGAATCATACCCAATGCGCCAAAAGCACTTTCTTTTTCAGGATCGAATCGCCAATTGGCTAAATCTAAAGTGCGTTGCTGTTTTACATCTGAACCAAAAGGCGAAAGAGTGATTTCTACATTGGGGTTACCCATTTTGGTGGCAAGCACCATATTGATGGTTTCCCAATCTGGTGTCGCCGTGCCATCAATGGCGATAATTTGTGAACCAGGTTGAATTTGCGCTTGTGCCGCAATGGACGCTGGTCGAACCTCTGCGATCACAGGTTTCACGCTAGGAATCCCGATGGAATACACCAGCCAATAGGCCAATATAGCAAAAATAAAATTCGCCATCGGGCCTGCTGCAATCACAAAAGCACGTTGTGCCACGGATTTATTATTAAAGGCTTGAGATTTTAATGCTTCTGGCACGGCTTCGTTACGCTCATCAAGCATTTTCACATAGCCACCTAAGGGAATAAGCGAAATAGAAAACTCTGTGCCTTTTTTATCAAAGAACGACCACAGCATTTTACCGAAACCGATAGAAAAACGTTCAACTTTTACATCGCACTTTCTGGCAGCCCAAAAATGTCCGTATTCGTGTACAAAAACCAGTACACAAATGGCTATCAAAAATGAACCTAACGACCACAAAAAGGACATATCCGTTTTTTCCTACAATACATAAAAATAGAAATACGCAAAGAATGGTACGGCAGCGGTAAGACTATCAATACGATCTAAAATCCCACCGTGTCCGGGGATTAAATTGCTACTATCTTTAATCCCACTTTCGCGCTTAAACATACTTTCCGTTAAATCACCCAGTACAGAAATTGCCACAGTGGCAACAGATAAGACGATAAAAGGCACGGTTGGTACATTGAATAAATCTTGTGGGGCGACTTGCATAAAAATCCCTGCTAGCACGCCAGCGGTAATCAGCCCACCGAATACGCCTTGCCACGTTTTCCCTGGGGAAACTTTTGGTGCAAGTTTATGTTTTCCGAATTTGCGGCCGGCAAAATAAGCACCAGAATCTGCTGCCCATACCAGAATAAACACATAAAAGAGCAACATTAAGCCGTGATAAGGGTTGGCAACATAACCATCTAAGCGCAAACGCAACACGCCTACAATAAAAGGCACAAGGGTTACGATGGCGAAAACGCCTTGCAAAATCACCGATTTTGCCCATAATTTGGCAGAATTTGGATAGCTCACCACAAAGCCAAGCGCCACAATCCACCAAATCACTGCGCTTAATAAAATAGGCTCAGCATAATGTTCAAACACACGGCCCGCATTGAGATAATTGGCTTCGCTTAAAATCCACAAAAAAAGCACCGCACCTGCTAAGCCTGCCACTACAACACGCCAAAATTTATTTTTGACTTGAGCGAATTGTGTCCATTCCCAAATTCCTAAGGTCGCCACTGCCCCTAAGGCTAAGGCAAAATAAAAAGGAGAAAATAAAAATAACGCTGCACAGACAATAGCAATTAAAATAATTGCGGAAATAACACGTTGTTTAAGCACAGTTTAGTCCTCTTGTTCTGCTCCACCAAAACGGCGATTTCGTTGTTGATAAACTAAGATAGCTTGATTGAATTCTTGTTCGTTAAAATCTGGCCATAGCACATCAGAAAAATAAAATTCTGCATAGGCAATTTGCCACAGTAAAAAATTACTTACACGCTGTTCACCGCTGGTGCGAATTAATAAATCCACCATAGGCTGATCTTGGGTAACCAAATGTTGTTGAAAACGTTCAGCAGTGATCTCATCAAGCGTCAGCTGCTCATTTTTCACCAAAGTAGCAAGCTGTTTGGTTGCCTGCACAATATCCCAATAACCGCCATAATTTGCTGCAATATTTAAAGTAAGTGCGGTGTTATTTTCAGTTAATTTTTCTGCTTTTTCGATTTTTTGCTGTAATTTTTCGCTAAAACGGGATTTATCCCCAATAATGTTTAAGCGGATATTATTTTTATGCAATTTTTTCACTTCTAAATCCAGTGCTTGCATAAAAAGTGTCATTAATGCGCTCACTTCACTTTCTGGACGCGTCCAATTTTCGCTACTAAACGCATAAAGAGTGAGAACATTGACACCAATTTTTCGCGCATAGGAAACCGCTTGACGCACTGCCGCCACGCCATTTTTATGCCCGAAAATACGCATTTTTCCTTGCTGTTTTGCCCAACGCCCATTGCCGTCCATAATAATCGCAACGTGTTGGGGAATATTGTTTAAGTCAATCTCAGTCATTCATCAAGGATTTTCTAGTTACAAAATTAATGGCTGAATATATCATAATATGATATTACTTACTATGAAAACGCACAGAATTATGCATAAAAAAATCAAGGCGAACTTTCGCCCGCCTTGATTTATTTGTAACGAAAACAAAATGTTATTTCGCTTGAATAATTTGCCACGCTAAAGCGCGCGCTTTTTTATCCACGTCTAACACATCATCAATAGATTGAATCTGTTGTGGGCTGATTTTTTCTACCACTTGCGTATTCACTTTAGCAATATCGGTAAATTTAATTTGACGATTTAAAAATGCTTCAACGGAAATTTCATTCGCCGCATTCATTGCCGTTGTGGCATATTGCCCTGCGGCAAAGGCATCAATGGCCAATTTTAAGCAAGGATAACGCTGATAATCTGGCGCTAAAAAAGTCAGCCCATTGAGCTGATAAAAATCCAGTGGCGCAACACCGGCAAAGGTACGCTGCGGATAAGCCATTGTTTCCGCAATTGGCGTACGCATATCTGGATTGCCCATTTGCGCAATCACTGAGCCATCAATATAACGCACCATAGAATGAATGATAGATTGCGGATGAATAATCACTTCCATCTCATCTGCACTGGCATTGAATAACCAACGGGCTTCAATATATTCCAAGCCTTTATTCATCATTGTAGCTGAATCCACTGAGATTTTTTTGCCCATTGACCAATTAGGGTGCGCAACAGCTTGCTCTGGTGTGATCTGGTCAAATTCTGAAAGATCCGTATAACGGAAAGGGCCGCCCGATCCCGTGAGTACAATTTTGCTGATGCCTAATTCTTGCAACGGGCAAAAACCGATTTTTTCCTGCGCTTGCGGTGGTAACGATTGGAAAATCGCATTGTGTTCACTGTCCACAGGCAGTAACTGAGCGTGATTTTTCTTCACTTCATCAATAAAAAGCTGCCCGCAAGTCACCAAACTTTCTTTGTTAGCTAACAACACTCGCTTACCCGCTTTCACCGCTGAAAGAGTAGGCAATAAGCCCGCCGCGCCAACAATAGCAGCCATCACCTGATCCGCTTCAGAGTGAGCCGCCAGCTCGCAAATGGCTTTTTGTCCGCTTAACACTTGGGTTCTTAGACCAAGTGCGGTCAATTTTTCTTTTAAATTTTTCGCCGCACTTTCGTCATCTAAGGCAGCAAAAGTCGGTTGAAATTTAACGCATTGTTCCACCATTAATTGCACGTTACGTCCGCCCACTAAGGCAAACGCTTGATATTTCTCAGGGTTATGTTCTATCACAGAAAGGGTGCTAGTGCCGATGGAGCCTGTCGAACCAAGAATGACGAGTTTTTGTTGTTTTTGCATAAATTTTTGACCGCACTTTAAAAGGGTTAAGGTTGCTAAAATTGTCATGAATATACTCAAAAGCCTGTAATTCAGCAAGAAAAAATAGGGCGAACCCTTGGCTCGCCCTTTATTTCGTTAGAATGATTAGAAATCTAATAATTCTTTCTCTTTATCCGCTAACACTTCGTCCACTTTTTTCACATAAAGATCGGTGATTTTTTGGATTTCGTCTTGTGCTTTGCGCTCTTCATCTTCGCTGATTTCTTTTTCTTTCAACAACGCTTTGATTTGATCGTTCGCATCACGGCGCACATTACGCACAGCTACTTTGCCTTGCTCAGCTTCCGCTTTTACGATTTTGATTAAATCGCGGCGGCGTTCTTCCGTTAATGGTGGAAGTGGAACGCGAATAGTTGTGCCAGCTGATGATGGGTTTAAGCCTAAATCAGAAGTTAAGATGGCTTTTTCCACCGCACCGATTAAGCTACGATCAAACACAGTTACCGCTAAGGTACGCGCATCTTCAGCCACTACGTTGGCTAATTGACGCAATGGGGTTAATGCGCCATAGTATTCCACTTGAATACCGTCCAGTAAGCTTGGCTGCGCACGCCCTGTTCTTACTTTGGCAATATGGTGTTTGAATGTTTCAAGGCTTTTTTCCATACGCAACTGCGCATCTTGTTTAATTTCGTTAATCACAAATATTCCTTTTTATTTAAGTTTAATCAATTAGTTACAAATTAGCGTACCTTCACGCTCACCTAAAACCACTTTGCGTAATGCGCCTGGTTTGCTCATATTGAACACACGAATTGGCATTCCGTGATCGCGTGCTAAAGTAAAGGCAGCTAAGTCCATTACTTGCAATTCTTTGTCAATCACCTCGGCATAAGTGAGTTTTTCATACAACACTGCATCTGGATTTTTAGCAGGATCGCAATCATACACGCCGTCCACTTTGGTGGCTTTAAGCACAACATCAGCTTCAATTTCAATCCCACGCAGGCAAGCCGCTGAATCGGTGGTAAAGAATGGGCTACCTGTTCCCGCAGAGAAAATCACCACGCGTCCTTCACGCAACATTTTGATCGCTTCAGACCAGTTATAGGTATCGCAAATTCCGTTTAACTGGAAAGCGGACATCAATTTTGCATTCACATCTGCGCGGTGTAAGGCATCACGCATTGCCAAGCCGTTCATTACGGTGGCAAGCATACCCATATGATCGCCCACCACGCGGTTCATTCCCGCCTTAGCCAGTTTTGCACCACGGAATAAATTTCCGCCACCTAACACAACCCCGACTTCTACGCCCATTTCTAGTAATTCTTTAATTTCAAGCGCCATTCTGTCTAAAATTGAAGGATCAATTCCAAAACCTTCATCACCTTGTAAAGCTTCACCGCTTAATTTAAGCAGGATTCTTTTATATACGGGTTTGCTCATTTTTTCCTCACAAAAGTTGGGTACAAAATTCTGCATATTATAGAGCAACATCTTTGCAGTGAAAATAGCTCAAGGCAAAAATCGCATAGAACCAATGAAAAAAATTCAGTAAAATGAAGCGAACTAAAAAATAAGGAACAATGTTGTGGCAGAAAAGAACAAAAAAGGAACATTTCATCTTTCATCATTGCTAGTAAGTGTGGTGTGTTTTGCGCTACTTTATATTATCAGCCTGTTAGCGCTACAAGGTTCGGGCTATTTTCCGCAACCTAGTTGGCAGCAGATCAGCCTTTTTATGTCTTTCATTATTATTTTTTCTAGCTCGAAAAAACTCTTTTATTTCATTGCATTACCTATTTTATTTATCTATGCCTGCTATGCGCCCATTGGGGTAAATTTTGGCGCGCCATCTTATCAATATATCGCCTCTGTTTTCGCCACAGACTTACAAGAAGGCAAAGAATTTTTCGCTCAAATCCCCCTTCTTGATTATGGTTATCCCCTTGCGATTCTTGGCGGTGCGCTGCTTTATCGCAGGTTAAGTCAAAAATTCCACTTGGCTTTTTATAAAAATAAGGGGCTATTGGCGCTCATTTTTGTTAATGCACTTTGGGGAAATATTCCCTTTCAACCGCTGCAAGAAAGCTATTTAGCAGGGGAAAAAGTGGTCGAAGAATTACGCTTACTCAACCGCTTTGATGTGCCAAGCGAATGGGGCGAAAGCCAACTGGATAGCCGTTCCCATTATGATGATTACATTTTAGTTATCGGCGAAAGCGCGAGAAAAGATTATCACCACGCTTACGGCTACCCTGTTGCCAACACGCCTTTTCTTTCCACTGCTAAAGGAACGGTAATTGATGGCCTAACCGCAGGCGGCACAAACACCATCGCTTCGCTTAAATTGATGTTTACCAAGCCTAACAAGCAAACTTGGGAAGGGAATTATCGCTTAAATTTCATTGACTTAATTAAATCCGCAGGAATCAAAACCTATTGGCTTTCCAATCAAGGTTATTTAGGGCAATACGACACGCCAATTTCCGCTATTGCCAATAAAAGCGATGAAAAAATCTTTTTACGCGCGGGCGATTCCATTAGTAATGATGTGAGCGATTTCAACTTATTAAACCGATTTGCTCAACTCATTCAAACCCCAACCACAGGCAAGCGTTTTATTGTGGTGCATTTATATGGCTCGCACCCGTTGGTTTGCGAACGCGTTACCGATTACAACAAGATTTTCGATGAAAATCAAATTGCTAAAAAATATCAGGACGTGAATTGCTACATCAGTTCGATCAAAAAAACCGATGAAGTGCTGAGTAAAATTTATCAGGATCTGGTCAAAAATCAGCAAAAAAATCACCGCACTTTTTCGATGATTTATTTTTCTGATCACGGCTTAGCTCATCAAATTAGCGATAACTATATCGCTATTCACAATAGCAGCGGCAAAAGTAAACGCCATTACGATATTCCGTTGTTTAAAATTTCCAGTGATGATCAGCAGCGTCACGAAAAAAAGGTGTCAAAATCAGGCTTGAACTTCACGGAAGGCTTGGCGAATTGGATTGGCATTCGTAACGCTAACATTGACCCCAATGCGGATCTTTTCGATGATACGCCACAGCCAGATTACGGTTTGAAAGAAAAAATTGAAAAAATCACCGCACCTGATGATCCTGCGGTGGTGATTCCAAATCATCACTCACTGATTTCTGTAACGAGTGATTAATAAATCGCATTCCCTGCGGCGAGACTTCTAGCACAGAAGAAGTTTCGCCCCAATCGCCCAATACAATTCGTTCAAAGTGCGGTGGGATTTTATACAAATTTTGCCGATGCGTATGCCCGTGGATCAGCTGCGGCACGTTAAATTGTTGCATTGTTTGCAACACGAAATCGGCGTTCACGTCCATAATTTGATTGGATTTATATTGCTTGTCCTGTTTGCTTTTAGCACGAATTTTTTCGGCAATTTTTAACCGCACTTTTAAAGGCAAATGTAAAAAAAGCCATTGACGCCATTTTTGATGCACTTTTTTACGATAGCGTTGATAAGCCACATCATCAATGCAAAGGGTATCGCCGTGGCAAAGCAAGGTAGGCGCGCCGTATAAATCAATCACTTGATAGGTTGGCAACAGCGTTAAACCGCAAGATCGGGCAAATTTTTTGCCGATAAGAAAATCGCGATTGCCGTGCATAAAATAGCATTTCACGCCTTTTTCCGTTAAGTGGCGAATTTGCTGTTTCACCAAATCAATCAAAGGGGAATGCTCATCATCGCCAATCCAAAAATCAAAAAGATCGCCTAAAATATACAAACTTTCCGCATCTTTGGCTTGATTTTGCATAAAATCAACAAAAAGTGCGGTTAAATCTGGGCGATTTTCGCTTAAATGTAAATCTGCAATAAAATAGGTCTTTGCCATTGTTGAATATCTTTGGGAAGAAGGAAATTGTTTGATAGCCTAGCATTTTTTTAGCGGATTGATACAAATATTTGCGGATTTTCGCTATACTTGTGCAAATTTTTTTCAAGGTATGTGTTTATGCTAAAACTTCTTCGCATTATTGTGGTTGTGCTGTGCTGTATTTTAATTTGTTTGCTCGGCACGATTTATTCTCTCATTCGTTTCAGAAATCCAAGTAACGTGGGCGATGTGGCACGTTGGTTTGGGCGCTTATATCCCCTTTTCGGTTTGCAAGTGGAACATCGCTTCCCTGCTAATGCGGAAAATATCGGGCCGTGCATTTACATTGGCAATCACCAAAATAACTACGATATGGTTACCATTTCTTATATGGTGATGCCGCGCACCGTGAGTGTCGGGAAAAAAAGCCTGATTTGGATCCCGTTCTTTGGCATTTTATATTGGGCATCGGGTAATATTTTTTTAGATCGTGATAACCGCTCCAAAGCACATAGCACAATGACCCAACTGGCTGAACGCATTAACAGTGATAAACTTTCTATTTGGATGTTCCCTGAAGGCACGCGTAGCCGTGGACGTGGTTTGCTGCCATTTAAAACTGGCGCATTTCACGCCGCCATTGCCGCTGGTGTGCCGATTGTGCCAGTGGTTTGTTCCAACACGCAAAATAAAATCGATCTTAACCGTTGGGATAATGGCAAAGTGATTTGTGAAATGTTGCCACCTGTGGATACATCGGCTTACACCAAAGACAATGTGCGTGAATTGGCGGGCTATTGCCATTCTTTAATGCAACAACGAATCAACGAACTTGATGCGGAAATTGCCGCCAGCCAAGCTCAACAAGACACCACAAAATAAAATGAATCATTTTTCTCGCCGTCAATTTTTCAAAACTGCCCTCACTGCGGGGGCTTTTTCAGCCATTCCTGCGCCATTATGGGCGGCCGATCGCCAGCCTTTGCGTGTTCCACCATTAATGGAAACTCGCCGTGGCAAGCCTGTTTTTTTAGAAATGAACAGCGCGCAAACCCAATTAGAGCGGGGAAAATCCAGTGAAGTGTGGGGATTTAATGGTAATTATTTAGGCCCAACATTAAAAATGCGCCAAGGGGATTTTGCCAAGCTGAACTATCGCAATAGCTTGTCGCAAATGGTGGCATTAGCCATTCAAGGCCTACAAGTGAGTGCCGAATCACTGGGTGGCATTTCTCACCCTTTCAAACAAGGGCAAGGCTGGTCGCCTATTCTACCGATCACTCAGCCTGCTTGTACTTGCTGGTATTCCGCTTGCACCTTAGGGCATTCCGCTTATCAAACCTACCGCGGCTTGCTCGGACTGTGCATTATTGAAGATAACGAAAGCCGTAAATCGAGCTTGCCACAAAAATATGGCGTAAACGATATTCCTTTGATTTTACAAGATATGCAATTAAATGATGAAGGGGTGCAATTATTCCAACAAAATCGACCGCACTTTTTCGGCAATCGTTTATTCGTTAATGGGCAAGAAGCACCTTATTTAGAGGTGCCGCGCGGCGTTGTGCGTTTACGTTTGCTGAACGCCTCCCTTTCACGCCGTTATGAATTACGCTTTGATGGCGAGCGCGATTTCCAACTCATCGCGCTTGATCAGGGCTTTTTACCGCAAGCGAAAACAACAAAGGTGCTTTTTCTTGCACCGAGCGAACGCGCTGAAATTCTTGTTAATCTCAATGAAGGGGAAAACACCACCTTAATTGTGGGGAAAAAACGAAATTTCTTCAGTAAACTCACAGGCTTTTTCGCCAGCGATGAAGAATTGCTCGACAACACGGTACTTGAGCTACGCCCACAAGGCTTAAGCAGTGCCTTTGCACAAAACAACACAATGCAGTTTAACACCGATGCACCGCAAGCATTAAAGGCGGAAGTTCGCCGTGAACGCCAGTTTCAACTTGATGCGAATAATGGAATGCTCAATCAACAACGTTTCGATCCTAGACGCATTGATGTAAATGCCGAATTAAACAGCACGGAACGCTGGACAATCACGAGCAACGAGCCAGCAGGATTTAAAATTCAGGGGGCAAAATTTATCATTGAAAGTATTAATGATAAGCCAGTGGCAGAAAGCGATCTTGCGTGGAAAGACAGCCTATGGATTGAGAGCAAAGTGCAGATTTTAGTTCGCTTTCAACAGCCGTCTTCTAACGGCCACCCTTTCACCTTTGGCGCAGCGGATCTGATGGCAGCAGACAAAGGTTGCTTAGGCTTAATGGTGGTGCAATAAAGGAAATAACGCCAAGTTATGTGATATGCACCTTTAATCTAAAAGTGCGGTTGAATTTTTGTGAATTTTTTTGTTAAATCAAACAAGATTTAGGAAGTTAAAATCAGTTAAGGTTTCGTTATGTGTCAGCTATTAGGAATGAATTGCAACACTCCCACCGATATTGTGTTCTCTTTTGAAGGATTTCGCCGCCGCGCAGGGCTTACCGATAGCCATTCTGACGGTTTCGGCATTGCCTTTTTTGAAGGCAAAGGCGTGCGTATTTTTCGCGATAACCAAGCCGGGCATAGTTCCCCCATTGCAGATTGCGTAAAACAATATCACATCAAATCTTTCAATGTGATTGCCCACATTCGCAAAGCCACGCAAGGCGAGGTAACCATTGAAAACACCCACCCATTTATTCGTGAAATTTGGGGCGAAAACTGGGTATTTGCGCACAACGGCAATCTGACGAGCTTCCCTGATATGTCGGAAAATTTCTGCCAGCCCATTGGCTCCACCGATTCCGAAGCTGCGTTTTGTTATATGGCAGAACAACTTAAAAATCGCTTTCGTAAAAAGCCCACTGAAGAACAAATTTTCCAAGTCATTCAAGAAATTACTAAAGAATTAGCACAAGGCGGCACGTTTAATTTTATTCTCTCGAACGGGGAATGGATGATCGCTCACTGCTCCACCAATTTGCATTACATCACGCGCAAAGCCCCTTTTGGTACAGCGCAACGCATTGATGATGACGGCGTGATCGACTTCCGCCAACATACCACCGAGAAAGATAAAGTAACCATTATTACCACCTTTCCACTCACTAAAGATGAAATCTGGACAAAAATGGAACACGGCGGTTTTGTGTTTTTCAAAGATGGCGATAAAGTTTACGAAGTGCTAGGTACGCCAAAAGAAGCCATTGATGATGGCACATTAGGTGATGCGAAAGCCGCTTAATTATTCTCTCGTTGTAAGCACTTTTATTGCCATTAAAAGTGCTTTTTATCCAATTATTAACAATCTTGCGCTGCCCTCACTCAGATCATTCAATAAAACGAAACATTTACAATTTTTGATAACCCATTCTTAATAAAGAAAAAAGACTCAACTTTGTTGCTTGTCGAAGCAAAATATCGCGAAATCGAAAGTCTAAAAAAGCAAAATGTTAAAAATAAGTAAACACTTCGCTATTTTCTAGTCAATTACTCCAGCAAAAGTCGATCATTCTCACAAATTCCATATTTTGTCCTGTTTCGTATTCGCAACCGCTATATCATCTGCGGCGGTGAGATTAGGGTATTCACATACACTAATCCAAGTTTATATTACGGAGTTAAACAATGTTTAAAACAACAATAACAAACAAATTCGATTTACTTTGGACGTTAAATTTATTCGGCACGGCCGTAGGAGCTGGGGTGCTGTTTTTGCCCATAAATGCTGGAATGGGCGGATTTTGGCCATTAATCGCCATTATGCTGTTGGTTGGGCCGATGACTTATTTCTCACACCGCGCATTATCTCGCTTTGTGCTGTCATCTTCCAAACCCGGCAGCGATATTACAGAGGTAGTGGAAGAACATTTTGGACAAGGCGCAGGGAAAATTATCACCCTACTCTACTTTTTCGCAATTTTTCCTATTTTGTTAATTTATGGTAATGGCATTACCAATACGGTGGAATCCTTTATTGTCAACCAGTTAGGGCTAGGCGCACCGAACCGCATTTTGCTTTCTTTCATTTTGATTGCAAGCCTGATTTCGGTGATGCTGATGAGCGAAAAAATAATGCTCAAAATGACTGAGTTTTTGGTCTATCCCCTTGTTTTTATTTTATTTTCTCTTTCCATTTATTTAATTCCACAATGGAACACCGCAATGCTTCACCAAATGCCTGATGCCACCAGTTTTATTAGCACGCTGTGGATCACCATTCCGGTGTTAGTGTTTTCTTTTAATCATTCCCCTGCGATTTCTTGCTTTTCGCAATCACAACAACGGGAATATAAATTGCCAGAGCTGACCGAATGCCACGCAAGCCAAGCGTTGAAAAACACCTCAACCTTACTGTTATTTTTCGTGATGTTTTTCGTCTTTAGCTGTGTGCTAACCCTTACCCCTGAAGATTTAGTGCAAGCCAAAGCACAAAATATCAGTATCCTTTCCTTTTTAGCCAATAAATTTGATAACCCTTATATTTCCTACTTTGGCCCTTTAGTAGCATTTCTTGCTATTACCAGCTCTTTCTTTGGCCATTATTTAGGCGCGCGAGAAGGCATTCAGGGGCTGTATTTAAAATTTTCGGGCAAACAAGACATTACAAATCGAAAAAAATTGAATTTTTTCACCGCACTTTTCTTTTTATTGACTTTATGGGCGGTGGCAATTATCAATCCAAGCATTCTTGGTTTAATTGAATCCATTGGTGGGCCAATTATCGCCGCAATTCTGTTTTTAATGCCAATGTATGCCATTCGTAAAGTACCTGCGATGGCGCGTTATCAAGGCTATGCTAGCAATGTTTTCGTTACCGTGATGGGAATGATTGCAATCTCAGCAGTGGTGTATGGATTATTTTATTAATTAAGATAGAATACGCACCTTTTATAATAATCACCTTAAGCAGGTCGAAATGCCCTGCCAGAAAACTTCGAGAAAACGATGATTAGTGTTTTTGATATGTTTAAAATCGGCATTGGGCCTTCTAGCTCTCATACCGTTGGGCCAATGAAAGCGGGTAAGCAATTTGTCGATGATTTGGTGGCGAAAAATTTACTCGCCAAGGTAACCCAAGTTAAGGTTGATGTTTATGGTTCACTTTCAATGACAGGGCGTGGGCATAATACCGATATTGCTATTATTATGGGCTTAGCGGGCTATTTACCGCACGATGTGGATATTGATTTAATCCCTAAATTTATTTCTGATGTAAAAAGCACCGCACTTTTGCCATTAGCGCAAGGACAGCAAGTGGCAAAGTTGGATTATGAAAGCGATATGATCTTTCATCAAACCTTTCTGCCTTTACACGAAAACGGCATGACGCTGTCCGCCTATGAAAATGACAACTTGCTTTATCAGCAAACCTATTATTCTATTGGCGGCGGATTTATTGTTGATGAAGCGCATTTCAATCAGCAGGAAGAGTCCGACATCAATGTACCTTTCCCTTATCAAAGTGCGGCAGATATTTTGCATCATTGCAAAGAAAATGGCTTAGCCTTATCGAGCGTGATGCTACAAAATGAAATTGCCTTGCACGGAAAAGAAGCCACGCAAACGCACCTAAAACGCATTTGGCAAACGATGAAAGAATGTATCGAACACGGCTTGGCTACGGAAGGGTTACTACCCGGCCCGCTCAAAGTGGTTCGCCGTGCAGCAACCTTACACCGTTTACTGCAAGCCAATAATGGGCTTTCCAACGACCCGATGAAAGTGATCGATTGGGTCAATATGTATGCGCTTGCGGTCAATGAAGAAAATGCAGCAGGCGGGCGTGTAGTTACCGCACCAACAAACGGCGCTTGCGGTATTGTGCCTGCGGTGCTGTCTTATTATGAAAAATTCATTTCGCCAATTACCGATGAAATTGTAGAACGCTATTTGCTTGCTTGCGGAATGATCGGCTCACTTTACAAAATGAATGCGTCCATTTCAGGGGCTGAAGTGGGGTGCCAAGGCGAAGTGGGGGTGGCTTGCTCAATGGCAGCGGCTGGCTTAACAGAAATTTTGGGCGGTAGCCCCGAGCAAGTTTGTATGGCCGCTGAAATTGCGATGGAACATAATCTGGGGCTAACTTGCGATCCTGTGGGCGGTCAAGTGCAAGTGCCTTGCATTGAGCGCAACGCCATTGCTTCCGTCAAAGCCATTAACGCTAGCCGAATGGCATTGCAACGCACCTCTAACCCACGCGTGAGCTTGGATAAAGTGATCGAAACAATGTACGAAACCGGTAAAGATATGAACGCTAAATACCGCGAAACCTCGCAAGGCGGTTTGGCAATCAAAGTGGTTTGCACCTAAAATTTGCAGCAAAAAATAAGGCGGTTTGTTCCGCCTTATTTTATTTTTATATTTCAATTATTTAAACTCAATTTCCACCGCACTTTCGCCGAGCATTTCCACTAGCGTATTAATCAATTCATCACTTGGGTTCACTGACCACTGCACGCCGAGTTTCACTAAAGCACGCCCTTGCGGGCTTTGATAATAAATATTAATGGGTAACGCACCGCCGCTATATGGGCTAAGAGTCTCTTTAAATTGCTTAATAAAATGTGGTGAAAGCTGTTCTTGTGTTAAGCAAATTGCCAGACTTTTGGCGTAGCGACTGCGTGCTTCGTCAAGAGTCATTAATTCTCGCACAGACATTTTTAAGCCTTGTGAAAAATCATCAAAACTCACTTGTCCTGAAGCAATTACAATGGTGTCTTTCTGCAATTTTTCACCAAAATGCTCGAGGCTCTCACCGAATAACGTGAGATCTAAACGTCCCGAGCGATCATCTAAGGTGGCAATGCCTAAGCGATTGCCTTTTTTCGTGATCGCCACACGCGAACTCACCACCAAACCGCAGGTTGTGCTAATTTGTCCGCGATAATTTGGCACAAGATCTTTTAGCCTTGTTGAGCTGTAATGGGCGATCTCTTTTAAATAAGGGCTAATCGGGTGGCTGCTTAAATAAAGTCCGAGGGTTTCCCGTTCGCCGTCTAAAATTTGTTTTTCGTTCCAACGTGGGGTTTTCGCATAAGCCTGCTCTACTTCTTCTGGCGTTTCAGTTAGCACGCCAAACATATCTGCCTGCCCGATAGCTTCATTTTTAGCATATTGATCGGAGGCTTTGAGCGCATCTTCTAAATTTTTTGCCAGCGCAGCACGGTGTGGGCCTAATTTATCGAATGCACCTGACATTATCAGGCTTTCAAAAGTGCGGCGGTTAATTTTCTTTAAATCCACTCTGGCGCAAAGATCGAATAAATCTTTAAAAATGCCTCCTTGCTCACGCGCAGCAATCAAGGCTTCAATCGGGCCTTCACCCACCCCTTTAATTGCACCAATGCCATACACAATCTCGCCATTATCGTTCACGCTGAAATGATGTTTGCCCGTATTAATATCTGGTGGCGTAACTTTCAGCCCCATTCGCAAACATTCATCATAAAGCCCAACAATTTTTTCCGTGTTGTCCATTTCCGATGTCATTACCGCTGCCATAAATTCCGCAGGATAATGGGCTTTCAGCCAGAGCGTTTGGTAAGAAACCAAGGCATAGGCGGCAGAGTGAGATTTATTAAAGCCGTAGCCTGCAAATTTTTCCACCAAATCGAAAATTTTCATTGCAAGAGTGCCGTCCACACCGTTTTTCACCGCGCCTTCTTCAAATACAGAACGCTGTTTTGCCATTTCTTCCGGTTTCTTTTTCCCCATTGCACGGCGTAATAAATCCGCGCCGCCGAGCGTATAACCTGCTAGCACCTGAGCAATTTGCATTACCTGCTCTTGATACAAAATAATGCCGTAGGTTGGCTCTAAAATTGGTTTCAGCCAAATGTGCTGATATTCCGCATCGGGGTAAGAGATTTCTTCTTCTCCGTGTTTACGGCGGATAAAGTTATCCACCATTCCCGATTGCAATGGCCCTGGGCGGAATAGCGCCACCAGTGCGATAATATCTTCAAAACAGTCCGGTTTTAGGCGCTTGATCAAATCTTTCATTCCACGCGACTCTAGCTGGAACACCGCGGTTGTTTCAGCATTGAGTAACACTTGGAAAGATTGCGGATCATCAAGGGGTATGCGATTAATATCCACTAACGGCTTGCCCTCTTTAGCAAGGCGCGTGTTAATCATATCCAATGCCCATTTGATGATGGTTAGGGTACGCAGCCCCAAGAAGTCAAACTTCACTAGCCCTGCATATTCCACATCATTTTTATCAAAATGGGTAACAGGGTGTTTGCCCTCACTATCACAATAGAGCGGTGAAAAATCGGTAATCAGCCCCGGGGAAATCACCACGCCCCCAGCGTGTTTCCCTGCGTTACGGGTTACCCCTTCAAGCTTGCGCGCCATATCAATTAAGGCTTTAACTTCTTCATCGCTTTCATAAATTTCAGGCAAGCGAGGTTCAGCCTCAAAGGCTTTGGCTAAGGTCATTCCTGGATCGGGCGGCACCAATTTGGAAATGCGATCCACAAAGCTATAAGGGTGTCCAAGTACACGCCCCACATCTCGAATTACCGCCTTAGCCGCCATCGTACCAAAGGTAATAATCTGCGACACCGCGCCACGTCCGTAGGTTTCCGCAACGTGTTCAATCACGCGATCTCGCCCGTCCATACAGAAATCCACGTCAAAATCGGGCATTGATACCCGTTCTGGATTTAAGAAGCGCTCAAAAAGTAAATCAAACTCAAGGGGATCAAGATCGGTGATTTTCAACGCATACGCCACCAGCGATCCCGCCCCAGAACCACGCCCCGGGCCAACAGGAATATCATTATCTTTCGACCACTGGATAAACTCCATGACGATTAAGAAGTAACCGGGGAAACCCATTTGGTTAATCACATCTAGCTCAACTTGCAGGCGCTCATCATATTCCTTGCGTTTTTCCGCCCGCTCTTTTTCATCGGGGAATAAAAAGGCTAAGCGCTCTTCCAAGCCCTCACGGGATTTTTGCACCAAATAATCTTCCGTGCTGAGATCCCCGGTGGGAAATTTTGGTAAGAAATACTCGCCCAAACGAATTGTTACATTACAACGTTTGGCGATTTGCACGGTATTTGCCAGTGCGGTGGGAATATCGGCAAATAATTCGCACATTTCCTGTTCAGTACGGAAATATTGCTGATCGCTGTATAATTTCGGACGTTTTGGATCATCTAACGTGTAGCTGTCGTGAATCGCAACGCGGATCTCGTGCGCCTCAAAATCTTCGGAAGACAAAAAGCACACATCATTGGTTGCCACAAGGGGAATATGATGTTTTTCTGCCAATTTTAGGGCGGCTTGAATATAGCGTTCTTCTTCAGGACGGCCTGTGCGGCAAAGGCTCAAATAAAAATGATCAGGAAAAAATTCTTGATAAAAACGCACCGCACTTTCTACATCCGCAGGATTATTTTTCAGTAATTTTTTCCCCACATCACCATTGCGCCCGCCAGAAAGAATAATCAAGCCTTCGCGGTGTTCCACCAGCCACTGCTGATCGATATAAGGTAAATCCGTGTAACCCCGTTCATAAGCTTTGGATAATAATAGGGTGATGTTGTGATAGCCTGTGTTATTTTTCGCAAGCAAGGTGAGTTCAAAATGTTCATCGCCGAGCAAACCACTTTTCACCAGCACATCAGCCCCAACAATGGGCTTCACCCCTGAGCCAAGAGCTTCGCCATAAAATCGCACCAAACCGCAGAAATTGGTGAAATCCGTCAATGCCATTGCCACCATTTCGTTTTCCTCGCAGGCTTTGACCAACGGTTTTACTTTCGCAATACCGTTAATCATTGAAAAATCGCTATGCACACGCAAATGCACGAAACGCGGTTCTGACATAAAAAATCCTTGTTATTTTGCTATTGATGAGATGAAAAAGGGAAATTTGCCTGCCATTTTAACGAGATTTTAGCGCGGATCAAATTTCTTTTTGCGAGCAATAAAAGTGCGAAATTAGCCTATAAACTGGCAATATGGCTTGCGCAGGCATAAGCGGAACTCCACGCCCATTGGAAGTTATAACCACCAAGCCAGCCGGTCACATCTAGCACTTCACCAATAAAATACAGCCCTTTGACTTTCGCACTTTCCATTGTTTTTGACGAAATTTCGTGCGTATCCACACCGCCCATTGTTACTTCTGCGGTGCGATAACCTTCCGTGCCATTAGGGAAAATTTGCCAATGATGAATGAAATTTTCTAAATTTTCCAACCGCACTTTGCTTAAATTCGCTAAGGTTTCTGTTGGAATCATCTCACGCTCTTGCCAAAGCTCCACTAATTTCGTTGGCAGAATGCGTGATAATGCGGTTTTTAACTGCAATTTCGGCGAAGTTTGGCGTAATTCCTGCAAATAATCGCCAATGGATTGATTTGGTAATAAATCCACTTCCACCCATTCATTCGGCTGCCAATAATTAGAAATTTGTAAGATTGCTGGCCCAGAAATACCGCGGTGGGTAAACAATAATTGATTGAAGAAAGACTGCCCATTTTCAGCACTCACACGCACAGGCAAAGACACGCCAGCAAGTGCGGTGTAAAATTGCTCTGTTTCTCGCCAACGGAATGGCACAAGGGACGCACGCGGTGGGATCACGGCCAAGCCAAACTGTTCAGCAATTTGATAGCCCAAAGGGGAAGCACCTAAAGCAGGCATTGAAAGCCCACCTGTTGCTACCACAAGCTGATGACAATGCCAAGTTTGTCCATTTGCTTGCACGGCAAAACCACCATTCTCCAAGGCAGAAACTTGCTCTATGTGCTGACGTAACTGAATATTAACCTGATATTTCTCACATTCCATAAGCAATAAATCCACAATCTGTTGCGCGCTTTCATCACAAAACAACTGCCCGAGTTCTTTTTCGTAATAGGCAATGCCATATTCCGCCACTAAGGCGATAAAATCCCACTGGGTAAAACGCGCTAAAGCAGATTTCACAAAATGAGGATTGTGCGAAAGATAATGCTGTGGCGTAACCTCTAAATTAGTGAAATTACAAAAACCACCGCCGGACATCAAAATCTTCCGTCCCGCTTTTTTACCGCTATCTAAAACTGTAACCTGTTTGCCTTGTTTGCCAAGCTGACCTGCACAAAATAACCCTGCTGCCCCTGCACCAATAATCAGCGTATCAGAAAAATAAGGTGTCATTGCGCGGCTCCTTTTTTGGCGTTTTGTAGCATTTCTGCCATTTGCATACTTTGAATAATAGTGCGCCGATCGATCCCCGATTTGTCAGAATCTAGCACCTTTTGCCAAAGGGCAATGGCTTTGGGATAATCCGTTTGTACGAAGGCTTCTCCAGCTAATAGTGATAAACTCGATGCTTCTTTCGAATCTTGCGAGAGCGCTTGATCAAGCATAGCTTGCACCTGTGGGGTGATTGTTTGCCCTGCTTTTTGATACAACGCATTTGCCGCCAAGCCTAAAATTGCGGGTTTTCCGCCTGTTAAGCGATCGGCATAAGAATAAGCGACTAAGGCATTATCAAACTCATTATTTTGCATATAAGCCTGCCCTAACTCGATCCAAGCCTCACTGTTGTTGGGATTTTGGCGCAAACGTTGCTCAATTTTTTCCACATAAGTTTCATTTTTTTGCCCCGCACTTTGACTATTAAGTGTTTCAACAAAGGGATCGGCTGATTGAGTTGTAATCACTTGTTTTGCTTGAAGTTGTTGCTGATGTAGCTTTTCAGCAGAAAAGCGATCAAGGGAAAAATAATATCCCATAGGCAGCGCAATCAATAATAGGCTCAATGCCACAAAATAAGGACGGCTTTTCAATGTTGAAGCCATCACAAAGTGCGGTTGTTTTTTAAGCTGTTTTTCATCATCAAGTAAACGTTGGGCAAATTCCTGCGCTAATTCTGGATCAAGCTGACCTTTCGTTTGCTGCTGATAAAGGGCGATATTTTGCTGTTGGCGATAATTTTTCTGCCAATTTATTCCGTGCCCTAAAGGCAGCCAAAGCCCAAGGCTAATCAAGAGTAAAAGGGTTACGCCGATAAAAAAAGTCATTCTGATTTATCCGTTTTGGCTAATAAATTGTCTAATGCTTGTTGCTGCTCTGCGCTGAGCGCTGAATTTTGCGGCTTTTGCTTCACACGCAACATTCGCCACATTGCCAGTGCACCAAGCAATAGCAAGAAGAAAGGCAAGCCCCACAATAACAGGGTGGTGGATTTCACTGGCGGATTATAACGCACGAAATCACCGAAGCGGCTCGTCATCACGTCAATAATTTGCTCATTGCTGCTGCCGGCTTCCACCATTTTATACACTTCAATACGCAGATCATAAGCAATGGGCGAATTGGATTCCACCAAGTTTTGATTTTGGCATTGTGGGCAACGCAGGGATTTCGCCAAGGCCACGGCTCGGGTGCGCTCGGCAGGGTTGCTAAATTCAAAGGTATCCACCATTTCTGCCTGAGCCAGTTGGCTGATTGCGAGAAATGTTATGACGACTAACCACCACTTTTTCATTCTTTTCCTTCCTGTCTAGCCGTCTCTTGCTTAGCTGTTTCTTGCAACGCTAAGTGCGGTGCATTTTTTGCTAATTTTTGCCATAAGGGCAGAAATTCTTGTTGCCAAATTTGCTGATCCAACGGCCCTGAATAGCGATAACGAATAATGCCGTTGGCATCAACCAAATAGGTTTCTGGCGCACCGTCCACGCCCAATTTCATTGCAAATAAGCCTTTGCTATCATCAATCACCTGATGAAAAGGATTGCCCATTTCGTGCAACATTAGCAAGGCATTTTGCCGTTTATCTCGATAATTTAGCCCCACAATCGGCACGCCTTGGCTTTGCAAGCGCATCAAAAAGGCGTGTTCTTGCTTGCAATAGGCACACCAACTGCCCCATACATTAATGAGATAAGTTTCTTTCGGCAAAGATGCGTTGCTCACATTGATTTCAGGCTCAAGCAGATCACTTTGATAAAACTCAGGCACGGGCTTACCAATTAACGCGGAGGCAATTTTTTTCGGATCATTATGCAGCCCTAGCAACAAAAGACCACAGACTGCAATGATCAAGAATAAGGGTAAAAACACAATGATTTTTCTATTCATCTTTCACTCTCCTTGTGCGTAAGGCAAAGGCACTCAATAATGCACCAAACGCCATTAAAGTTGCACCAATCCACAGCCAGCGCACAAAAGGCTTGTAATGCAGACGGAACGAAAATTCGCCCGCGCCAAGTTTATCACCCATTACAATATAAATATCGCCAAGCAAGTTCCAATATAGCCCCACTTCCGACATATTCATCGTGCGCACTTCGTAATAACGGCGTTCAGGATAAAGCGCGGTGATTTTTTCGCCGTTTTTTGTTATCTCAAATTGCGCTACTTCGCTGGTGTAATTCGGCCCGAGTTCATTACGAAAACCCAGGTAGTGAAACGCATAACCGTTGAGCATTTGGCTTTGATTAGGCGATAAACGCACGCCAATTTCACTGGCAAAATAGCTCGACATTGTCGCGCCAATCACCGTAAGTGCTAGCCCACAATGGGCGATCACCATTGCCCAACGCTTTAAGGAAAGGGATCGCCACGTGCTCCAAAGGGTAACGCCAAGCAACCAAACCGCCAAGCTAATTAACGCAAAAGGCAAGGCCTGAAAATGTAAGGTTTCATCATTTTGAATGGTGAATGCGATCATTGCATAAGCAAGCCCACAGGCAGGAATCAGCAATAAGACATTGCGGCGCAACAAAGTGCGGTGGATTTTTTTCCAAAATGCACTGACGACAAAAATCATCACCAGCAATGCCAGCACAATAAGAGGTAAGAAAATGGTGTTAAAGTAAGGTGCGCCTACGGAAATCGAACCCCAGCCCATTGTGCTAAATAGCATTGGATAAAATGTGCCTAAAAATACGCTTGCCGTAGCGACCGCCACCAAAATATTGGCAATGAGCATTAGGCTTTCTTTAGAAAAAAAGGAAAAATGTACCGCACTATTTTCATTTGAGCGTACATTCACTTTCAGCGCAAATAAGGTGAGCGAGCAAGTGGTGAGCAAGAAAAAGAGCATTAACAGCGCCATTCCCCGCTCTCCGTCCATAGCAAAAGCATGTACGGAAGTTAGCACGCCCGAACGCACAATAAACGTACCTAATAAACTGAATGCAAAGACAAACAGGGAAAATAAAATCGTCCAATAATGGAAAACACCACGTTGCTCACTCACGGATAAACTATGCAATAGTCCCAGTCCAAGCAACCACGGCATTAATGAGGCGTTTTCAACTGGGTCCCAGAACCACCAGCCGCCCCAGCCAAGCTCATAATATGCCCACCACGCGCCGAGCATTATGCCTAAGGTTAAGAAGAACCAAGAAACTAGCATCCAAGGACGTGTCCAGCGAGCCAGTGCGGCATCAAAATGTCCGCTTAACAAGGTGGCCAGGGTGAGAGCAAAATTCACCGCAAAGCCTACATAGCCAAAATAAAGCAACGGTGGGTGAAAAATTAACCCAACATCTTGCAGCATCGGGTTAAGATCTCGCCCTTCCAAGGGGCTAGGAAATAAACGCTCAAAAGGATTGGAGAAAAATACGATAAACAGCGCAAAGCCAAAGCAAAGCAAGCCTAAAATAGACAAGGTTCGGCTGGCAATAATGGGGTCGATTTTATGGCTAAAAAAGGCAAATGCCATTGTCCATAATCCCAACGAAAATAGCCAAAACAGCATTGAGCCTTCGTGTCCGCCCCAAGTGGCAGCAATTTTGAAAAATCGCGGTAAGGCAGAATTGGAATGTGCTGCCACATATTGCACGGAAAAATCATCAGTCGCAAAGCAATAAGCTAGCCCAAGCAAAGAAAGAGCGGTAAAAATCCCAAACAGATAACTCAAATTCCACGCCGATGTAATTAGACGTGGATTGCCTTGTTTAATCCCAATATGCGGCACAATCGCCAACAGCAATGCGGAAACAAGAGCAAAAAGTAAAGCAAGAAAAGCAAGTTCTGGGATCATTGTCATATTCGTTGGTTAATTTGTTGTGTATTTTAGAGAAAATGCGTAGCAATGTCATTGTGTTATGCAGAAAAATCATCAAGCTCATTCTCAATTCAAGCAGTGATAAAATGCGTAAAAATGCACCGCACTTTATTTTCTGCAAATAACTTTTCTCGTCAGTTTTCCCTTTGCCATTAGGGGATTTACAGCAAAAAACGCCATTAAAATAAAGGCGAACACCTTGGTTCGCCCTGATAATCATTGATTGTTTTGATTAGGCCAAAGTCATTTGCCCTGCGTATAAAATGAAGTAACGCAAGCAAAGTACCCCGATTAAGCCCAATCCTGCCACAATCAGCATAAAGCCTTTTTGGTGTTTGAGTTTCTCACCTGCAACAGCGTTGAGTAAGAGGGGTAACACAATCCCAATGCCTACCACGCCGATCCAGAAGACATTCGCCCAGAAGCCCCCCGAAAGTGCGGTGTGAAATGCCACGGTTTTTTGTCCGCCACCAAGGTATAAACCAAAGAAAAAAGCGAACAATAAGAAGGCTTCAATCAACACCACTGGCTGTTCAAATTTATGCAAGAACGCCAAGCCTTTGGAATGAGTGCTTTCTTTGGTGCATAAAATGGTGAAGAAAATCAATGCCGCAATGCCCGATGACGTGCCTGACGCCAAGAATAACACTGGCAAGACAGGGTTATTTAGCATTGGATAGCTCACTAATGCAGAAAGTAGGAAACCAGTATATGCCCCTAACGCCACGCTAAGCAATAAAGTAATGATCTCAATGGCATTAGTAAATTTAGCGGCAATATCAATGATTTTCTCTGCAAGGTTCGCAAGTTTCGGCACAAAGCGCTTCACAAGGCTCAACACCAGTGATTTGAAGATAATCGCTAACCATAATACCAAGAACAGCATATACACTTGGAACAACATCACCCCTGCGGACATAATTGAGGTGTGGTGATAATTGAACATTAAGTACCAGAATGTCCAAGGTTTGGTTAAGTGGAAAATCAATAGCAATAAACCAATGGTAATACTAATCGGTGCAAGCAAGGCATTAACCTTTAAGATATTGTTTTCTTCCGGGCGTTCCCCTGCTAATCCTGCACGTTTTAACAATACCGCAAGCATTGTTGCCCCTGCGGAAATCCCTAATAAAAAGAGATAAATCGCAATTGGCCCGTCCCACACTAAAGATGGGAAATGAAATGGACTGTTCATCGTCTGATCTCCCCTGCTCTAGCTGGAACGTGGTAAAGATTTGGATCTGTACCTAATTCAACTTTTGTACGATAGGTTTGTTTTTCTTTCAGTTTCAAAGAAATTTCACTTTGCGGATCGTTGGTATTACCAAAGGTTAGCGCTTTGGTTGGGCAAGCCTCTACACAAGCGGGCTGTTTGCCTTTTGCCAAATTCGTATCGCGACAGAAATTACATTTATCGGCGGATTTATACACAGGGTGAATAAAGCGCACGCGATATGGACATACGGCAATACAGTATTGGCAGCCAACACAAAGATCTTTGTTGACATCAACAATACCAGTGGAAGCGTCAATATATGAAGCCCCTGTTGGACACACAGCAACACAAGGTGCATTGGTACAATGCTGGCACGAATGACGGAAAAACTCATATTTCACGTCAGGAAATTCGCCATAAGGTTCGCTACGAATAATTTCTAAACGTGAAACGCCTTCTGGCACTTGGTTGGTTTCACGGCACGCGTCCATACAAGCGGTACAACCAATACAAGCGGTTTCATCGTGCAACATTGCATAACGAATTGGCTTTTCTTCTGCCTTATCTTGTGCTACTGACTTAATTGTTGTTCCTGTCATTAGGATCAAAGCGCCCATTCCAGAAACAAAATTACGGCGTGAGCAAGTTGTCATTTGTTATCCTTTTGTTCGCTGGTCGGGTCAAGATCTTTTAAGGCTTTGCGTTTTTGTTGTTCTCCGTGACAATCCACGCAAAGTTTAACACGTTGTTTTTTCTCAATGCCTTTCATTGCGTCTTTTTCTGGGTGCAAGGTATGGCACGCAGCACAAGGCAATTTCATTGCGTGAACATCGTGCGCCCAAAGTTTCTCGCGTAATTTTTCAGGACGGTGACAAGAGAAGCAAACTTGATTTTGCTCTTGCACAGAGAACATTGGTTTTTTGTCAGAGAAAATATCGCTTTCAAAACGCATTACATCTTTTGCACCACGGCGGTGATTTTCCGAAATATTACCGTGGCAGCTCACACAAGTAATTGGCTTGCCTGTGCTTGGATTGGTTTTGGATAAGTGCGTACCGTGGAATTTACCAAAATGTAAATCACCGCCAGATTGTTCATCTGTGGCTTCTAATTTGTGGCATTTCGCACAGTATTCATTTGGATTACGCTGATTTTCTAACGTAGGTTGATAGCTTAATTCAGAGTTTTCTGTATTAGCTTGTGCAGGCAAAGCCAAGATCATCGCCCCTAATAAGGCGGTAAGCTTTACCATTTTCTTTAATACAACGTTCATTTCTTATTACCTCAAATTTTCGTTCAAAATAGACCGCACTTTAGTTTTCTTCCCACTTTAAGGTTTCTTCCTAAGTCGGCACTTAATAAAGTGCGGTTACTTTTTGGCTTATTTTGCTGGTGGAGCTTTCTCCATTAAGCCTTTTTCTAACGCTTCTTTATTCCATTGTGGAACAACTTCTTTGAGGAATTTCGCTTTCGCTGCACGTTCTTTTTCAATATCAATGCCCATTGCTTTCCACGCATTTTCAGCTGTTGAAATATCTGGGTAATTGATTGGCTGTTTCACACCGTGTTTGGTGAGAATAATGGCTAATTTAGTACGCGCATCAGCAATACGATCTAAGCCTGTTGCAATGGTTTTTAAGATAATATCTGGTGCGTGAATATGACCACCGTGGCCCGCAGCAGAATAATCCCAACGCCATTGTGCGTGACGGATAGCTTGTAATGCTGGTTTCATTTCTTCTTCTGTTGCACCTGCGTCCCAAGCCGCTTTCGCTTCAAAGTGCGCTTTCACGATTTGGTCTTCAAGTTTAATCATCACGTCTTTGATATCTTTTTTATGACCTGCCACCACTTTGGTTAAAGTTTCTTTGCTTTGATCGTGGCAGTTTGCACAGGTATTTTCAAAAGAATCAAGCGGATTACCAATTTTGTGGTCAGTGTAAACTTTACCATCAGCCCCTTGTACTTTTGGCATATGACAATCTACACAGGTTACGCCATTTTTACCATGTGTACCTTGTAACCAAGTTTCATAGTCTGGGTGCTGTGCTTTTAACATTGGTGTTTTAGAGATAGAGTGAATCCAATCGTAGAATTCGATATTGTCATAGTATTGTTCCATACTATCCACATCTACCCCTTTCATCCAAGGGAATACCACATTGTTTACCACTTTTTTATCAAAGTAATATTCAACGTGACAGTTAGCACAAATTGCGCCACGTTTGTCTGTTTTATCTAAATGAGCGAAGTCTTTTCCGATCGCATCTAAGGCGCGTAAAACGTGCGGACGAGCAATACGTAAAGCAGGTTTACCTTCTGCAAAATCTTTTGATGTGGTGTCGTGACAATCAGCACAGCCGATAGAATTTACCACTTCAGCCCCACCTTTTGCCCATTTGCCGTTGAAGTATTCTTCTTCACCCCATTCAGCAATCAAACGTGGTACATCGGGGCCTTTACACGTCCAACACGCCATTGGTTGTGGGCCGCTGTTAGCATCAAACGGCGCACCTGTACGCAAAATATTGCGCACGTCAGTTACAGTATAAAAGTGACCACGCGGTTTGTTATATTCTTTTGAGAACGCATAACCGCCCCACATTACGATCATTCTAGGATCAACTTCAATTGCCGGAACAATTTCCGTAGATTCTGCGGTTGCAGCCCAACTGTTATATTGTTTTGGATATTTTTCAGCAAATCGTTCACTGATTGCTTGAATTTTCAAATCAGGATTTGGTTTTGCTAATTCCTCACGAGTTGGAGCTCGCTTTTCTGCTACACTATTATCTGCCGCCATCAAAGGTTGGGCAGACACTAAAGTCAATCCAGCAATCGCCAGAGAAGCTAAAGTTTTTCTGAAAATGTTCACGATAATTACTCCATACATTGATCAATGTTGTACAACAAATAAACTTAAGCAATAAATGATAATTTTTCTCATTAAAAACAATATGATAATGAATTAAGAGAAAGTTTTTCGCGCTTAAAAATAACAAATTCATTCTCATTTTTCAGCGCTATTTTGCTATTTTTTGCGTTTGATCAATGTTTTTATTAGGAATAACCTTTTTGAGTTATTTTTGCTACATAAAAATAACCCTTAAGAGTTATTAAAATCCTAGGTAATTTGCCTTTTCTAAGCATAACGGGGTAATTTATTCTTGCTATAAAACAAAATAAAAAGTGATAAAAAACAACCAACAAATGCTACATTTTTAACCGCACTTTATTTGTTCCCTTTTTTAGAGATAAAGAAGAGAGAAAAGAAGAATTTTTGGGGATTTCTGCCCTTCGTGCTATGCTTAGCACAATTTTTTCTCATAAAATCGAAAATAGTCAGATAACTATGCAAAATAATCATTTAACTCAGCAACGTTTTGCTGATTTACCACTAAATCCAAGCGTATTACAGTGTTTAGAAAAAAACGGTTTTGAATACTGCACGCCAATCCAAGCTCTTTCTTTACCAATCACCCTTGCAGGGCGTGATGTGGCAGGGCAAGCGCAAACAGGCACAGGCAAAACAATGGCCTTTCTCACCGCCACCTTTCATCATTTATTAAGCGAAAATTCGCAGCATAATGCCACGCAACCGCGTGCGTTAATTTTAGCGCCCACACGCGAGCTTGCCGTGCAAATTAGCAATGATGGCGCAGCGCTCTCACAAGCCACAGGACTAAAAATGGGGCTAGCTTATGGGGGCGATGGCTACGATAAACAGCTTAAAGTGATTGAGCAAGGCATTGATATTTTAATCGGCACAACAGGACGCGTGATTGATTACGTTAAACAAGGCATTATTCGCTTAACGGATATTGAAGTGGTGGTGCTAGATGAAGCAGATCGAATGTTCGATCTAGGCTTTATCAAAGATATTCGCTACTTACTGCGAAAATGTCCGCCCCCTGCTGGACGCTTAACAATGCTCTTTTCCGCCACCCTATCTTATAAAGTGCGTGAACTTGCCTTTGAAGATATGAATGATCCTGAATATGTGGAAGTTGAGCCACTGCAAAAAACAGGCCACCGCATTAAAGAAGAACTGTTTTATCCGTCTAACCAAGACAAAATGGCGTTATTAATGACGTTGTTGGAAGAAGAATGGCCAGAGCGTTGCATTATTTTCGCCAACACCAAACATCGCTGTGAAGAAATTTGGGGCTATTTAGCCGCTGATGGGCATCGTGTGGGGCTACTCACAGGCGATGTTGCACAGAAAAAACGCCTTGCTTTGTTGCAACAATTTACCTCAGGACAATTGGACATTCTAGTAGCGACAGACGTTGCTGCGCGTGGCTTACATATTCCTGATGTTACGCACGTTTTCAACTATGATTTGCCTGATGATCGCGAAGATTATGTGCATCGCATTGGACGTACAGGGCGCGCAGGCGAAAGTGGCGTTTCCATTAGTTTTGCTTGTGAAGAATATGCAATGAATTTACCTGCCATTGAAGAATATATTGGCCATTCTATTCCAGTAAGCCAATATGATCCGCAAGCGCTACTCAGTGATTTGCCAAAACCTTACCGCAAACGCACTGGGCAAAGCCATTATCAAAATAATAAACGCAATTTTAAAAAGCGTTATTAATCTCAAAAAATCGCCAAAATTCCACCGCACTTTTATAAACAAAACATAAACAAGAAAAGTGCGGTGATTTTTTCTATTATTTCTGTTTTATCTCGTGATAGAATTGACGGATTTTTAACACACAAATTTAATGAGCGATAACATTTCGTATGACAACATTAGTAGATTTTTTAATTAACAAATTAGACGATTTAAAAGCCGTTGATATTTTGCATTTAGATGTGCAAGGCAAATCAAGCGTAACGGACAATATGATTATTTGCACAGGGACATCAAGCCGCCATATTAGTTCTTTAGCACAAAAACTAATTGATGAAAGCAAGCAAGCGGGTTTTGAATCCTTCGGTGAAGAGGGCAAAGCTACTGCAGATTGGGTGGTGGTCGATTTCGGGCAAGCGATGGTGCATATTATGCAAGCAGACAGCCGTGAAATGTATCAATTAGAGAAACTTTGGGGCTAAATGAAAATCCAATTAATTGCGGTAGGCACAAAAATGCCTGCTTGGGTAACCACAGGCTTTGAAGAATATCAACGCCGTTTCCCAAAGGATATGCCCTTTGAGCTAATCGAAATCCCCGCAGGAAAACGTGGCAAAAATGCAGACATTAAACGCATTTTGGAGCAAGAAGGCAAAGCAATGCTGGCAGCTTGTGGGCGCAATAAGATTGTTACCTTAGACATTCCCGGTAAGCCTTGGACAACCGAACAACTGGCACAACAGCTGGAGGGTTGGAAAAATGATGGACGGGATTTATGTTTGCTCATCGGCGGGCCTGAAGGTTTATCGCCAGAATGTAAAGCAGCCGCCGAACAAAGCTGGTCGCTTTCCCCTTTAACCTTACCCCACCCTTTAGTGCGCGTGGTGGTGGCAGAGAGTTTGTATCGTGCTTGGTCGATTACTACCAATCACCCTTATCATCGAGAGTAATCAATGGATTTAAAGAAATTGCTTTCTCAGCCAGCAATGGAGCCGATCCGCGATAAAAAAGCGGAGCGCAATCTATTTATTCGCCGCGCCTTGGTGTCTTTTTTAGGCGTGCTTGGGCTGTCTGCAATTTTGCTCACCAATTTATACCATCTGCAAATCGTCAATTATGACACTTATCAAACCCGTTCTAATGGCAACCGTATCAAATTATTGCCGTTGCCACCAACACGCGGTTTGATTTACGATCGCTATGGCAAATTGCTTGCCGAAAATCTCACCTTTTTTGGCTTATATATCGTGCCAGAAAAAGTAGAAAATTTAGACCGCACTTTTGAACAGCTCAAAAAAATGGTGGGGTTAAATGAAGACGATATTGCGAATTTTAAGAAAGAGCGCCGCCGTTCTTCGCGCTATACGTCCATTTTACTCAAGCCAGATCTCACCGAAGAACAGATCGCACGTTTTGCGGTAAATCAGCATCAATTCCCGAGTTTATCCGTTAAGCCTTATTTTAAACGTCATTATTTGTACGGCGAACCGCTCACCCATATTTTAGGTTATGTGGCAAAAATTAATGATAAAGATGTGGAACGCCTGAAAAAAGAAGACAAATACGCCAATTATGCTGGCTCGCACAATATCGGCAAGCTCGGTATTGAACGCTATTACGAAGAACAATTACACGGTGAAGTGGGCTTTGAAGAAGTAGAAATTAACAACCGTGGTAAGGTGATCCGTAAATTGCGCGAACAGCCTGCGGTGGCGGGTAAAAGCATTCATCTCACCATTGATTTAGAATTGCAACGTTATATCACCGATCTGCTAGCAGGACATAAAGGCGCGGTGGTGGTGCTAGATCCAAAAGACAGCAGCATTTTAGCGATGGTTTCAACGCCAAGTTATGATAATAACCTTTTTGTTGATGGCATTTCAGGTAAAGATTACAAACGCCTGCTTGAAGATCCTGAGCGTCCGCTTTATAGCCGTGTTACGCAAGGGGCTTATCCGCCAGCTTCTACGGTAAAACCGTTTATTGCGGTAGCTGGTTTGCAAGAAGCCTTGATCACGCCAAGCACAACGGTGTTTGATCCGGGCTATTGGATGTTGCCAAATAGTACGAAAAAATTCCGCGACTGGAAGAAATCAGGCCACGGCTATACGGATCTCAATAAAGCAATTACCGAATCTTCCGATACCTACTTTTATCAGCTCGCTTACAATATGGGGATTGATAAACTTTCTGGTTGGATGAAAGCCTTTGGTTTTGGTATGCCAACGGGTTTAGATATTCGTGAAGAAACCTCGGCAATTATGCCTTCGCGCGAATGGAAACAAAAACGGTATAAAAAACCTTGGCTACAGGGTGATACCATTTCCGTGGGTATTGGACAAGGCTATTGGACAGCAACGCCATTGCAAGTGGCAAAGGCTTTAGCTATCTTAATTAATAATGGCAAGGTAAATACACCGCACTTAATGAAAGGGGTGGAAGGCTCTTTCTTTGAACCTTACCAAGATCCTTTTTTATATCCCGATATTAAAGCCAATGATAGCTATTGGGCGCAAGCCAAACGCGGTATGTATAACGTAATTAATGCGAGCAATGGGACAGGGCGTAAAGCCTTTGCTGGTACGAACTATCACGTTGCAGGAAAATCAGGCACTGCGCAGGTTTTCAGCTTAAAAGAAAACCAAACCTATAATGCAAAATCTCTGAGCAAAGAATTGCACGATCACGCGTGGTTTATCGGCTATGCCCCTTATGAAGACCCGAAAATTGTGGTTTCTATCATTTTAGAAAATGCAGGCGGTGGCGGTAGCAACGCAGGCCCCGTGGTAAGAAAAATTATGGATTATTATCTTAATCAGCGGCTTCCACAAGTAAACCAAATGGAAAACAAACAGAACGAAGCACAACCCCAACAAGAGGAAACAGAATAATGAGTAAAAGGAAAATCTGGCTCGGCTTGTGGCAGCGTTTACACATTGATTTCTGGCTATTTCTTGGTCTTGTAATGATTTCCGCCTATGGATTATTCGTGCTATATAGCGCTTCTGGTGGCAATGAAGTGATGTTCCGCAACCGTATCATTCAAGTTACCCTTGGCTTTGTGGTGATGTTTGTTATGGCACAACTTTCCCCGCGTTTTTATCAGGGCATTGCCCCTTATTTATTTGGTGTGGGCATAGTATTGCTGATTCTAGTGGATTTGGTGGGAACAACCAGTAAAGGCGCGCAGCGTTGGTTAGATCTCGGCTTATTCCGTTTTCAGCCTTCGGAAATCGTCAAACTTGCCGTGCCATTAATGGTGGCGGTGTATTTAGGCAAACGTCCGCTTCCACCGACCTTAAGAGATACCTTTATTGCACTCTTTATTATTATTGTGCCTACCCTATTGGTTGCCATTCAGCCTGATTTAGGTACATCAATTCTGGTAAGTGCGTCTGGAATTTTTGTCGTTTTTCTAGCAGGAATGAGCTGGTGGCTGATTTTAATTGCGGTGATTGGGCTGGCTGGTTTTATTCCTATAATGTGGTTTTACCTAATGCACGATTATCAACGTACAAGGGTGCTAACCTTGCTTGATCCAGAAAAAGATCCCCTTGGGGCAGGCTATCATATTTTGCAATCAAAAATTGCCATTGGTTCGGGCGGTATTTGGGGCAAAGGTTGGATGCAAGGCACGCAATCCCAGCTAGAATTTTTGCCTGAACCCCATACCGATTTTATCTTTGCCGTATTAAGTGAAGAACACGGAATGGTTGGTTTCGCCGTTTTGATGTGCCTTTATTTATTTATTGTGGCAAGAGGTTTGGTGATTGGCGTGGAAGCACAAAATGCTTTCGGTCGCACCCTTGTTGGGGCATTAACGCTAATCTTTTTTGTTTATGTTTTTGTGAATATCGGAATGGTGAGTGGCATTTTACCCGTGGTGGGTGTGCCACTCCCATTAATGAGCTATGGTGGGACGTCTTTTGTTACATTAATGGCAGGTTTTGGCTTGATTATGTCCATTCATAGCCATAAAGAACATTTCTTTAGGGGAACTAACTAAGAATTTATTGTTCTTAACCAGTATTCCAACAAAATTTTAACTAAAGTGAATAATCGAAATGAAATTAACACAAATAATTAAGCTGAGTTTGGCATTTCTACTCACACTAGCAAGTGTGAATAGCAATGCCGAAACGCAAAAATTATATGGGGTGAAAGGTCCTAAACTGGTGCATCAAAAAATGTCTGACAAAACCCATACCTATGTGGTCAATGGCGTCAGTTACACCACCAAGCACCCGAGTACGGCTAAGCACTACGCCAAAACAGGGGGAGGAAGTTACTACCACCAAAAATTTTCAGGGCGTAAAACCTTCAATGGCGAATATTATGATCCTAATCGCTATACGGCAGCACACAAAACTCTGCCATTAAATTCTTACGCTTTGGTCACCAATTTACACAACGGCAGAAAAGTGATCGTAAAAATTAACGATCGCGGCCCTTTCATAAAAGGAAGAATTATTGATCTTTCTCTTGTTGCCGCAAAAGAACTGGGGATTATTCATCGTGGTGTCGGACAAGTTCGCGTTGAGGCGCTACACGTTAATCATAAAGGGAAAATTCTCGGCGCGGGAACGCACAGCCTTGCTAAAATGGCGAAAACACCAGAAGCAGTAAAACGTTTGGATCTATCCGCAAAACAAAGTGCGGTGCTTTCTGACACAGATTTTTCCGGTTATAAAGTAAAAATGCTAAACTTAACCTACAAACAAGCAATACAAATGGTGAAGCAAGCCAAACGCTTAAAAGTCAAAACAAAAATTGACTCAAATAAAAAATCTCACAGTATTTCCTTTGGGCCATTTAAAACTAAAAGTGAAGCACAGCAATTTAAAGCCAAACTTCATAAATTAAATGGCACTAAGCCACTGATTATTTATAGCCACAAATAAATTTAACTCTATTTAGGACGTAATGAATTATGTTTAAACATATGCTTAAAAAAACCAAATTTGCCCTTATCACTGCTACATTATGCGCAAGCCATTCTGTAATGGCAGAAGATATTCAATATGGTATTGCCGCACCACAACTTAATGCGCAAACCTATATTTTAATGGATTACAATTCTGGTGCGGTGTTAGCGGCATTTAACCCTGATCAGCGCCAATACCCTGCTTCACTCACCAAAATGATGACAAGCTATGTGGTGGGCGATGCGTTAAAACAAGGTAAAATCCACGATTCAGATATGGTTACCATTGGTAATAGCGCTTGGGGTAAAAATTTCCCGGGTTCATCAAAAATGTTCCTAAATTTAAACCAACAGGTTTCCGTTGCCGATCTTAATCGCGGGATCATCGTGGTATCAGGCAATGATGCTTGTGTGGCAATGGCGGAACACGTTTCAGGCTCAACACAAAATTTCATCAATGCAATGAATAAATATGTAGAACAGTTTGGCCTAAAAAATACCCATTTCACCACCGTACACGGCTTAGATGACGAAAATCAATATTCTTCCGCCCGTGATATGGCATTAATTGGCGCGCATATCATTCGTGATTTACCAGAAGAATACAAAATCTATGCGGAAAAAGAATTCACTTTCAACAAAATCCGCCAACCAAATCGCAATGGCTTGTTGTGGGATAAAACCCTTAAAGTTGATGGTATGAAAACAGGCCATACAGACAAAGCAGGCTACAACCTTGTGGCTTCTGCATTGGGCAACGGCAATATGCGTTTAATTTCAGTGGTGATGGGCGTGCCTACTTACAAAGGCCGTGAAATAGAAAGCAAAAAATTATTGCAGTGGGGATTTGCTAACTTTGAAACCTTCAAAGCACTAGAAGCCAACAAAACCGTTTCCGAACAAAGTGTTTATTATGGCGATAACAGCAAAGTACAACTTGGCGTGTTGCAAGATCAATTTATCACCTTGCCAAAAGGACGCCAAGCGGAAGTGAAAGCCCGTTATGATTTAGATAAAAAATACCTTGAAGCGCCATTGGCGAAAGGCCAAGTGGTAGGAAAAATCACCTATCAGCTTGATGGTAAAGATATTGCTAAAGTGGATTTACAAGTAATGAACAATGTTGAAGAAGGCGGTTTCTTCGGCCAAATCTGGGATTGGTTAGTACTAACTGTAAAAAGTTTATTCAGCTAAACTTGAAATTGGTAAAATCTTCCCAATCTAAAGCTCAAATGGCCGCACTAATCAAAGTGCGGTCTAAATTTTTAACAAATTTGAGGACAAAAAATGGCAGAACAAGAAAAAGTCGTAAAACTTGAAGATATTCCACAAAAACAACTTAAAGATCTTCTTGAATTCCCTTGTGATTTCACCTTCAAAGTGGTGGGCACAAACCGCCCAGATTTAGCCGATGATGTGATCGCTGTGGTACAAAAATATGCCAAAGGTGATTATAATCCGCGTGAAAATGTGAGCGGAAAAGGCACATACAAATCCATTTCAGTGGATATTGTGGCTGAAAATATTGAGCAAGTGGAAACCCTTTATAACGAACTTGCCAAAATTGACGGCGTAAGAATGGTGCTTTAATCTGCATAAACAATAAGGTAAAGGCGATGACCCAATCCATTATTATCCGCCAACTTGGCGTGCAAGATTATCAAGAAATTTGGCATAAAATGCAGCAATTTACTGATAATCGTGATGAAAATACCCAAGATGAAATCTGGCTCGTTCAGCACCCTGCGGTGTTCACCCAGGGCTCTGCGGGCAAGCCTGAGCATTTATTGCAACAAAGTGCGATCCCTGTGGTGCAATCGGATCGTGGCGGACAAATCACCTATCACGGATTGGGTCAGCAAGTTATGTATGTGTTGATCGACATTAAACGCCTGAAAGCGCAAGGCAAAGATCTCAATGTACGTCAGCTGGTTAGCGCTCTTGAACAATCGGTGGTGCAAACGCTGGCAGATTACGGCATTGAAGGCTATCCCAAAGCTGATGCACCAGGGGTGTATGTGGACGGCAAAAAAATCTGCTCGCTCGGTTTACGCATTAGCAAAGGCTGTTCTTTCCACGGTCTAGCGCTAAATATTAATATGGATCTTACGCCTTTCTTATACATTAACCCCTGTGGTTATGCAGGGCTTGAAATGTCTCAAATGGCAGACTTTATCCCGCAACAAGAAGCGCAGCCAGACAAGGTTTCGCCCAAATTAGTTACACACTTCACCCAATTATTGGGGTATAATTCCGTAACAAATTCTTAACAAAAATAGGAGCGTTAATGGCAACGCCTTTTAAAATGGAACGTGGCGTAAAATACCGTGATGCCGCAAAAACTTCCATTATCCCAGTAAAAAATATTGATCCCAACCAGCCTTTATTGAAAAAGCCTGAGTGGATGAAAATCAAACTGCCAGCCAATTCAGCAAAAATTGATAGCATCAAAAATGGTATGCGCCGCCACGGTTTGCATTCAGTGTGCGAAGAAGCCTCTTGCCCTAACTTGCACGAATGTTTTAACCACGGCACGGCAACCTTTATGATCTTAGGGGCAATTTGTACCCGCCGCTGCCCATTCTGTGATGTGGCACACGGCAAGCCTTTACCGCCAGATCCTGACGAACCACGCAAATTAGCCGAAACTATTCAGGATATGAAATTACGTTATGTGGTGATCACTTCGGTGGATCGCGATGATCTACCTGACCGTGGTGCAGGCCACTTCGCTGAATGTGTGAAAGAAATCCGTGCGCTTAATCCAGGGATCAAAATTGAAATCCTTGTGCCTGATTTCCGTGGACGCATCGAACAAGCGCTAGAAAAATTAAAAGATAATCCGCCAGATGTGTTCAACCACAATTTGGAAAATGTGCCACGCTTGTATCGTGATATTCGCCCAGGGGCAGATTATGAATGGTCGCTCAAATTATTGCGTGAGTTCAAAGCAATGTTCCCTGATATTCCAACCAAATCAGGCTTAATGGTGGGCTTAGGCGAAACCAACGAAGAGATTTTGCAAGTGATGCAAGATTTACGCGCCAACGGCGTAACAATGCTCACACTCGGGCAATATTTGCAACCAAGCCGCCATCATTTACCTGTGGCGCGCTATGTTCCGCCTGAAGAATTTAATGAGTTCCGTGATAAAGCCAACGAAATGGGCTTTGAACACGCCGCCTGCGGGCCTTTCGTGCGTTCTTCTTACCACGCTGATCTCCAAGCCAGCGGCGGATTGGTGAAATAATCCAGCAACTAAATTACTCTAATACAAAGAGCGGTGGAAAATTTCAAGATTTTTCACCGCTCTTTTTCTACATAATAAAAAACCCCGCGAAATAAAGTGCAGGGCTTTTTTCCGTTATTTTTGGCTTAGTGCTGTTCGATATGCCCTTGATCTAAATGTACCACATCAACTTGATTATTCGGTGCAACTTGGAAGGCTTGACCAAAACCTTTAACGAATAACCCTTGCTGTGGGATCAAATGAAATAGTGAGAAATCTTGGAATTGAACCAATTCTTCCATCACCTTGCCGTGGCGATTTTGCAATAATTCCGTGCCAATTTGCCATTGCTCAGAATCCCTCGCCACTTCTATGACTTGCGCATCAGCAGTTAAACGGTGGCGAGCAAAAATTTGACGGCTGTCGCTTTCATCTTCAATGAGCATGATGGAAACCTTGCCATTATTTTTTAGATTTCGTGCGTGCTTGGCAATGGTGGAAATAAAAATATAGTAGCCTTGCTCCCCTTCGGCAAAAGGGGCATAGCTCACATTGGGAGTGCCATTTTCATCAACCGTGGCTAATAACAAGGTTTTGCATTGCTGTTTTAAGGCCTGAATTTCTGGCGCAAGGCGTTGATTTAAACGTTGTTGGCGATCTAGCATAAATTGTCCTTATTTTTTAATTGGTTAAATTTTGAAACTTGCTCAGGAATGAGCTGGCGTTGCTCATCACGCCCAAGATAAATTTTAAATAGCACCTCATCTTCATCAGTAATAAAAGCGATGGCATAACTTTCTTTACCACGAAAAGGCTTGCTCAACAAAACAATGTGTTTCACTTTGTCTAACTGTAAATGTCCGTGTAAGGCAATGCCGGCTTCCTTTTTCATATTGAGATTAAAATAGCCGTAACCAAATTGTCCTTGGGGAAACATGCCGCTGATTTCAAAAATCGATCCCGCTTTTTCCACAATGGTAACCACGTTGCCCCAAGTATGAATTTCTGCCAGCAACTCTGCCGTATCTCCTCGATAAAAATCAATAAAGTGCGGGGGTAAATTTTGGATAATTTTTCCTTCTTTCACCTTGAGTTGTGCGGCAAGATCAAGGGTGTGCAAATCAGGATTATCTGCCAATGCCTGCGCAATTTGTTGTTGTATCATTGTTTATCCCCCAAATTAGAATTGATAAGCTAACGATACTTTGACATTGCGCCCTGCTTCAGGGGTTAAGCTGAAAGCTGGGGTGTAGGCTTTATCAAAGAAATTTTCCACCGCAAAATCAATGCGTAAATTTGACCACTCGCCTTTTTGTGGTGCATAGCTAGCGGTAATATCCGTTAAGGTATAAGACGGATAATGCCCCTTATGCGATGTAGGTACACGTTTTTGCGCAAAATAGTGACGCACTTTTGCCCCAACAGTGAAAGTTTCTGGCACAAGCGCATAAGACGCTGCAAGAACAATTTTATCCGCATTGATATTTTCTAAGGCTTCGCCCGTTTGGCGATCTTTACCACGCAATACGCCATACTGAAGATCCGCTGACCAACGTGGCGTTTCGTAATGAGCGGCAAGTTCTGCCCCTCTTAAACGCGCATTTTGTACGTTACGATATTGGAATTGCAATGTGCGTTTTTGGCGTATCATTCCAATTTGCTGTAATTCAATAAAATCTTTTACATCATTTTGGAAAACCGTTGCGGTGACGCTGAGCTTATCCTGCGCTGTCCACAAATCTTGCCAGTGGAATTTGGCGCTCAATTCTTTATTTTTCGCCACTTCGGCTTTGAGATCGGTATTCTCTACAAATACCGCTTCCGCCATTCCTTTAAAACCGAAATGATGGCCTGAAATATAACGTTCTTGCAGGCTTGGGGCGCGGAATGCTTCTGCATATTTTGCGCTTAAATTCAGCCAAGGTGTGGCTCGATAATCCAAGGTAACGGAAGGGGATAAGTGGTTTTTACGATAACTTTGGCTTTGTTTTTCTGAACTCTGGTAGCTATCAAAACGTAGCGCTGGCGAAAGCACGAAATCGTCGCTGAGATTAATGTGGCTGAGCAAATAAGCGCCCCACACATTGGCTTTGGCATCATAAGGATTTGGGCGATAATTGGCAGTAGAATAATCACGACAACGAGGAGAGGTCGCATTGATGCAAGTGCCATCTTGCGCTTTTTTCTCGCGTTTTGTTTTTACTCTGTCTTGATAAAAATCTACCCCATAAATCAAGGCAACACGATCAAACTCTGAGGCATTACGCAAGTTAAATCCCGTGGTTTTATAATGAGTTTCATCATTGGTACCTGTGCGAAGATTGGTTTCGGTTTCTTTGGTATCATTGATATACAGCGTTAATTCACCATTCACCAAGCGGGAATCTGGATTGAAAAGATAACGCAATGACGCAGAACGATCTTTTACTTTTTGTGCAGAAAGATCAGCGATACCGCCAGCTTTGCCATAATCAGGCTTGCCACCGCTTGCATAAATTTGCCCTACTTCTGCAACAAAATCATTCGGCGTATAAGGCTCATACATCTCATTATTAGCTGGCGCAGTTTGTTTACTTTGCGTGCCGCGCAGGTTTAATTCTAAACGATGATGATCATTTATTTGCCAACCTGCTTTAACTAAGCCACCTTGCTGAGTGAGTTCGCTATGCGGTAATTTGCCTAAACCCTTACCTAAACGTAAGTCTTTATTTTTATTGTAAAATCCTTGAATTAACCAATCAAACTGACCATTTGCTCCATAAACTGCCAATTCACTTTGTGAACCTGAATCCGCCGAATGATAGCCTTGCTTGATCAACGCCCCCCAAGTTTCGTTGGGTCTAAGTAAATCAAAGGCATTCAAGGTTCGCATTGCCACCACACCGCCTAATGCGCCACTGCCCCATAAGGTACTTGCAGGCCCTTTCACCACTTCGACTTCGCTTAGCATACTGGTTGGTAAGAAATAAGATCCACGATGCTCTAAATTAAAATTTTGCCGCACGCCATCTACCACCTGAACCACTCTTGTTCCACTTAAACCACGAATAGCTGGTTTTTGTGCCAGTGTTCGCGAACCGCCTGCAATCTCCACATTCGCTTGTGTCGATAAGGCTTCCGCTACGCTAGCAGGCTGTAAAGTATCTAATTGAGATCGATTTAAAATGGCGATATTCGCTTGATCTTTGGTGTACTGCGTGGGATCGCGCAACGCTTGAACGTTAATTTGTTCTAACTGCTCTACCGCATAAGCCGCGCTACAAATAGTCGTACAAATCGTTGATGCTAGTGCGAGATACAATGGTGAAAACTTCATTTTCATAAGTGTTTTCTATCCTTTTTGTTGTTGATAAGTTGTCATTTCCAAAAAAATTTCGCTTATCTTAAAAAGGCAAAAAAGGATTGTCAATGATATTGATAATAATTTTCATTTATATACAATTCAAATCCTACCTAAAACACAGTATGCGCCATAAACAAGGAATTTTATGCGTAAAATCAATTGCTTAATTTATGGACTGGGATTTCTACCTGCTATTTCACTTGCTCAAAGTACAGATTCTCAACAGCAGTTACAACAATCCGCCGTGCTTTCCAAAGAACTCAACCAAAATACACCGCACTTGGCTAGCATTAATATCACTAGCCAATTTTTTTATTATTTACCCCTTTATCTTCTAGACATCACCGCTATTTAATGGTAACTTTACGCCCATTCTATGTTCAAACATCTTCATTACAAATTCATTTTCCAATCTAACCAACATTTCAAATTATTATGCATTTAACAGAACTTAAAAATATGCCTGTTTCCGAGCTGGTAAAACTCGGTGAAGAACAAATGGGTTTAGAAAATCTAGCCCGTTTACGCAAGCAAGATATTGTTTTCGCAATCCTAAAACAACACGCCAAAAGCGGTGAGGATATTTTCGGTGGTGGTGTGTTAGAAATCCTGCCTGATGGCTTTGGTTTCTTACGTTCCGCTGACAGCTCCTACCTTGCTGGCCCTGATGATATCTATGTTTCTCCAAGCCAAATTCGCCGTTTCAATTTACAAACTGGGGATAAAATTGAAGGGAAAATTCGTCCGCCAAAAGAAGGGGAACGTTATTTTGCTTTGCTAAAAGTGGATCAAGTTAATGATGACAAACCTGAAGTTTCACGTAGCAAAATTTTATTTGAAAATTTAACCCCACTTCACGCCAATTCACGTTTAAGAATGGAACGTGGTAACGGCTCAACAGAAGATTTAACCGCGCGTATTTTAGATTTAGCCTCTCCTATCGGTAAAGGACAACGTGGCTTGATTGTTGCCCCACCAAAAGCGGGAAAAACAATGTTGTTACAAAACATTGCACAAAGCATCACCCATAATTATCCTGAATGTGTGCTTATCGTATTATTAATTGACGAACGTCCAGAAGAAGTAACGGAAATGCAGCGCTCGGTAAAAGGTGAAGTGATTGCTTCAACCTTTGATGAACCCGCCTCACGCCACGTTCAAGTTGCTGAAATGGTTATCGAAAAGGCAAAACGTTTAGTTGAACATAAAAAAGATGTGGTGATTTTATTAGATAGTATCACGCGTCTTGCCCGAGCTTATAACACCGTAACCCCTGCTTCAGGTAAAATCCTTTCTGGTGGTGTAGATGCTAATGCGTTACATCGTCCAAAACGTTTCTTCGGTGCAGCGCGTAACGTTGAAGAAGGCGGAAGTTTAACCATTATAGCAACCGCACTTGTAGATACAGGGTCAAAAATGGATGAAGTGATCTTCGAGGAATTTAAAGGAACGGGGAATATGGAGCTACATCTTTCGCGTAAAATCGCTGAAAAACGTGTGTTCCCAGCCATTGACTTTAACCGTTCAGGCACGCGTAAAGAAGACTTACTCACCACCCCTGACGAACTACAAAAAATGTGGATTCTACGCAAAATCCTTAATCCAATGGGTGAAGTGGAAGCAATGGAATTCCTTATTGATAAACTTGCCGTTGCCAAAACCAATGAAGAGTTTTTCGAGATTATGAAGCGTTCATAACGTCCATAAAAAACCTCGCTAAATGCGAGGTTTTTCTTTTTAATTCAATCTATTACACAAATTCTTGCAAGGTTTTTTCCAAGCGCACAAACCCTTCTTGCAATTCTTCATCGCTAATATTCAACGCGGGGGTGAAACGCAAGACATCAGGACCTGCAACTAAAATCATTAGTCCATTTTTAGCCGCACTTTTCACAAATTCGCTGGCTTTTCCTTGATAATTCGCATTTAGCTCTGCGCCAATCAACAAGCCCTCACCACGAATTTCGCTAAATAAATTCAGCGCCTGATTTAGTTCATTCAATTTATGCATAAATAATTCAGAAGTGCGGTGGATTTTTGCTAAGAATTTTTCATCAGAAAGCACGTCCACCACCTTTGACGCCACAGCACAAGCAAGGGGATTGCCGCCAAAAGTTGTACCGTGTACACCAACAGAAAAACTTTTTGCAATCTCATTGGTAGTGAGCATTGCGCCAATTGGAAAGCCATTGCCCAAGGCTTTAGCTGAAGTCAGAATATCAGGCACAACGCCATATTTCATGTAAGCATAAAGATAGCCCGTGCGAGACAAGCCTGTTTGCACTTCGTCAAAGATTAGCAAGGCATTGTTTTCATCACAAAGCTGACGTAACCCCTGTAAGAATGCAGGATCAGCAGGTTTCACGCCACTTTCGCCTTGAATTGGCTCAACAATCACGGCACAAGTATGGTCATCAATCACGGCTTTTACCGCGGTAAGATCGTTAAAAGGAACGTGGATAATATCCGCAGGTTTCGGCCCAAAGCCACCGGAATATTTCGCTTGCCCACCTACGCTCACGGTGAATAATGTACGTCCGTGAAAACTTTGCTTAAAGGCAATAATTTTGCTTTTCTGCGCGCCAAAATGATCTACTGCATAACGGCGAGCCAATTTCAACGCAGCCTCGTTAGCTTCCGCGCCAGAATTAACAAACATCACCCGATCCGCAAAGGTTTTCTGCACCAATTTTGTAGCTAATTGCAAGGTTGGCTCACTGGTAAACCAGTTGCTAGAATGCCACAGTATTTCCCCTTGCTCTTTCAGCACCGCCACAATCTCATCAGGACAATGCCCCAACGCATTCACAGCAATACCGCTTGTGAAATCGATATATTCTCGCCCTTTCTGATCCCAAACTCTACTCCCCTTCCCTTTCACAGGAATAAACTCTGCCGGCGCATAATTTTGTATCATCACTTCATCAAAGGTTTGTCTGTTATAAGCACTCATTTGCGATCCTTAAATTTTCCAAAAGTGAGGATAGCATAGTTTAAAATGAATAATTAATCAATTATTTTGAATATAAAATCAACAAAGCCATTAATTCAGAACTATCTCACTTAACAATCAAGAATGCTACAAATAATAAAAGAAAGACTTTATCCTTTCTTCAATATTTCACAAACTTCAATATTTAAACGAACAAACTCTTCCCAAGAATACTGATGAGAAAGATGTGCTAAATAATAATCTTTTACTCGGCAGACAAGAGGTCTCTTTTCGTAGATACTACAAAGATTTGTTAGTTCATTGAAATGATGGCAAACACCATCGCTACGATCTAAAAAGCGAGTTTGCTCACTTAAATTGACTCGGCGACAACATTTGCCACAAGCATCACAAGGGAATTGTGTTAGATTATGCATTTTTTGCTAAGCTAGCAAACCATTTTCTAGCACTTTCTACATCACCTAGGTCAAAAGGTAAATCAATATTTCGTCGTTCGATTTCTTGTTTTAAAACAAGTGATCGTTCTAATTCAGAGTTACAGGCTTCTAAGCTGTCGGCAAAAATCATAATTTCATCAGGTTTAAGATTAAATTCAATCTCTGCCCATCGTAGTAAATAACGATCAAGCTCCGCATTAATTTCTTTCATATGATTGATCATTACTTCGTATTTTTGTTTATATGAATTAATTATGTCCCATATAAATTGCAAAGAAAGCCCATTTTCAATGAAGTATCCAAATGCTAATGTCATAACCCCCGTTGCTAAAGCACTTAAGAATGCACTAATTAAATCTCCCATAGGGAATACAAGCATACTTGCTAAGTGTGCGTTTAACATTGCCCCCAAGGCAGTTGCCAAGCCTGCACCAAGCAGTTTTAATACACTTTTAAACAACATTTTGGTATCTAATTTATCAGGATTAAATGCAATTAATTTAATTACACTAACAAGGCTATTCCACATTTCGCGAATAAGCTTAACAACTATTTTTTCTGAAACAAGGAAAATATTCATCACCGTTGTACTAATACTGCCAAGTATCCCCGAAAGAGCACCATCTTTAAAAGCAGAAATAATATCTTTAAATCGTTTTTTTACTCGATTAAAAATATTTTCTAACGATACGGCAATTTTTTCTAAAAACTTAGCAATAGTAAAATTTTGTTTTAATTCTTGATAAATTTCTGGGATACGCTCTCTTAATTCAAACCAAACTTCAGCGAGAATCAAACCTAAGGCTTGGCGAGCTCCCATTTGCAATCCTTTTTTACCTGCGGCTACCGCAGTTGATTTAAAGAACGTAGCACTTGTATAGTATTTTAAATTAATTTGTTGATTATATGCCTTGCGTGCCTTTTGATCTGCTTCAATGATTTTTTCTTTATTTTCTAATACATCATCAAGTACTTTCTTTTTGGCTTTACTTTGCTCTAACTCATTGTGGGCAAGATCTTTTTTATGACGCTCTTGTGGCGTTGAGGTTGGCATTTTAGCAAGTTCTTGCTCTTTCTTTTGAATTAATTTTTCTAATTCTGCAGATTTTTTGGGTATAATTTCATTAACAAACTTTTCTACACTATGATCTCTTTTCAAGTTATTAACATACCAATGTGTAGAATTTAAATTGCTTTCTTGGTTAGCTAAATCAACTCCATTCAACCCTGCTAAAACACGTCCTGCATCATTAGAAATTTCTTTACCTGAAATCGTATGATCTAATTGTCGGATTCCTTTCTTATTACCTAATTTTTTTCCTACTCGGTAAGCATCATCTAATTTTCCTTGTTCTTGCAATGCCTTATCCGCTCTACCTTTTCCTATATAACGTTTATCTGAATGATAAACGTGAGAATCATAAGCCTCTCTATTTTCATAGGTATTTTTAGCTTCTTCAGTAGCATAAACACCCTGGCGAGCATTATTTATCGTATCAACATCCCCTCCCCGTTTATCTTCAAAAAGTAAAAAATCTAATCCAAACGTTGTTACTAATGAATTTACTACTGTTTTTTCTAATTCACCAGCCCAATCAAATTCTGGCTTGTCTGCTGCAATGCTTGTCATCTGTTATCTCCTAAAAAGGCGAGATATTTCTCGCCTTTTATTATTTATGCTTCAAATTTTGTTGAGCTATCTTTGGATTTTGCAAGGCTTTCATCAATTTCTATTTTATTGATGATTTTCATTCCCTTACTATCTGTTTTAAATACAATAGTATTATTTTCATCTTTGACTAATTCGCCATTATCTTGTTTTTTCGCTTTAAATAATGGTGTTGTAATGACATCCGTCAAGATAGAAGCTAGGGCATAACCATTCTGAGTAATTCGAATAATCGGTTCACCAATAGCTGTCACGTCCGCACCGTTACGAACCAAAGTATCCATATTTTTTAAATCTTGAAAATATCGTTTAAATATTTTATATACTCTGCTAAGTTCATCATAGATTTTATTAACATAATATTGAGTGTCTTCAAAATACTGGTTAGCAGACTCCATACTTAAAATAGCTTGATTAACGGCATAACTATATTCTTTTGCATTTTCAAGTTTCTTCTCTGCGTGATTTGCATAAGCAAAACCAGCTACTAATGCAATTGGTGCAGCAACGACACCGCTTAAAATAGCCGCACCACCAGCCATACCTAATCCACCAGCAGCAAGAGAACCTCCTCCAATTGCTGCCATTGTTGCATTATAGGCAGCAGCACCAGAAAGAGCTGCAATCGGTGTGCCTGTAGAAGCAGCTGCTAATGCCATCACTCCACCATATACGGCGTAAGCTGCGCCAGCCCCCATCGCAGCAGAACCAGCTATCTGTCCTAAATAGACAGTAGCAGACAAAGCAACACCTTGAATTTTATCTAATTGATGTTTAGGAATATTGATTTGCAAATCTTTGGTTTCTTGATATTGAGAGAGCTTTTCCAGTAAGGATTTCGCGAGAGTATCAAATTTGGAAAAATCTTCACCAATAGATAATTGTAATTGACCTAATTTATCAAGAGATTTCCCCATTGATTTCTCTTGTTCTTTAAAGTTTTCCTCTGCATTCTCATAACGGCGTTTTTCTCTATCAATAATATCATCTGCTTTTGAACTATCTTGATAGCCGTCATAGCCTTTTTTGGCTCCTGCTGCTACAGCTGCAACCGCTGCTCCAGCCAAAATAAATGGTAGTGGCATAATAATTTTCTCCTTATTAATTAAGCTAGTAATGCATTAATTTCTTTTTGTAATGCAAATTGTTTTTCAACCCATTTTTCGAGCAGATGTAATTCATCTTGCGATACATTTAAACTAGAAGCATACTGAACAATAAGACTTTGTTCATTCGCGTGATATTCATCATTAGAAAGTGCGACACCAAGTAATTCTAATAATAAAGAATATTTTGCTAATTTTGTGTTGAATAATGTACCAAGCTCATTAATAGAAATTTCTCTTTCTGCCACACCAGTTTCAGACTGTTGTTTTAGAATTTCTACCATACCTGCTTGTAATTCATCAGCATAGCCATCAGCCTGAGCAACTTCTTTAGCTAAATAAATAAGTGCACCTTGTTGTTCTAAGGTTAGATTTTGTACAAACATTTTTATCTCCTATTGTTCGTTGTGTTTTAGTGAACTATTTTTTATATGTTACGTTAATTTTTTTATCAATTAAGTTTTTGCCAATCTCAAAATCTGGGTTGTAGGTTGCTAAATTATGTACAGCAATACCTATAGCAGTGGCTGCACCAATAACACCTCCAACACCAGAAAATAAAGCCGCTCCCACACCTGCCGCCCTATTTTCAGTATAAACACGACACGTAAAACCATTTTTCTCTATAGCAGCTTCAACTATTTTTGCATCTCCAATCACATTAGACGTGCTAATAGAAAAATTCATTCTATATTCAATAAGCCTTTGTAAAAAACTCATTGAAATCGCCAAACAGTGAAATGTTTGATAAGAATATTTATCAATAAATTGTTCTCTCGTTAGTGAGGTTACATCATTTAAATCAACTCTCGTTAGTGAGGTTTCATCAACTAACATAATTTTCTCCTATAAAGTTGGCTAAGTTAAAATAACTTATTCTAAATTGATAGTTTACTTAAAAAGATAAGAAACCACATCAATTGCATATTGATGTTCCTTAGGTTTTTCTTTTTTCCATTTTTCATAACCTGAAAAAGTTGGATGCTCTTTTCTTTCCAGTTCCATTTTTAAAATTAACTTTATTGACATAAAAAGTAACATTTGCTTGTATAAATAAGAAAAATTTAATCCAGCCACTCCAAATTTACGTGAAATCACATTTTCATCATTATTACTTAGATAAGATGAAAATGCATCCAACACTTCAAATAAATCTGTAAAATCATTGCAATCATAGAATGAAAAATAATAGTAAATTGCAGAAAGTAGCTCAATATCAGATGCATCTTCAACATTAATCAATTTATCTTCTGAAAGTTCTTTAATCAGATTATGGAATAAAATTAGAAAATATTCTGCTTCTAAAAAATCTCTTTTATATTTATCTTCAACCTTATCAAAATTGGTATTTACCCACTCTGTTAGCATAGAAAATATCTTCTCTACTGCTTTAGCATTCTTGCAATTAATACTATCTTCTATTTTATTCTGTACTGATGTTTGAGCGCTGCTTTCTGGTGAATCTGGTGGCAAAAACTTATTATCTTTAGTATTACCTTTTTTATATCTCACATTAACTTTATTTTCTGTTAGACTTTTACCAATTTCAAAATCTGGATCATAAGTTGCCAAATTATGCGCAGCAATCGCTACTGCCGAAGCTGCTCCAATCAAAGATCCAATACCAGAGATAACACTGGCACCAATTGCTACAGAACGATTCTCGGTATATACTCGGCAAGAGAAACCATTACCTTCAATAATCTCTTCAACTCGTTTCACTTCATATGCTATATCATTTGTTTTAATTGAGAAATCTACCTTCATTTTGATTAACTTATCAATTAATAGATTACTAATATTTATATCTTGATAGGTTCTATTACCATATCGCTCAATCCATTCCTCTCTTGTTAAAAGAAGATCATTTTCACAATAATTTGCTAATACATCATACTTTGACATAATTACTCCCTGCTTTTTTCCATCTTATTCAAATACTGCACCAAATTATTTTGCAATTCTCCCTGCAAGTTTTGCGGGCTGATAATAGAGAGATGTGGAATCCAATATTGCACAATAGGCAGAATATCTAGAGGATTGACATTTTCTGAAGCCAATAACAATTCACCGTTTTCTAACTTGTGTAATAGCTTTTGATTTGGCAATAAATTACGGCGTAAGAAAAATGGTGCTGCAAAGGCGGAAACCTGAATCACGACCTCTGTAATCACATTGCCGTGAGAAAGCGAATCGCTGTTTTTAATTTGCTCAATAAACTGTTGATTAGGAATAAAATGCTCAGCTAGCACTTCCAGCTGGCTAATTTGGGTAAAACAAAAGGTTTTTTGTTTATCATTTTGATTGTTATCCGTACCAACCAGATACCAAATGCCATTTTTATTTGTGAGTAAATAAGGGGAAATCTGATAAAAACTGTTTTGATTCGTTGATAACTTTTTATATTTGAAAGAGATTTTTTTACTTTCGTGAATGGCTTGATTAAGTAAATCAAACTGAGCTTTCAGATGTGAAATATCTTCATATTGAAAGCCTTTCACTTGCACAGATTGTGTGAGTTTTTCTTGGTAAAAAGCTTTATCAACACTTGGGAAAAGGTTGGAGATACTTGCAAAGAGTGCAAAGCGTTGAATATCTTCTTCCGTTAAAATATCTAACTTTTGGCGGTTTAATTTATAAAATCTTGGGCCAAGTTCTTCCCAAGGGAGGAAATCTAATCTCTCATTAATATCACGCTGTAAAGTGCGGATAGAAACTTCAAAACGTTCTGCAAGTTGGTTAATATCAACACGTTTTCCCATATTGAGATCAGCAAGCAAAGCACTGATACGTTGAGCTAACTGATTGGTTCTACTGCTTTTTGTCATAACTTAGAAATCGGTTTGGTTATTGATTGAAAGCTATTGTAAATAAGCTTTAAGTAAGACTTACGTCAGGTTGTGTCGAGCTAAAAATTTTTTTATTTTTTTGTAAATTATTTTTCCGCCCTAAAATTAGACTTTTAACATCTAGTATAAGTATATTGTGCTATTTATGAATAGAAGTCAATATCTATTATTTCTCTCTTTTAAGGGAGAAAATAATGCTGGATAAGAATAAGCAGCTACTACTCAATGTAGGACAAGCCATAGCAAAATACCGCCAAGCAGTAGGATTAACTCAAGCACAATTGGCAGAAATTTTGGAAATTAGCAATGATGCAGTTTCTCGAATGGAGCGTGGGAAATCAGTTCCAAATATTTTGCGTTTATTAGAATTATCTGAAATCTTTCACTGTGAAATTGCAGATTTATTAACAAATAGTAGTAATCGTTCTATGGATCAAGCTAGACAATTAGAACAATTATTAAAAGGATTAGATGGTTATGAACGTGCTGAACTACTTAATTTGGTAGAACGAATGCTGAAATGGAAAGCATATAAAGAAGAATAAAAAATAGCCTCTAAAAATAGAGGCTAATTACTTTGAAAAATATGACTAACTCGTCCCCCCCACCGTAATTTCTTCAATTTTTAATGCGGGCTGCCCAACACCAACGGGTACGCTTTGGCCTTCTTTGCCACATACGCCGATGCCGTGGTCGATTTCTACGCTGTCGGCCACCATTGAGATATTTTGCATCACTTCAATTCCGCTACCGATAAGGGTTGCGCCTTTGACTGGTTTGGTGATTTTGCCATTTTCGATTAGATAGGCTTCAGAGGTTGAGAACACGAATTTGCCTGAAGTGATGTCCACTTGGCCGCCACCAAAGTGCGGTGCAAAAATTCCACGATCTACAGAAGCAATCAAATCGTCAAATTTGCTTTTTCCTTCAAGCATATAAGTATTGGTCATTCTTGGCATTGGCAAATGGGCATAACTTTCACGGCGGCCATTGCCCGTAGGTGCAACGCCCATCAAGCGCGCATTCATTTTGTCTTGCATATAGCCTTGCAAAATGCCGTCTTTAATCAATACGTTGCATTGACTTGGCACGCCTTCATCATCAATGGTGAGCGAGCCGCGACGATTTGGCAATGTGCCGTCATCAACAATGGTGCAAAGCGGTGAAGTTACCAGCTCGCCCACTTTGCCTGTAAATAAGGAACTTTCTTTACGATTGAAATCCCCTTCTAAGCCGTGCCCGACCGCTTCGTGCAATAGCACGCCCGGCCAGCCAGCACCAAGCACAACAGGCATTAATCCAGCAGGTGCTGGGATTGCATTAAGATTCACCAAAGCTTGTCGCACCGCTTCTTTGGCAAACGCCACTGCGCGCATTTCGCCGTTATCTATCTCAAAGAACCAATCTAATCCAAAGCGTCCGCCGCAGCCTGCACCACCACGCTCACGCTTGCCATCTTCTTCCACTAAGACAGAAATAGACAAACGCACTAAAGGGCGAATATCCGCGGCTAATGTGCCATCAGTGGCAGCAATCAACACTTCTTCATAAATTGCGCTTAAACTAGCAGAAACCTTAGTAACACGCGGATCAGCCGAACGCGCAGTGCGATCCACCAGATGCAATAATTCAATTTTCTTTTCTTTACTGAGGCTTTCCAGTGGATTAATCGCGGCATAGCGTTGCACCGCAGAAACTGGTGTGAACGGCTGTGGTAAAATAAAACTTTGCTGCGTAGGCTGCGCAATGCCTTTCACTGCATTGGCACATTGCTGCAAGCTCGCCAAGTTGATTTGATCCGCATAAGCAAAACCAGTTTTCTCACCACTCACCGCACGCACGCCCACGCCGCGATCAATATGAAAACCGCCTTCTTTAATAATACCGTCTTCTAACATCCAACTTTCATCTTGGCTAAGCTGGAAATATAAATCCGCATAATCAATATTGCGGTGATCCATTAGGTTAAACACATTCATTAAATCTTGCGTTGCCAACTGACTCGGCGCAAGTAGCGATTGGGTTACTTTATTTAGCATTGTTTTCTCGTTTTAATCATCATTAAAAATAAAAAAGCTGTTAGTCAAGCTAACAGCTTAAACCATAATATTAATCTCTGAGTATGGATTCAACAATATCTTGCACTTCTGACACAATATAATCTGGTGCAGATTCTAATTTCTTCGCATCTCGATTTCTAAAATCAATGGTTCTTGTTTGATAAGCTAGAATAATACCTTGCGTTTTACAGCCTGTACCGCTTAAGGTAACAGCAAAGCCATTTTCTCTTGCCATTTCAGCGTTACCTTGTGTAATCGGCGCAATTTTCATAAAACCCAATTGATGAAAAGCACGACTACTCAGCACTAATGCAGGTCTGCGTTCTCCTTGAATTTCTTTTCCAACCGTCGGATTTAAACACACCGAGATAATATCACCACGATCAAAGGGCGATTTTACCATATTAAACTTCGCCTCCCACAGGTTCAATGGAATCCCATTCATCGCAAGCAGGCAACGTTTTATGCGATGTCATTGCGATACGTTCCGCAAGGCTTAATCTTTTTTTCTTTACCTTGCTTGGATTGGGTAGCACAACAACTTTAATGGTTTGTTCATCAACTTGCGCAAATTCCAACATATCTCCCGCATTTAAATTCATTGCAGCAGCAAAATCCTTTGGCAAACGCACGGCTTTACTATTTCCCCACTGTTTGATTTCAACTTTGATATTCATTGCTTTACTCACTTTCACAAAACAGTTAATGTATCATCAAATGATACGTTGATAATTTACGCTAATTTCTCAAGTCGTGCAAGAAAGGAATGATGATTCCGCAGGGCTTATCGCAAAAAATTCGTAAAAAAGACCGCACTTTGATCTGCCTTAATCTACTCTCAAACAAAGTGCGGTGCTTTTTGAGGAAGTTTTACATTACTACCACGTCAAACTGTTCTTGGTGGTAATACACTTCGGTTTTTATTTGAATTTGTTTGCCAACGAATACTTCTAATTCTGCCACGAGTCCGTGGCTTTCTTCGTTGATCAAATAATCTGCCACCGCTCTTGAGGCATAGACCACAAATTTTTCACTGTCGAAAAGGTGATGTACGCGGATAATTTCACGCATAATTTCGTAGCAAATGGTTTCTACGGTTTTCACCCGTCCACGTCCGCTACATTCAGGGCATTCATCACATAGAACGTGTTCTAAACTTTCGCGGGTGCGTTTGCGTGTCATTTCCACCAAACCGAGCTGAGTAAAGCCGTTCACGCTGGTTTTTACGCGATCTTTCGCCAGTGCTTCTTGTAAGGATTCCAGCACGCGGGTTTGATGCTCTTCTTTTTGCATATCAATAAAATCAATGATGATAATGCCGCCGAGATTGCGTAGCTGAAGCTGTTGCGCAATGGCTTTGGTGGCTTCAATATTGGTATTGAAAATGGTTTCTTCAAGATTACGATGCCCTACGAATGCGCCGGTATTGATGTCAATGGTGGTCATTGCTTCCGTTTGTTCTATGATGAGATAACCGCCCGATTTGAGATTAACGCGCTTGTCTAATGCGGTATGAATGGCATTTTCCACGCCATAGACATCAAACAAGGGCTGCTTGCCTGAATGCAGCATTAACTTGTCCGTCAAACTTGGGATAAATTCCTCGGTGAATTGCTTCACTTCATCAAAGCAAAGATGGGAATCAATGCGGATTTTTTCTAAATCGACCCCAATAAAATCGCGTAAAATACGCTGCGGAAGCGCAAGTTCACCATAAAGCATTGAACGTGTTGGATATTTTGCGCGGCGCTCCATTACCTTGCGCCATAAGCGTTTTAAAAATTCGGCATCTTGCAACAGATCTTCTTCTCGCGCCCCTTCCGCCGCAGTACGAATAATAAAGCCGCCTAATTCATCGCAAAACGGCAATACCAGATCTTTTAAGCGCGCACGTTCTTCTTCGCTTTCAATCCGTTGCGACACGCCAACGTGGCTGTTTTCTGGCATAAACACGAGATAGCGAGAAGGCAGCGTAATGTCCGTGGTCAGCCTTGCGCCTTTCGTGCCAAGCGGATCTTTCACCACTTGCACCACAATATCTTGCCCTTCACGCACAAGCTCGGCAATGTCTTTGACGATGAACTGTTTTTTCTCGTTTTCATCTACACATTCTGTGTGCGAAACAATATCAGAAGCGTGCAAAAATGCCGCTTTTTCCAAGCCTATATCCACAAAAGCCGATTGCATTCCGGGCAGCACGCGCGTTACTCGCCCTTTATAAATATTGCCAACAATGCCACGTTTGGCTTGGCGTTCGATATGCACTTCTTTCAAAATCCCCGTATCCACAAGGGCGATGCGGGTTTCACTTGGCGTTACATTAACTAATAATTCTACGGTTTCCATATTAATCTTATTTGCTTATTTTTCTGCTGGTTAGTCTAGCGAAAAGGGAAATAGAATAACAGTACCAAATCAGGTAAAATATGACCTTTCTCAAATTTTAACCATTTCTTTTGGAATGTTCAGTTTATAAATTATGATCGATTTTCGTCCTTTTTATCAACAAATTGCAACCAGCCCGCTTTCTGCTTGGCTCGAAACCTTACCCGCTCAACTTAAACAGTGGGAAAAGCAAACCCACGGCGATTACGCCAAATGGGCAAAAATTGTAGATTTTCTGCCTGATTTGCACGCCAATCAGATTAATTTAAAAAGTGCGGTGCAATCTGAGGGCGATGTTGAACTCAGCGCAGGCGAGCGTCAGCGCATTATTTATCATCTCAAGCAATTAATGCCTTGGCGCAAAGGGCCTTATCATCTTTATGGCATTCATATTGATTGCGAATGGCGTTCTGATTTCAAATGGGATCGCGTGCTGCCTCACCTTGCCCCACTCAACGATCGCGTGATTTTAGATGTGGGCTGTGGCAGTGGCTATCATATGTGGCGAATGGTAGGCGAAGGGGCAAAAATGGTGGTGGGCATTGATCCCACTGAACTCTTTTTATGCCAGTTTGAAGCGGTGCGTAAATTGCTAAATAATGACCGCCGCACCAATTTAATCCCCCTTGGCATTGAGCAAATGCAACCTCTAGGCGTGTTTGATACCGTGTTTTCAATGGGCGTGCTTTATCATCGCAAATCCCCTTTTGAGCATTTTGCGCAATTGAAAAATCAGTTAAGGGCGGGTGGTGAATTGGTGCTTGAAACCTTAGTGATTGACGGCAATGAAAATACCGTGCTTGTACCGCAAGATCGCTACGCAAAAATGAAAAATGTGTATTTTATCCCTTCAGTCAACGCCTTGATTTTATGGCTAGAAAAAAGCGGATTCCACAATGTGCGCTGTGTAGATGTGGCGGTAACCAGCCTTGAAGAACAACGTAAAACCGAATGGCTAGAAAATGAGAGCTTGATTGATTTTCTTGATCCAAACGATCATAGCAAAACCATTGAAGGCTATCCTGCGCCAAAAAGAGCAGTGATTTTGGCGAATAAATAATTAGAAAAAACACCGCACTTACAATAATGCAAAAATATAAATAAGAGTGAAAATGCTTCATTCTTATTTATCGCTTACTAAGGCTCTCTCTTAAAAAGC